>JBKHDM010000005.1:0-58707 GCA_046541355.1 Spirochaetaceae bacterium
GCACGCCCGCCGCGGCCAGGCGTGATCAGCTGGAGGTGGGGTCGCTGAAAACCGGGGTCTTCAGTTGTCCGAGGTGCTCGATAAACTCCGACTCGGTGAGGCCGATGAGGTCTTCGAGGTTGAAGGTGAGGGTCTCCCCGTGAAACGGCTCAGACTCGAGCTCGTTAACAACCGCGGAGCCGACTACCGCCGGCATCGTGCGGTCGTAAAGCAGCTTGCCCCCCTTGATCTGCCTGAGTCGCAGCTCTCCGGCCTTTGCGCCGATTACCAGGTGGGTCATGAGCAGGTGGGGATACTCCTCGGAGATAGAGCCCGCGAGGCGGGAAAAGACGTCGCCCTGGGAGAGAAACCGGTAGGTGAGCACCAGCCGGTGGCTCAGGGAGGTGACGGTGGCACTTACGTATTCGAGGTCTATGGTGTAGGTCCCACCGTCGGAACTGAAGATGAGTTTTCCGTCCTCGATGCCGTTTTCAGCCTCATGAACCGTCGCGTGTATAAACTGATAGACCCCGGATATGCTTCTGAAACCGGTGACCATCATCGTATTACTGTTCCAGTGCTCCACACTACCAAAGGTATCACACCCGTGAGTAAATCGCACAGTTGCGCCCCTCGACCTCGAGAACCGGAACGCAGGAGCGTGCATAAACGCATCCTGGGAGCCTCTTTCTATCGCCCGGGGGGTGAGGCTGTAGCCGCGCAGCCCGCTTCTGTGTAGTTTTGGGCGTGAGATGGACCTCTGGGCAAAAGGATTCGACACGATCATGCGTCCCCTCGAGCGCGCCTCCTTTCGGAGCTACCGCCGCTGGCTTGTCCCCCAAGCCCGGGGCAGGGTCCTCGAAGTGGGGGCGGGCACCGGAGCCAACCTCCCCTACCTCCCCTGTGCCGAGGTCTCCCGGATTGTGCTCTCGGATATTACGGTGCACGCCGAGGCGATCCAATCCCGTCTGGAGGAGAGTTGTTTCGAGGAAGCGCACCTCTCCGAGAGCTCCGCGGAGGCGCTCCCCTTCGAGGAGGGGAGTTTCGACACCGTCCTTTCGACTCTTGTCTTCTGTTCGGTCCCGGACCAGTATCAAGGACTGCGGGAGGTGCGGCGGGTACTCAAGCCGGGAGGGCTTTTTCTCTTTCTCGAGCATGTGCTGCCTGAAAACAACCGCCTTGCCCTACCGATGAAAGTGATCAACCCCGCCTGGCGCCTCGCCTCGGGAGGGTGCAACCTCACCCGCAGGACGCTGGAGGCGATAGAGGATGTCGGGTTCCGCCTCGAGGCAGTCCGAAGGGACTCCCAGGGGATTCTAGTCGCCGGCGTCGGCCGCCGAGTCTGAGGCGACCCACCCGGTCCTGTTGATTACCAGAAATCTCCCCTCCTCTGTAGCGACCACCAGCCGCTCTCCGATAATCGCCGGACGGCCTGTCACCTCAGCTCCCAGGTCGAGGCTACGTCGCACCGCACCGGTTCCAGGATCGAGCTCCAGGACCTCCGTTCCCCTGCCGACGAAAAGGGAACCTTCCGCGGCAGCGGGTGGGGTAGTGATACCGGCGATAGACTCAAAAAGGGGCCGCCCCGTCTGAGCTTCGAGGGCGTAGAGGCTCCCGTCGCTTGTAAAGAAGACACCCTCCCCTGTGGCCAGGGGGTCGGAAAAGAGCCCACCGGAGCTGACCTCCCGCTCCCAGAGCAGTTCCTCCGCCTCGAGATCCACGCCGGCGGCTCTACCCCGCCGGTCCACCGCCACCGCGACGTTTTCCACGATTCCGGGACGAGCGGCTACCGGCTGGACCAGAGCGGTTTCCACGGTGCCGACCACCGTGAGATCATCGAGGTCGATGATATGGAAGACCCCGTCCTGATCAACCAGCACGCCATTGCCGGCCACAGCCACGGAGCTGCGACCCCCGTTGGGAATATCGATGCGGGAAACCAGGGAACCGTCCTCGCCGCTGAGAAGCTGTATCCCCTGGTTGTCCGGAAAAAGAACCCGACCCTCCTCGAGGCTCGTCACGGTACGGCCGAACAGATGGGAGCTCTCCTCACTCAGGGGTAGTCGAAAGAGTTGCTCACCGGTGTCGAGGTCGAGAGCTATCGCCTCCGCGGCCCCGGTGAGGTAGACCCGCCCGTTACCGACAACGGGTATCGAGTTCTCGTTTGGAGCGTTGGCGCTCTGGTGGCTCCAGATCTCGTCTCCCTCGATGGTGTAGCGGTAGATCCGTCCCTCCCGGTCGGCAAAGAGCAGATCCTCTCCGGCGACCGCAAAGCCGCGCACCAGCGGGTCCCCGGCGTAGTCGACCTCACCCTCCACGGGCGCCGGCTCGAGGCGCAGCTCGAGTCTCCGGTCCTCCTCGATCGTAAGCTGCCGCTCGAGGGGCTCGAAGCCGGGACGGGACACCTCAACAGTAACACTCCTGCCGATTTCGAACTCCCGCGCCTGTTCGCCTCGCCGCGCCTCTCGTCCGTTTATGAGGATCCGGGCGTCACCGGGTACGGACTCGACGGTGAGGGTGGCGAACTCCGGTTCCTCCTCGAGGCTGAACTCGAAGCGCTCCGGCCCATCCTCCCGGACGGTGATCCTCTCGCTGCTGCCGAGATAACCGGGGGCGGAGAGCTCCACCTCGAGCTGTGAGCCCCACTCGTATCGGGCGGTGTGGCGGCCCCGGCCGGCAAACGCTCCGTTCACCTCGATCCGGGTGGACGGCGGGTCGGCGAGGAGGGTGATTTCCTTAACCCTCGGCTCCTCCTCGAGCTCAAGGCGGTAGGTGCCGCCGGAGCCGGGACGGACGGTTATCGTCCTGTTCGCCTCGAAGTACCCCTCGGCTCTCGCGACAACGGAGAACTGTTCACCGGTCTCGAAGCTTCTCGAAACCGTCCCTCGACCGACCCGACTGCCGTCGAAAAAGATCTCCGCGTTCGACGGCTCGGTGACAACGACTATCTCCTCGCTGGTCACTTGCGGCTCGAGACGGATCTCGACTACCGGCTCCATCTCGGCAGTGACCTCCACCGTCCGGCGGACCGGGAGGAATCCGTCGAGCTCCGCCTCGAGGCTGATACGCTCGCCAACCTCGGTCTCGATAAAGGCGCTTCCCTCTCCAAGGGTCGAGCCGTTACGAATAATCCGCGCCCGGCCCGGCCGGGTGAGGACGGTGAGAAAGACCGGCTCCGGAAGGTCGAGGTCCTCAGGGGGGGAAAAGCTTATCTCCCGCTCCTCGACCGAGGGCACTTCCGTAGCCTCCCCCTCCCCGGTTTCATCCTCCCCGGCCTCGCCTCTCTCCTCTTGCTCATCCTCATCCTCATCCGGTTCGTCACGCTCCGGGAGCTCCGGAAGGGTGATCGTGGCAGTGTAGCCCTGCTCCCCCTCCATGGTGATATCGAAGCTGCGGCTCTCGAACCCCTCCGCTCTCGCGGTCACCGAGAGCTCGTCCCCCTGCTCGAAGACGCCTTCGAACCGTCCGGATCCGCCGACCTCCCGTCCCGAGGGGGTCCGGACAACGAGTTGTGCCGAGGAGGGCTCGGTTGTGAGGCGCAGCGGCAGGAGGGTGGGGAGGGTTTCGGTCCTCAGAGGTATGAGCCGTTGCCGGCCTAACTCTCTGAGCTCCCGCAGGCTCTCGGGATTGATCTGGTCCGCAGGAGGCACCTGTTCGGCCAACGAGGCTCCCGCACTCTCAAAGGCGCGACGAATCTCCTCACCCTCGGCGTTCCGGAGCGTCTCGATGAGCCGGTCGCCCACCTCTCGAAGTGCCTCGGACTCAAAGGTGATCTGCTGGTTTGCTTCGACCACCGGGGCAAGCTCGGCGAGGAGTTGCGTCTGCTCCCCGTACTCCTGTTCGAGGAGTTCGATGTCCACCTCCCCGGGGAGGAGGGCGACCCGGCCCTCTTCCACGGCAATGGTGCTCTCTCCTTCGGGAGAAACCGTCAGTTCGAAACGGGTGCCCCGCACCCCCGCGACCACCGCGTCGCTGCGGAGGTTGAAGCTGTCCCTCCCGGTGAGCCGCTCCACCCGGCTGAGAACACTGCCCGCCTCGACCCGGGCGGTGGCCTGGATCTCGTTTTCCGAGAGAACGAGCCGTTCGAGGCTGAGTTCGGTATCCGAGTCGAGGCGCAGCAGGGCGCGGTCCCCGAGCTGTATCTCCGCGTAGCCGTCCGGGCCGACCTGGATTACCGACTCCTCACCGAGGCTTTCGCCGATTTCGAGGGGCGAGGCGTCTCCTCCCGCCACCACGACAACCTCCCCGGCGAGGTAAACCGCCACCGCCTCCACCGCCGTCGGCGCCTCCACGCTCTCCGAGGCCTCAAGCGCGACTCCCGCCGGTGTTTCCGGCAGCTCCGGTGTCTCAACGCTTTCGGGCTCTTCAACACTCTGGGGTCCGCCACATGAAGCGAGGGCTGAGAGAATCACGGCTATCGCTACTTTGATCATGCTATGCTTGAGATCCTTCACGATGGTATCCTCCCGGGTAGCGGCGGTCTACCCATTAGCGTAGGCTCCGGTGTGGGGGGTGTCAAGTTGCGCCCTCCCACCTTGATGGAGGAGGGTGGTTGCTTTTGAGAAGAAGGGATGTGCGAGGAAGGCGGCTTTGGCAGGGGGGTACCCTCCTTCCGGCGGGGATGGCTCTCCTTCTGCTTCCCCTCCTCTCCGGCTGCTACCTCGTAAACCAGGGCGCCGGGTTCATTAGCTACCAGTTGAAGGCGCAGAGTCTCGAGCGCTCGGCGCGCCGATCCCCGGAGTACCGTCCCCTGTTCACCGAGAGCGAGGCTATCCGGAGCTTCGGGGAGGAGTTTTTCGGACTCGAAGCGACGGGAAACTACACCACCTTTGTCGAGATCGATCGTGACTACCTCGTCTCGGTAGTCTCCGCCGCCCGGCCCGCCTCCTTCGAGCGGAAGCTCTGGCGCTTTCCGGTAGTCGGGAGTGTGCCGTACCGGGGCTACTACTCCGAGAACGGGGCGCACCGCCTTGCCCGGCAGCTGCGGGAGGAGGGATGGGAGACGGTTGTCCGCAGGGTAAACGCCTTCAGCAGCCTCGGATTCTTTCCGGACCCCCTCTACTCGTTTATGGCCGGCTACCACCCGGAGCGTCTGGCGAACCTGCTCCTCCACGAGATGACCCACGCCACCCTCTGGATCCCCGATGAGGTGCCCCTCAACGAGGCGATGGCGACCTTTGTGGGAGACCGGGGCGCCCTCGCCTACCTCGCCTACCGCTACGGCGAGGGGAGCGAGCGTTACCGGGAGGGGGTGGTAAGACAGCAGGAGCGACGCAGGTTCGTCTCCTTTATGCGGCAGCTCGCCGGTCGTCTCGAGCTGCTCTACGCAGAACCCCTCGAGGAGGCAGAGATCCTCCGGCGGAAGGAGGAGATAATTCGGGAGGAGCAGCAACGGTTTGCCGAGAACTACGACGACTGGTTCTCAACCGACCGGTACCGGTTTCTCTCAGGTATGGAGATCAACAACGCCTACGTCGACC
Organism: Spirochaetaceae bacterium; assembly: GCA_046541355.1. Taxonomy (GTDB): domain Bacteria; phylum Spirochaetota; class Spirochaetia; order DSM-27196; family Alkalispirochaetaceae; genus CAYZHV01. The sequence goes on from JBKHDM010000005.1 coordinate 5,460, forward strand.
TCTTTCGCACCTACAACGATGAGCTCCCCCTCTTTGAGCAGCTCTACCAGACCGTCGACGGCGATATGGGGCGTTTCTTCGACGCCCTCCGGGATATCGAGGGTGCGGAGGATCCTACCCTTCGGCTTCGGGAGCTGCTCGCAACCGGGAGAGGGTGACGCCGATGAGGGAACAGGCGATCAGCAGCGCCCCGAGGGCGACCCGGAGGGTTACCAGATCGCCGAAGATGATCGCCCCGAGGAGGATCGCAAACAGGAGTCTCGAGGAGGACAGCAGGGCGCCTCCCGCGGCGGAGACGTAGCGGTAGCCCGCTGTGAGGGCGAGCTGCCCCGCCGCACCCATGGCGCCCCCGACCGCGGCGAGGAGCACCCCCGGGAGGGGAGGAAAGGGGATCCAGAAGAGGGCCGCGGTGTTTGCCACGGTTCCGAGGAGCATCAGGTAGAAGAGAATCGTCGAGCTCTCATCCTGCTTACGCGCCTGCCTGAGCAAGGATATGGCGAGCCCCGCCACAACCGCCGAGGAGAAGGCGAGGAGGTCCCCGAGAACAAAGCTGCCCAACCGTTCGAGCTCCTCCGGACGTACCACCTGCCAGGCGCCGAAAAGGGTGAGCAGCAGAAAGATGTAGTACCGTTTCGGCGAGCTCTCCCGGTTTATGAGGGGAGCGGCGAGAAACACGAAGACCGGGTAGGTCATGTTGAGCAGGTTCGCCTTGGTGACGGTGGTAAACTGGACACCGAGAAAAAAGAGAAAGACCGCGACGGTGTTCGTTATCGCCCGCCACGCCACGAGCCTCGGGTTTACCGGCTTCAGGGGGGTGGTGCCCGTGATCACCCCGGGGAGGGCGACCAGAAGCCCTATCGCGAAGCGGCAGAAGGTGACGATGAGCGCCGAGGCGTCGTAGTTCTCGACCATCAGTTTGGCAAAGACCGTGGCGAGGGCAAAAAAGAGAGCTGAAAGGAGTATGAGGAGGATTCCTCTGCGCTCGAGGGACATGGAGGGCGCAGTATAGCTCACCCCGGCGCCTCTGGACAGTCCGGGGCGGGGGAGGTTCAGGCCGAAAGGCGCGGTTCGAGGCGGCAACTGCTTTGCGGACTACCCCCCTTTGCGGATACAATGGCGCCAATCATGACAACCACCCTCTCACAGACCGTAGCAACGATCCTCCCGATACTTCTCATCATCGGCCTCGGCGTCATCATCCGGCTCTCCGGGCTTTTAGGTGAGGAGTCGATCGACGCCCTCAAGCAGCTTATCGTAAAAGTCGCGCTTCCGGCGGTTCTCTTCCGCTCCTTTCTCGGGATCTCCTTCAGCAGCGACTACATCGTCATTTTCATACTGGTTCCCGCAGTCTGCTTCTTTCTACTCGCGATAGGCTACCTTCTGCGTCGCCTCCTGCCGGTGGACTCCCGTTACACTCCCTACCTCTCAACAGGTTTCGAGTTCGGAATGGTGGGAATCACCCTCTACTCCGCGGCCTACGGTATCGAGAACGCCGGGGTGATCGGCGTCGTCGGGCTGACCCACGAGCTGTTCATCTGGTTCGTCTTCGTGACGCTCCTGCGGGGCGAGGCGATGGAGACCGGCAAGCTCTCAGAGACTCTGCGCTCCTTTATAACCTCCCCGGTTATCCTCGCGATCTTCGCCGGTGTTTTTTTTAACCTTCTGGGGCTCGGAGGGTGGATGGAAGAGGCGCTGCTTCCGGCATCGCTCCTGCGGACCCTCGGCTATCTCGGGGACCTCATCATACCGCTGATCCTCATTATCATCGGCTTCGGCATCAGACTATCGGTCCGGGGCGCCCGGGAGGCTTCGCTCCTGGTGCTGGTTCGCTTCGCCCTGGTTCTCACCCTCGCCCTGGTGATCAACCGAGTCTACCTCCGGGAGCTCGGACCTCTTGTAGAGGCGGCCTTCTTCACCTTTCTCATTCTTCCTCCTCCTTACATCGTGCCGCTGTTTATCCCGAAGGAGCGCTCCGGGGAGATCGCCTACGCCAACAACGTTCTGTCTCTCTACACGCTGCTTTCGGTGGCCGCCTTTATTGTCTATGTAAGCCTCAACTCCCCGGCATGACGCTATTGACAGGGGCGGAGGAGAGGATAGACTACAGCTATAGATATGGAACAGTCGGGTTTCTCTATCAGGCCGTCTCTGCGGGGCTATCTTTTTCTCCGACCCTCCTCATTAACGAGGAGGTCTCCCGCGCCCGGGCGGCAGGACACCTTATCTACCACATGGGCTTCGGGGAGTCCCCCTTTCCGGTGCATCCGGTTATCCAGGAGAAGATAACCGGCTACGCCGGGCGCAACTCCTACATGCCCGCGGCGGGGCTGATGGAGCTGCGCAACAAGGCGAAGGCGTACATCCTCGCAAAGCACAATGTCCCCCCGGATCAGGAGTACCTCCCGATGATCGGTCCCGGGAGCAAGGAGCTCATTTTTGACATCCAGCTTGCCCTCGACGGAGATCTCCTTTTTCCTGTTCCCTCCTGGGTGAGCTACATCCCCCAGACCTTGATAACCCGGGATGAGGTGGTAAAGATCTACCTTACCCCGGAGGAGTCCTACAAGCTCTCCGCCGAACGGCTTGCGGCGCGGATCACCCGCGCCCGAGAGGAGGGGTACCGGCCGACGAAGCTCATTCTCAACTACCCGAACAACCCGACGGGCTTGAGCTACACGGCTGAGGAGCTCTCCCGGATCGCCGAGGTCTGCCGCAGGGAGCGTATCCTTGTGATCTCCGACGAGATCTACGCCCAGGTCTCCTTCAGCGAATCCCACACCAGTATTGCAGCCTTCTACCCCGAGGGGACGATCATCACCACCGGTCTGTCCAAGCATCTCAGTCTCGGAGGCTTTCGCCTCGGCGTCGCACTGGTTCCCGCCAACCTCGAGGCGGTATTCGATGTGCTGCGATCCATCGCAAGCGAGACCTTTTCGGCGGTCTCCACACCGGTCCAGTACTCGGTCCTCGCCGCCTTCGAGCAGAATCCCGAGATCGAGACCTACATTACCGAGTGCACGAGGATCCACCACATTGTCACACACTACGTCTGGAGAGCGCTCCTGGAGATGGGGATCGAGTACCCCCGGCCGGTTGGAGGGTTTTACCTCTACCCCGATTTTGAGCCCTACCGGGAGCTGGTGAGAGAGCGTTACGGCGTAACCGACAGCCCGACCCTCGCAAGCCGCCTTCTTTCCGACGCCAGGGTGGCCGCCCTTCCGGGAACCGCCTTTGGGGACGAGCCGCAGGCGCTGCGGCTTCGGCTCTCGACGGTTGATTTTGACGGAATGAGCGCCTTGCGGCTGTATCAGCGTGACGGCGCCGAGGACGAGGCGGCGTTTGTCGAGAGCGCCTGCCCCCGGGTGGCCGAGGGGTGCCGACAGCTCAAGCGGTTTTTTACAGGAGAACTTTAGGTGAGACGACCCCGTTTTGCGATTATCCCGGCGTTACTCCTCCTCTCCGCTGCGGCTGCCGGCGCCCAGGATTTCAACATTATCGGGTCGGGGATTGTAATCGGAGAGCCGACAGGGATTACCGCCAAGGTCTGGGCGGAAGGGGGAGTCGCTGCGGACGCCGCGGTGGCGTGGTCCTTTATCGGGGACTCCTCCCTCTACCTCCACACCAACGTCCTCTATCACTACGCCCTGCGGACCACCCCCTCGGATAACGCTATCACCCCCTACCTCGGAGGTGGCGTGAGCATCCGGTTCGAGGATGAACTGAACATCGCGGTTCGGGTGCCTCTCGGCGTCTCCTGGCTGCTCAACGTCCTGCCCCTGGAGTTCTTTGCTGAGCTCGCCCCGGGGGTCGGTTTGATTCCGGAGACTGATTTCGAGTTTGGTGGCGGTCTCGGGGCGCGTTTTTACGTCGGCCTCTAGTCGATCTACAGAGGAATAACAGCAATGGCAAAGAGAATCGCGAAAGATCAGACCGGTGGCAGGGAGCTTTTCACCGCCGAGGATCGGAACCCGGGGAGACCGGGGCCGGGGCAGCCGCTTTTCGAGCAGGAGGCCGCCGAGGCGCAGGGTGCCCTCGAGGGGCGAGGGAGAACCGGCTCGATGATGCGCGAGGCGGGTTAGGGGCGTGGAGAGGGATATCGAGATTGCCCAGAAGGCAGAGCTCAAACCGATTGAGAGCGTTGCCGCCGAGGCGGGGGTGAGGGACTCTGAGATCATCCCCTACGGCCGCCGGATCGCGAAGGTGGACCTCTCGATCTTCGATCGCCTGGGGGAGGTGGCCGGAGACTTTCGCTATGTCGAGGTGACCGCCATCACTCCCACCCCCTTCGGAGAGGGAAAGACGACGACCACCGTCGGCCTCACCCAGGGGCTCGGGGCGATCGGCAAACGGGCGGCGTGCGCGATACGGCAGGCGTCGATGGGTCCGACCTTCGGCATAAAGGGAGGGGCCGCCGGGGGAGGCTGGAGCCAGGTCGTTCCGATGGAGGATTTTAATCTCCACCTCACCGGCGATATCCACGCTGTCAGCGTCGCCCACAACCTCGTCGCCGCGGCTCTCGATGCCCGGCTCTACCACGAGGGGCGCTGGTCCGACAGCTACTTCGAGAAAAACGGTATCCGGAAGCTCAACCTCGACCCCTACCGCATCACCTGGAACCGGGTAGTCGATATCAACGACCGGGCTCTTAGAAACGTTATCCTCGGCCTCGGTGACAAGGCGGACGGGCCGATGCGCCAGGGCAGCTTTGATATCGCTGTCGCAAGCGAGCTCATGGCGGTCCTCGCCCTTGCCACGGGCCTGGGGGATCTGCGAACGCGAATAGGGCGAATCGTCTGCGCCTTCGACAGGGGCGGCTCTCCGGTCACCCTCGAGGACCTCGAGGTCGCCGGGGCGGTGACGGTCCTTTTGAAGGAGGCGATCCGGCCGAACCTGCTCCAGACCCTCGAGGGGCAGCCGGCGTTTGTGCACACCGGTCCCTTCGCCAATATCGCCCACGGCAACTCCTCGATCATCGCGGACATGGTCGGCTCCCGCCTCGGCGGCTACCTCGTGACGGAGTCAGGTTTCGGAAGCGATATCGGCATGGAGAAGTTCTTCGACATAAAGTGTCGCGCCTCCGGTCTCATGCCCCACGCCGTCGTCATAGTGGCCACCGTTCGTGCCCTCAAGATGCACGGCGGGGGCCCCTCGGTCATCCCGGGGCGTCCCCTCGATCCGGCCTACACCGAGGAGAACCTGCCGCTCCTCGAGGCGGGTCTCGAGAACCTGAAAGCCCACGTCGAGAACGCCGCCCACTTCGGCGTGCCGGTGGTAGTCGCGATAAACGGCTTTACCAGCGACAGCGACCGGGAGTGGCGACGTGTGCAGACCGCGGCCCTCGAGGCAGGCGCCCTGTCCGCCCCGGTAACCACCCACTTTGCCGACGGCGGGGGCGGGGCAAAGGAGCTTGCCGAAGCTGTGGTTGCCGCCTGCGAGGCGCCCCGGGAGCCCCGGTTTCTCTACGACCTCGACGCCTCGGTGGAGGAGAAGATCGAGACGATCGCCACCACCCTCTACGGCGCGGCGGAGGTGGAGTATACCCCCGAGGCGAAGCGAAAGATCCGGGAGTACAGCGACCTCGGCTGGGGAGGGCTGCCGGTCTGCATGGCAAAGACCCCCCTCTCCCTCAGTCACGACCCCGCCCTCAAGGGGAGGCCGAAGGGCTTCACCTTTCCGGTTCGGGATATCCGGGCGAGTATCGGCGCCGGGTTTCTCTATCCCCTCGCCGGGGAGATCCGCACGATGCCGGGGCTTCCGAGCAAGCCCTCCTTTGCAGGGATAGACATCGATCTGGAGACAGGAAAGGTGGTAGGCCTGTCCTGAGGAAGGTGAGTACCTTTAGGGAGTATGGCGACCGACGCAATTCAGAGACAGAAGCTGCTACGATATCTGCAGGCGGGACTCCTGCTGGCAGCCCTCTTTGCGATGCTCCTGCTGGTGGGGGCGCAACTCCTCGGGCCCTTCGGGCTGGTGATCTTCGCCGGGATCACCGCGTCGATGATCTACGGTTACATCCGGCACAACGCGGTCTACCTTCCCCGGGGGGCTCAGCTGCTCAATCCTTGGGCGGCACCGACCCTCCATCAGATGGTCCGGGAGCTCTCCGAGCGGGCTGAGATAGCGCTTATTCCTCCGATCTACTACATCCCCTCGCCGACACCGAACGCAGCAACCCTCGGTGTCGGCGAGAACGTGCGGCTTATCGTGACCGACGGCCTTCTGCGCCGCCTCGACTACCGGGAGATGCAGGGGGTGATCGCCCACGAGATCTCCCACATACGGCAGAAAGACCTCATCCTCTTTGCGGTGGTGGAGGGCATAAAACAGATGCTCGTCACCCTCGCCCAGGCGGGGTGGATCATGCTCATGCTCTTTTTTCCTCTCGCCCTCTTCGGCACCGGTATCCCCCTGAGCCTCGTGTTCGGCCTGATGCTCTCACCGATCCTGGCGCTGCTGTTGCAACTTGCGATCTCCCGGAGTCGGGAGTTCAGCGCGGATATCGGGGCGGTCGAGCTTACCGGTGACCCCTACGGCCTCGCCCTCGCCCTCGAAAAGCTCGACCAGCCCACCCGGTTCCTTTCGATCCTCCTGCCGGTGCCCCAGAGGCGAAACAGCACAAACTCGATCTTCCGGACCCACCCGCCGACGGAGGAGCGGGTCCGCAGGCTCAAGGCGATGGGCTGAGGAACAGCCGCTCCCGGTGCAAGAAAGCTCTGGTCGATATCGAAGCCTATCGCCTTGAGCTGCACCTCGGCGACCTCCCGGATCACCCTCACCCCCTCGACCCTCGCCACCCCCTCACGGAAGCCGGTGTCGAATCTCTCGACCACCGGGATCTCCACCCCTCCCACAAAGCCGACCTTTCCGGTCCTGCTGCTTCGGGCGGCGACCAGTCCGGCGAGGTAGGCGCCCTCGTTCTCCCGAAACCTGAGTCTCACCACGTTTTGAGGTAGCGGCTCATCTTCCTGGGCGTCCACCACCTCAAAGAGGGTGGACCCGTACTCCCGGGCGCTCCTCAGGCCGTTCCACGGGGAAAAGAGAAACCCCGCGTCATCGAGGCGACTGACCCCCGAGCGCATGGCGACTGTAAGGCTCATCCTTGCACCTCGAGCGGACCACGCTCTCAGAGATTCGTGAGAAACTGTTTACGCCGCCGTTAGCTATCGGTAAGGGAGGGCCGGGTTTTTCGCCGATCGCGCCCGGGGGTTGCCGAAAAGCGAGTTGACCGGGGGCATCGGGGTAGGTAGTTTTAGCGGATCATGAAAAAGGCAGTTGTCATCGGGGCTGGTTTCGGCGGACTCTCGGCGGCGGGGTATCTCGCCAGGGCGGGATACGCGGTAACGGTGGTTGAAAAGAACGGTTGGGTCGGGGGCCGAGCCCGGGTCCTCGAGCGGGACGGATTTCGCTTCGATATGGGACCGAGCTGGTACTGGATGCCCGAGGAGCACGACCGCTGGTTCCGGGACATGGGCAGGGAGCGAAAGGAGTACTACGAGATACGACGGGTCGACCCGAGCTACAAAGTCTTCTTTGGAGACTCCGAGCCTCGGGAGCGGGACAATGTGGTTACCGTCCCCGCTGATCTCGAAAAGGCTAAAGCGCTGTTCGAGCACTACGAGGCAGGAGCGGGTAAACGCCTCGGGGAGTACCTCGAATCGTGCCGCCGCAAGTACGATCTTGCGATGACCAACTACATCTACAAGAACTACAACAGCCTCTTCGACTTTGTCTCGCCCACAACCATTCGTAATCTGGCAACCCTCAACATCGCCACCAGCTACAAAGGGATGATCCGTAAGTACTTCCGCCACCCCTATCTGCGAAAGATCCTGGAGTTCCCGGTGGTCTTTCTCGGAAGCAGCGCCCGTAAGACGCCGGCGGTCTACACCCTCATGAACTACATCGACTTCATCCTCGGCACCTGGTATCCCACCGGCGGCTTCGGCAGGGTGGTGGAGGCGATGATGGAGGTTGATGCCGCCCTCGGTGCGGAGTTCCGCTTTTCCACCGCCGTTCGCAGCCTCGATCTCGAGGGAAACAAGGTAACCGGGGTGGTCTGTGAGGGGCGTGAGGGAGCCTACCGCCTCGAGGCGGACGTGGTCGTTGCAAACGCAGACTACCACCATGTGGAGCAGCAGCTCCTTCCGGAGAGCCACCGCTCCTTCAGCGCCGCGTCCTGGGAGCGGCGATCCCTCGCCCCGGGGGTTCTCAATTATTATATCGGCCTCAACCGGAAGCTCGAGAACTTCGCCCACCACGTCTTCTTTTTCGACAGCGACTGGGACCGCCACTTCCGGGCGGTCTATGAGAAGCCGGGCTGGCTCGAGAAGCCGCTTTTCTACGCTCATGTCCCCTCGATCACCGATCCGAGCTGCGCCCCGGAGGGAAAAGAAGCGCTTTTCGTCCTCGTGCCTATCGCTCCAGGCCTCGATGATACCCCGGAGATCCGGGAGCGGTACCGTGAGGATGTTCTCGACCGGATCGAGGCGCTCACGGGTGAGTCGATAAAGGATCACATTGAGTTCGTGGAGAGCTACTCCCTCAACGACTTCGAGCGGGACTACAACGCCTACAAGGGCAACGCCTTTGGACTCGGTCAGACCCTCTTTCAGACCGCCTACTTCCGTACGGCGAATCATTCGAAAAAGGTTGAGAACCTCTACTTCGCCGGCCACTACACCGTCCCGGGAACGGGAACGACGATGAGTACCATCTCCGGGAAGGTTGCGAGCATGCGGGTGCAGGAGGAGCATCCGGTCAGCTGATCTCCGCCCGTCGAAATACCGTATGGGGGTATATTGACAAAGCGGCAAAAACCGTTATGATCGGGGGTACAACGGAGGATAGCTATGGGATTTTTCTCAAAGAGCGGAAGCAGCACGGTTGAGTACACGATCCCGAACATGGCGTGCGGCCACTGTGAGGCGAAAGTAAAGTCCGTTCTCGAGGGTATGGAGAGGGTCAAGAAGGTCGAAGCGAGCAGCAGGACCAAGGTAGCGACGATCCACTACGAAGGAGAGGCGCCGACCATCGAGGCAGTCAACAGCGCCCTCGAGAGCAGCGGCTACTTCGCCGAGTAGACTCGGTTCAACCGACACATATGCGGGGTTGCTTCAGTCAGGCTGGAGCGACCCCTTTTTTTCTCTACGCAGGTTACCTGGGCCGGGTCGCGACGGGGCACGCCGGCCGGGGCTGGGCACGCCGGCCGGGGCGGGGCACGCCGGGGCTGAGCACGCCGGCCGGGGCGGGTTACGCCAGGGCGACCGCCTCGATCTCCACCAGGGCGCCCCTCGGCAGGGCGCTCACCTCGAGACAGGAGCGCGCCGGGTAGTCGCCGTCGTAGTATCGGCCGAATACCTCGTTAACCGCGGAGAAGTCACTCATGGAGGTGAGAAAGCAGGTGATCTTGACCACCTTATCGAGGCTGCTGCCCGCGGCGTGGAGTACCGCCTCGAGGTTCTCGAAGACCCGAACCGCCTGATCCGCCGCTGTGGAACCGACGATTTCACCGCTCTGCGGATCGAGGGGTATCTGCCCTGAGGTGAAGACAAAGCCGTTGGCCCGGATCGCCTGGGAGTAGGGACCGATCGCCTCGGGTGCCTCTCCGGAGGTAATGACTTCTCGCATCCTTCAAGCTCCTCTCAGTTCCCTCAGGTAGTTGTAGATCGTGTATTTCGACAGACCCATCTCCCGGGCGACATGATCTACCGCACCCCGGATATCAAAGATGCCCCGATCGAGGAGCTCCCGGACAATGAGCTTGTTCTTGGCCACAGGCGAGAGCTGTCGCTCCGGGCCGATGGAGCCGAGAAGCTCTGCAACGGAACGGTGAACGAGCTCTTCCGAGCTCGTCGCGAAGGTCTCGGAAGACTCCGTCTCCCCGACGTCGAGACTCTCTCCGACCAGATCCGTGAGGACCTCGAGCAGAGGTGCGGACATGTCAATATTTACACAGACAAAGCCGATCGGTCGACCGGTTACCCCGCGGACCACCGAGGTGACCGACCGCATCGTCCGGCCGTCCCCGCTCCTGGTTGTGTAGGGGCCGACAACGTCGCTCTGCGAGCTCCGGGCGTCCCGGAGGACCCGCATCGCCAGGTCGGTGACCGGTGCTCCGAGGGACCGACCGGTGACATGGCCGTTGGCGATCTTGATGACGGAGTTTGAAAGATCCTCGAGGGAGTGGAGAAGTACCTCACAGTGGGAACCGAAGAGCCGGGCGATCGCGTCTATCACCGGCTCCACGCTTCTGAGGATCGTCCTGTCCGCGGAACAGAGCGTCACGCCGTGGACACCGGGACGCTCCTCGTAGTGCTCCCGGACCAGGTCAGTCTCCCTCGACGCCGAGTCATGCATGAGAGTGCCTCCTTCAATCTCGGCACGCCCTCCTCGATGAGAGAGCAGGTGCAGCCGGACCTCATCCTCCTCGACCCCTCGATATACCCCTCTCCCGGAGCGCAACAGCTGGTCACCCCCTGTCTCCCTGGACTCTGCAGGCGTGACCATCTCTCACCCTAGTCGGGATGATGCAATTCGTCAATAAGATTTGCAATAGTTTTGTATCAACTCTTGACCATTGGTGGAACGGGCGTATAATTTCCACCAGGTGCCGCAGTACGCCTGCACTGAGGACTACGTAATCGTCAGGATGAGGATATTGTCCTACCGATTGGTAGGAATTGGCCGGTGCTTCTGCTGTCCACTGTTGACGCTAAGGAGGTTGACTATGCGTCGAATAACCACCCTTGCCCTTGTCCTTGTCCTTCTGCTTCCGGCGCTGCCGCTCTTTGCCGGGGGTCAAAGCGAGGCCGAGGAGGACGAAACGATTCACGTAGCCCTGACCGCACCGATTACCGGTGACTGGTCCGAGTACGGCGTGAACTTCCAGCGCTCCGTTGAGCTTGCCATCGATCAGCTCAACGCGGAAGGAGGCGTTCTCGGTCGCCAGGTCCGTCTCTCCGTGGAGGATGACGGCGGCAGCCCGACTCAAGCGACTACCATCGCCCAGAAGTTTACCTCCGACCCGACCATTGTAGCCCAGATCGGTAGTTTTTCCAGCTCCAGCGCCATGGCTTCCCAGCCGGTCTATGACGCCGCCGGAATGGTGCAGCTTTCTCCGACGGCGAGCCACGCGGACTACGCCAAGGGTTCCCCCTGGAGTTTCGGCATCGTTGGCACCCAGCAGGGAGAGGGGCCCTTTAACGCTCGCTTCGCCTACGAGGACATCGGCATGCGTCGTATCGCGGTCCTGCATCTCAACAACGACTGGGGAATCGACACGGCGGAGTACTTCTCTCAGGCGTTCGAGGAGCTCGGCGGCGAGATCGTCGACACCGAGTTCTACTTTGACGGAGAAAGTGACTTTACCGCGGTTCTCACCAAGCTCCAGGAGAGCGACGCGGATGGACTGTTTATCGCCTCCTTCTACAACGACGGCGCGGCGATAAACCTTCAGCGGGAGCGGCTCGGCTGGGAGGTCCCGGTCCTTGGACCTACGTCTCTCTACTCCAGCCAGCTGATCTCCCTCGGGGGTGACGCGGTTGAGGGGCTGTACACCGCGACCGGCTTCTTTGCCGAAGATCCGGATCCCCGGGTTCAGGAGTACGTTGCTCAGTTCGAGGAGCGCTACGGGGCAACACCGAACTTCCACGCAGCCCTCGCCTACGACGCGATGATGCTCCTGGCGGACGCTATCGAGCGGGCCGGAAGCACCGAACGCCAGGCGATCCGTGACGCCCTCGCCGAAACAGACGGCTACCCCGGCCTGGCCGGCGCGATCAGCTTTACCGCCGACGGCGACGCCAACAAGGGGTACAGCAAGCTGACAATCGAGAACGGCGAGTTCATCGTTTACGGCGAAGGTTAGTCCTCGGCAACAGTAGGACCTGCCGGGCGGTCGCAGTCGACGACTGTGACCGCCCTTGTTTTGCGCACTGACCGAGGAGGATCACGTGTTTACCCAGCAGCTGGTCAACGGCCTGACTCAAGGGAGTATCTTCGCGCTCCTGGCGATCTCTTTTGCTATCGTCTACGGCACCCTTCGCCTGCTCAACTTCGCCACCGGCTCGATCTATATGATGGGCGCCTTCGGCGGTTGGCTTATGGTACGCTACGTGACAGCCAACCTCTTTATGGCGCTCCTCGCCGGAGGCGTTACGGGGTATCTGGTTGGGTTTGTCCTCGAGCGCTTCGCCTTTCGCGCCCTCCGGGGAGTGGCACGGATCGCCTCTCTCATCTGCACGATTGGATTCTCGGTGTTCCTCAACGAGTTGATGGCGGTCCTCTTCGGTGCGGAGCGCAAGGCGATGCCCGCCTTCTACTCCGAGACCGCCTTCGTGCTCGGGCGGGTAAACGTCTCCTGGCTCCAGATAATCCTGATCGTGGTGGCGGCCACGGTTCTCATCCTGCTGCAGCTTTTGATCTTCAAAACGAAGATCGGCCTCGCGATTCGGGCTGTCTCTCTCGACTTTCGAACCGCCGGGCTCATGGGCATCCCGACCGACCGGATCATCTCCTTCACCTTTGCCCTCGCTGGGGCTATGGCGGGTATATCAGGGGTCCTTGCGAGCGCCTACTACAACGCGGTCTTCCCCTTTATGGGAAACCTCGCCGGCCTCAAGTCCTTTTCCGCCGCCGTCTTCGGCGGCCTTACCTCCATACCCGGGGCGATCCTCGGGGGGTACCTCCTCGGGCTGATCGAGAACTTCGCCGTACAGATCGTCTCCTCCGGTTACCGCGACATTATAGGATTCGTCATCCTGGTCATCTTTCTCCTTGTCCGTCCCCGGGGGCTTCTGGGACGGAAGTCGGGATAGGGGGGCAGAAGAGCGTGATTAGCAGCTTTACTGTCGACGCCTTCCAGGAGCGCCTCCGCGCCTTTATCCGGCGCCATAGCCGTGCCGCCTTTCTTATCGCCACACTGGTCGTCCTGGGGATGCCCTTTCTTGTCGGCGGCAGCGCCTACTGGGTACGGGTCGCGACGATCGTGGTGATGTATGTAATCCTGGTCTCCGGGCTCAACGTGATTATCGGTTTTACCGGATTGTTCTCCCTCGGCCACGCCGCCTTTTACGGCATCGGCGCCTACACCTCGGCGATGCTCACCACAATGGCGGGATGGAGTTTCTGGGCGGCCCTCCCTCTGGCGGGGATCGTCGCGGGCTTCTTTGGCTCCCTCATCGGGCTGGTTACCCTCCGGCTTCGGGCTGTCTTTCTCGCCTTTGTGACCCTCGGCTTCGGGGAGATCATCCGGATCGTCATACTCAACTGGCGCTCCTTTACCCGGGGCCCCCTCGGGATCGCCGGAGTGCCGGTGCCGACGCTCTTCGGCTGGACCTTCGATCGATACGGCTACTACTACCTCGTCGTGGTTCTCGCGGCGGCCACCCTCGCCTCGATCTACCGGGTCTACCACTCCCGGGTCGGCCGGGCGTTTGTCGCTATCCGGGAGGATGAGACCGCGGCGAGGAGCATGGGTATCCACGTTTTCGGCTACAAGGTTCTCGCCTTCAGCCTCGGCTGTTTCTTTGCGGGGATCGCCGGATCCTTTTTCGCCCACTTTCAGCGCTTTGTCAGTGCCGACTCCTTTGCCAACATCGAGTCCTTCGGGATCATTACGATGGTTGCCCTCGGCGGCACCGGGTCGATCCTCGGGCCGGTCTTCGGAGCGCTTATTCTCATAGTCCTGCCGGAGTTCTTTCGGCCCCTCCAGGAGCTTCGCGGGGTTATGTACGGCCTTATTCTGATCCTCGTGATTGTCCTCAAGCCTGGAGGTCTCGCGGGAGTAAAGGGGATTTTCGAGAAGCCGAAAGCGCAGAAGCGCCCGGGGCGCCGCAAGCCGCGTACCGCGGGGCGTGGCGCGACTGGCAGCTTTAGAGGCGGGGGCAGCCGATGATTCTCGAGGTCAGGGAGCTGTACAAAGCGTTCGGGGGACTTATCGCGGTCAACAAGGTGGACCTCCAGGTCGAAGAAGGGATAATCCACGCGATTATCGGGCCCAACGGGGCGGGAAAGACGACCTTCTTTAACGCCCTGACCGGACTCCTTCCGGCGGACGGCGGAGAGATCAACTTTCGCGGTGAGCGTATCGAGGCGCTGCCGACCCACACCATATCACGCCTCGGTATAGCTCGTACCTTTCAGGATATCCGTCTGTTTCCCTACCTCTCGGTCCTCGACAACGTCCGGGTTGGAGCGCACAACATCGGCACCCACAATATCCTTCACGCCGTCGCCCGGACACCAAAGTTCCGGCGGGAGGAGAGGGAGATAACCGAGTTTGCCCTCGAGCTCCTCGAAAAGGTAGGGCTTGCGGAAAAGCGGGATGTCTACGCCCGCAACCTTCCCTACGGCGAGCAGCGAAAGCTCGAGATCGCCCGGGCGATGGCGGGCAGACCGACTCTGCTCCTCCTCGACGAGCCCGCGGCGGGGATGAACGCCTCGGAAACCAGATCCATCGACGAGTTTATCCGCTCCCTCAAGGGAGACGGCTATACCATCATTCTTATCGAGCACGACATGAAGCTCGTCATGAGCATCGCCGACCGTATTTCGGTGATAGATCACGGTGTAAAGATAAGCGAGGGAAGCGCCCGGGAGGTGCAGAGTGACCAGCGGGTTATCGAGGCGTACCTCGGAAAGCAGAAGGGCGCAGGATGAGCTTACTCGAAGTTCGTGACCTCGAGGTTTTCTACGGCAGGATAAACGCCCTCAAAGGGGTGAGTATTGAAGTGGAGGAGGGCAAGCTCGTCGCTCTCATCGGCGCCAACGGGGCGGGCAAAACAACCCTCCTCCAGACAATCTCCGGAGCGGTTCAGGGCAGCGACGGCTCGATCCTCTTTAAAGGTGAACAAATCCTCAACGAGGCGACTCACGTTATCACCCGAAAGGGGATCGCCCATGTGCCCGAGGGTCGAAAGATCTTCTCCGAGCTCTCGGTGGAGGAGAACCTGGAGGTCGGCGCCTACATCCAGCGTGACAAGGCACGGGTCTCCGAGCTCATCGAGCGCAACTACGAGCTCTTTCCTCGCCTCGCCGAGCGCAGACGGCAGGAGGGAGGCACCCTCTCCGGCGGCGAGCAGCAGATGCTCGCTATCGCCCGGGGGCTTATGAGCGACCCTGAGCTGCTGCTCCTCGACGAGCCGAGTCTTGGTCTCGCGCCGCTTCTGGTAGAGCGGATTTTCGAGCTCATCGCGGAGATCAACGGGCTCGGCGTCTCGGTCCTCCTGGTCGAGCAGAACGCCAACGTCGCCCTCCACGTGGCGAGCTACGGCTATGTCCTTGAAACCGGAAACATTACCCTTCACGATACCGGAAAGGCGCTGCTCACAAACGAGCAGGTCAAGCGCGCCTATCTCGGCATCGCGCAACCAGAAGCGTAAGGAGTAACGGATGAACAAGATCGAACGGGTAGAGGCGTCCCTCGCGGGCAAGGAGTTTGACCGGCCGCCGGTCTCTTTCTGGTACCACTTCGGAACCCAGCACTCCGGCGGCGAGGTTATCGCGGAGTTGGAGCTCGAGTTTCTTCGGTACTACGATCTGGACTTTCTCAAACTGATGAACGACTACTATTACCCGATGCCTGAGGGTATGCGGGCGCTGAAGAGCGCCGAAGATCTCAAAGCGATCAAGCCCTTCGATATCCATACGAGTCCCTGGGGCGAGCAGCTCAAGGCGATAGATATTCTGGCAAAGGAGCTCGAGGGGGAGGCGTACTTCATCGACACCGTCTTCGACCCGTGGCAGTGTCTTCTTCGAAATCTGGTGGGAGAGCACCTGATGGATCTGGTGGACTCCGACCCGGAGGCGGTTCTCGACGCTCTCGATGTGATTACCGACAACGTTATCGCCTACTGCAGGGAGGCGATCAAGCGGGGAGCGGCGGGAGTGTTTATCTCTACCTTCAGCGCCGCCGCGCAGCTTCCAAAGAACGTCTACATGAAGTTCGCCTTTCCCTTCGTCAAGCGGATCCTCGAGGAGATAAAGGATTTGGCGATCATGAACACCGCCCACCTCCACGACTACGGAATCTATGTCGACGAGTGTGTCACCTTGCCGGCTCACATCATTTCCTACGAGGATACCGATCCGTCGAACCCGACGATTCCCGAGATCCGTAAGAAGTGGGAAGGCAGCGTCATGGGCGGTCTCGATAAGAACATGATCACCCGGGTTACCCCGGCACGGGCACAGGAGAACGCCGAGACCGGCATAGCCAACGGCGGGAGGAGCAAGTTCTTTCTCGCCCCGGGCTGCAGCTTTCCAACCTGGTTCTATCCGCCCTCAGGAGAGATTATCGTGGAGACCGCGAAAGCCGCGACCCGCGCATGAGGAGGTTTTCGCCCTCGATGCCGGGGAGAAAGGTTGACACCATGAATCTCTACCTCAGCGGGATGATCGGTTCGGGTAAGACGACCCTCGGCCGTCTGCTCTCCGACCGCCTCGAGGTGCCGATGCTCGACCTCGACGAGGAGATGGACCGGCGTCTCGGATACTCCTTTCATGAGCTCGTGGCGGAACACGGGTGGGTTCCCTTTCGGGAGCTCGAGTACTCGATCTGCAAGAGCTTTGCCGAGGCGAAGGGCTCGGTCGTCTGTCTCGGAGGCGGAACGGTCCGCTACGAGTGGAATCGGGATGTTCTGCGGGGAACCGGAGTGATGGTGCTTCTCGAGGCGCGGGAGGATGTGCTCATCGAGCGGGTTTCGAAGGCGGACCGCCCCCGGGTACACCGGGATACCTCCCTCGCCGAGGATGTGCGCCGTATCTGGCGGGAGCACGCCGAGACCTACCGACGGGCCGCCGACATTATCTACCGCACCGACGAAAAGGAGCTCCCCGAGGAGATCGAGGAGCTGCTCTCGATAGCGAGGAGCGACCCCCGGCTCTCGCCGCTTTTCGCCTGAGTCTCCTATCCGGGCTGCCGCCGAAGCGCCCCCGGGGCGGGGCGGGGCAGTCTCAGAGCCAGACCTCCCGGTGGTCGCGAATGTACTCTTCGATTCGCCGGGGCTCTCGGCCGAGAAGAGCCTGGAGCTCCCCGGTCACTTTGGCGGCGAGGCCGAGGTTGACCGTGATAAAGAGTCGGGAGACGACCTTTACGTAGCGTTGATCCCAACCTTTTGCCAGGGCGACGCTTTCGAATTCCCTCCTCGAGGGTGCGGGGTAGGTCACCGCAACTCCGAGTTCCGTCGAGAGAGCCGACGCCACCTCGCCGTAGGTGAGGGACGCAGGCCCGGTGAGCTCAAACGCGCCGTGTCGGCCGGTATGATCCCCGAGGAGCCGCGCCGCCGCCTCGCCGAGGTCCCGGGCATCGACAAAACTGGTCCGGCTTTCTCCCGCCGGGGCGGGGAGGCTGCGCTCCTCCCGGATAAAGCTTCGAAACAGGCCGTCGAGGTTCTGCATAAAAAAGCCCGCCCTGAGAAAAGCGGCGTCGAAGCCGAGGCGGAGGATCTCCTTTTCCAGTTTTCGGTGCGGGACAAACGGGAGCCGCTGCGCCCCGAGGAGTGAGAGAAACACCACCCGGCGGACACCCGCCTCCCGTGCGGCCTGGAGAAAGGGAAACATCAGCGTCCCTACCTCTTTGATCTGGGGCGGCCGCATGAGAAAGAGCCGGTCTACGCCGCTGAAAAGCTCCTTCCCGGGCACTCTTCCGTCAAAACTCCCCGGCGTGAATGTGCACACGCCCCGGGGATCCTCGATCTCTGCCCGCGCTCTCTCCGGGTCTCGTGCCATGATCCGTACCGGGACCCCCGCGGCCGAAAGCGATCGAGCCGCCGCGGCACCGACATTGCCGGTGGCACCGGTGAGAAGAACCGTCTCCCCCATCAGTCGCTCACCACCGGGGCGGCGTGGTTATACCTCATCCCGGGGAGGAGCTTCTCCTCAGGCAATCGTGGCGTCCCTGGTATACCGTCTCTCCTCCCAACAGCCCGAGGGGGCAAGGGGAGGCTGCTTCGACCTGTCGCTCCATACGGTGGAATCCTCATAGTCCTGACCTCCGGTGAACTTCTTGCGGAGAAATATAATAGCTTAGCTAATAGTTGTCTATGCTAATTAAACATCCCTTTCCATTGACCTTCACCATCCCCGCTCGCTAGGGTGAGATAGTTAGGGGGGCTTATCAGATTGACCGAGCGCCGGGATCCCTGCCGGACGGCCCACGTTCTCCTCGAATCGATGCCGTCGGTGATGGGTTACGTTACAAGCGAAATCAGACGCCAGGGGCCGGTGGAGAATCCGGTCCATTTCCGTCTCCTGCGAACTCTACGGGAGCGCAGCAGGAGCCTCCACGAGCTCGCCGAGCTCCACTCGGTTCGGCTTCCGACGATGTCCCGCACCGTTACGGTGATGGAGACAAAAGGGTGGCTCACCCGGGTCCGTTCCCAGAGCGACAGACGCTCCGTGGTGGTCTCCCTCACCGAGGCGGGGCGAGAGGCTCTCTCGGCGGTGGAGGATCTCGCCGTCAGTCGGACCTGCGGACTCCTCGATGAGCTGCCGGCGGAGGATCTCGCCGCCCTCAATCAGGGACTCGAGGCTCTCTACGCGGTGGTCCGGGAGCAGCTCGCCGCCGGGTAGCGGGGCCGCGGTGCCTCGAGTTCTCGTTACCGGGGAGCCTGGGGAGCCCGGGAAACAGCAGCTGCTACTGGTCGGACGCTTCCGGCTCAGCGGGGCCGCTCGCCCTCCCCACCGCCGGCAGCTGCTCTTCGGCGGCGGCGAGGGTCGCATACTCCGGGTTGTAGCCGCCGGGCAAAAAGATCCGAACCGAGGTCCCCGAGCCGGGGGTGCTTTCCACCTCGATGCGTCCCTCATTGAGCTGCACGAACTCCCGGGCAACCTCGAATCCGACCCCGGAGCCACGCTCGCCGGAGGTGCCGATACGGCTGACGGCGTTGCTCCCCGGCTCCAGAAGTCTCTCGAGCTCCTTCGGTTCCATGCCGACACCTGTGTCTCTCACCTCGATCACGATTCCCTCTTCAAATGCGTAGCCGCACCTGATAAGAACACTCCCGCCGGTTGGAGTAAACTTCACCGCGTTCGAGATGATGTTTCTCAGGGACGCCTCCAGCATTTGCCGGTCCACCCGCACCTCCAGGCCGAGGTCGAACTCCCGCAACAGGTAGATGCCCTTCCTTCGGCTTGCGAGGAATACCGGCGACAGAGCCGACTGGATTAGCTCGTCGAGGTGCCACGCCCTCGGCCGCACCTCCACGGAGTCCGAGACGCTCCTCGCCCAGGAGACGAGATTGTCGAGCAGCTGGTAGGAGTTACGGATCGAGACGGTGATATCATCTGTGATCTGAGCAAGCTCCTCGGGGGAAAACTGCTCTCTGCGCTCCTCAACGAAGTCGAGGAGCTGGACCACGCTGCCGAGGGGCGAGCGAACGTCGTGGGAAACGACCGATATGAGTCGCTGAGACCGTTTAACCGCTTCGGTGAGCTTCTGCTGTGACTCCTCGAGGCTCTCACGTGCCTCCCTCTCGCCGTTCAGCTGTCGACGGAGTCGGTGGGCCTGCATCAGGGCGAGAGACAACGCCGCCGCTGTGGCGAGGATGATACCGAAAGCGGCCACGGAGGGAGGCGCGAGGATGAGCAGAAGGAGAGCGATGAGAAGGTAGATGGGTATAAGGGCGCCGGTAATCCTTAACGAGGTGTTGCCCGATTTTTGCTCTGCCACAACGGTTGATACTATACCGCGGGACGGCGATTGTGGGGAGTGGATGTCACGATACCGCGCGCTCGTAGCGCAGAAGAGCGTGGCGCAGACTCAAACCGCGGCCTACGATCCCGAGCTTGTCACGAAGGCTCTGTCGATGGAACTGAACGGTTCGGATGCTCACGTTGAGGCGATCGGCGATATCCTTACTCGACTCTCCCGCGGCAATCCGCACGGCGACGTCGATCTCCCGGGCTGTAAGGGAGAGCTTTTCAGGCAGGTCAAGGGTTGGATAGCTCCTCTTGATCGCTTCGCCGCTTCCCACCCCTGGTGTCGACGCCTCGTCGGGTAAAAAGTAAAAGTAGCGCATCCGCGTGCCGTCGGGGGTTCTCGCTCCGGCGAGGGAGTGGAGGACGCCGGAGATCCGGGGGCGATCGGGCAGGTAGGCCGCGACGGCGGGGCGGGCTAAGGAATCCCGTTTGAGGAGCGCTTGGAGCCCCTCGCCTGCGTGAAAACTGAAGAAGGCGGAAAGATGTTGTTCCTCGATCCGGGCTTCCCCGGGCAGGGCAAAGAACTTCCGGAAGGCGTCGTTTACCTCCAAAAGCGTCCCCTCCCCGGTGGTGAGGAGGCTCGGAACAGCCTGGGTGTGGAACGCGGTGGAGCGGGTACGCTCGTAGGATAGCACTTCGAGTACACAACAGAGGTGGCCCAGCACGCCCCGAAACGCCTCGATCGCCTCCGTGATAAACTCCTCCTCCGGCCGGGAGACTCCGACAAAGAGGTAGCCGTAGCGCTTTTTCCCCTGCAGCACCGGAGCAATGGCGAGGTAGTTTTCCGGCCGTTGTCGGAGGACCCGGCGAAGGGCGCCGCCGTCGGGCCCAAAGATGGTGGCGAGGACGTCCGGGGCGTCACGCTTCGGGAGGTAGATCGTCTGCTGGTAGTCAGGTTCCGCGGCAATACCTAGCCGGTCGCCCCGCTCCTGGAGAAGGGAGAGAAGCTCGGCGGAGGTGAGCTCGGGGTCGCAGTGGATCGTGCCGGCCTCGGGAGAGCGGTGGTAAAAGGCGAGCCAGCCCGGCTGGATCACCTTTTCGATCTCCTTTCGGACCTCCCGGAAAATCTCCTGAGGCTCGCGAGACAGATCGAGCAGCGAGAGTAACCGCTCAAGAAGCATCTACCCACCACCTGCGCCGAGTCGGTTGTTGCCCGGCGACTGTAGTTGGCGAGGTACTAAAAATTGTAGAAGCTTCGACCGCGTTAATATTAAGAATAATCGTTTTGGTGTTGCTTGAGGTCAACTGGCAATTTCCTGGCAGAGGTGTTCTACCCGGGCCCTGCCCCGGCCCCTGGCCCTGCCCCGGCCCCGGCCCCTGCCCCTGCCCCTGGCCCTGCCCCGGCCCCTGCCCCTGCCCGTGCCCCGGGCCCCGGCCCCTGCCCCGGCCCCTGCCCCGGCCCCTGCCCCGGCCCCGGCCCCGGGCCGGGCCATCAGCTCCCACTCCCCCGGGTCGGTCGCGGCGGTAACATCAATCGAGGTCCTCGGGGTTGGATCAATGTAGGCACGGGTCGAGCTGGTACTGGAAAGAGGGCGACCTGCGGGCTATGATCGTGGCACTCGACAGGAGGTAGCGAGCAGCTTTGCCCGTAGACGTTGAGGCCTACTATCGCCGATATGCTCCAATGGTGATGCGCCGGTGCCGGAGCATACTCAAGAATGAGGAGGCCGCTATGGACGCAATGCAGGAGGTCTTTGTCCGACTGGTTCGTAAACAGGACCAACTCAGTGACGCTGCGCCATCGAGTCTGCTTTACACCATGGCGACCAACGTCTGCCTCAATATGATCCGATCAGCCTCCCGGCGCCCTCAGGAGACGGTGGACGACGAAATCCTCTACACTATCGCCGGCAGTAACGATCCATCCGAGGCTGTTACTTCGAACCATTTTATAGATCGTCTGATGGCGGATGCGGAGGTGGGCCCCGGGGCTGTCTCGACCCGGACGATCGCCACCTACCACTACGTTGACGGCATGACCCTCGAGGAGACCGCGGAGCTCACCACGCTTTCGGTCTCAGGGGTACGCAAGCGGCTGCGAAAGCTGAGGGAACTCGGGCTTCAGCGGAAGGAGCAGTGAGGATGAGTCGAAGAATCACCGACTTTCATCTGGAACAGTACCTCCTCGGCGAGGCGCCGGAGTGGGTCGCCGAGGCGATCTCCTCCGACCCCGGGGCGCGCCGGCGCCTCAAGGCTCTCGAAAAGGACACTGTCGCCTTCCATAACTCCTATCCGACGGATGAGATGGTCTCCTCGATCATGGAGCGTGCCCGCAGGGAGCAGGAGGCTGCCCGGGAGGAGGGAGGAACGACCGACAGGCTCCTGGACTTTCCGGGACAGCGGGTCGGAGCTTTCCTGAGACGATTGGCGCCACCGCCGGTTCTCGCCTTCGGCGCTCTGGCGGCCCTGGCACTGGTTATTCTCATACCGACGCTCCAGAACAGCGCCCCCGGGATCGTCTCCCCCACCGGGCAGGACGAGTATGTCCGGCTCAAAGGGTTCGAGCCCTCCCTGTCGGTTTACCGCCGGGAGCCGGGAGGTGAGGTTGTAAAACTTGCCTCGGGAGAACGAGTCGAGGCGGGGGACTCCCTGCAGCTCGCCTACAACAGCGCCGGGGCCGCCTACGGGATGATCCTCTCCGTGGACGGCCGGGGTACGGTGACCCTGCACTTTCCCTCCACTCCCTCGGAGGCTGAGAATCTCACCTCCCCCGGGGAGATTCCGCTATCCTACTCCTACGTTCTCGACGACGCCCCCCTGTTCGAGCGCTTCTTTTTTGTAGCGGCCACAGAGAGGCTCGATGTCCCGGCGATTATCACAGCGACCGAGGAACTCCTCGACCGTACGGACCCGGGCCTCCTCGATGCCCCGGGGATTGCCGAGGTCGTGGCCGCCGAGACCGGACTCGAAGCGGAAGAGTTCGGGGTTGAGAGTGTGACGGTTAGAAAGCAGTGATGCGGTGTAACCGGCTCCTCCGAGGGATCGTTCCCCTTCTCCTCGCCTTTCTCGCCCTCCCTCCGCTTTTCGGGCAACAGGAGACACGGCTTCCGGTTCGGCGACTCGCCCTCGTTATCGGGGCTAACGACGGCGGCTCCGAGCGGATCGAGCTGCGCTACGCCGTCTCCGATGCGATGCGCTTTGCCTCGGTGATGGAGGAGCTCGGCGGAGTTGATCCCCGGGACAGCTACGTGATCCTCGATCCCCAGAGCGAGGATATCGACGCCACTGCCGAGGCGATCCGTCGGGAGGTTTCCGACGCCCGAAACGGAGCCCGACGGGTGGAGTTTCTCCTTTACTACTCCGGTCACTCCGACGAGCAGGGGCTGCTGATAGGAGAGGAGGTGTATACCTACCGGCGGCTGCGGGAGCAGATCACACATGTTGACGCCGACGTGAGCATCGCGGTCCTCGACTCCTGCAACTCCGGCTCCTTTACCCGTCTCAAAGGGGGGCGGCGGAGTCAGCCTTTTCTGCTCAACGACAGCTCGGACCTGAAAGGTCACGCCTTTCTCACCTCCAGCTCCGATGACGAGGCGTCCCAGGAGTCCGACCGGATCAGGGCGAGCTTTTTTACCCACTACCTCGTTTCGGGGCTCCTCGGGGCCGCGGACTCCAGCGGAGACCGGCGGGTAACCCTCAACGAGGTCTATCAGTACGCCTTTGATGAGACTCTCGCGAGAACCAGCGGGACCTTTGCCGGTCCTCAGCACCCCTCCTACAACATCCAGCTCACCGGTGCGGGAGACCTGGTCCTCACCGACCTGAGCAGCTACGAGAGCGCCATTCACTTTCCCAGGGAGATCGCAGGCCGGATCTACGTACACGACGCCGTCGACCGACGGCTTGTGGCTGAGGCGAGCAAGCGGGAGGGCAGTGAGCTGACCCTGGCGGTTCCACCGAACACCTACGTCGTCGATCTGCAGCGGGGGGCGCAGATACTGCGCGCCTCGACCCCCGTGAGCCGCGGGCGCACGGTGAGTCTCAACGCCGGCGCCTTTCAGGCGGTACCCTTTGAGCGGACCACCCTGCGAGGAGGGGGCGAGCAGGGGGAAAGCGACGTCGCCGCCACTCCCGGCGCTGGACCGGAGGGCTCGGAGTTCAGCTGGAGCGATGGCTGGTGGTATTTCTCCGACGGTGCAACCCACCACCTGCCCCTCACCCTCGGCGTCGTTCCCGGGGTCCGACTCTGGCCGCGGGAACCGGTTCCCACCGAGGGCGAGGTGGTGGAACACCTCTCCGTCCACCTCCTGGTGGGAGAGGCGGGCCGGGTCGACGGTATAATGCTCAGCCCCCTGGTCAATCTGAGCACCGCATCGCTGCGGGGGTACCAGGGCTCCTATATCGGAAACATGGTGCGCGGCTCGGTCTGGGGCTTCCAGCACGCCGGGGTTTACAATCTCGTTGACGGCGGAATGAACGGCGTGCAGCTCGCCGGCGTCTTCAATATCCTCGATGACGGCATCATCGGGGGGCAGGCCGCGGGGGCATTCAACATGGCCGGCGGAACGGTCCGGGGAGTTCAGGCCGCAACGGTGTTCAACCTGGCAAACCGGTTCGACGGACTTCAGGCGGGGACGGTCAACATCGCCGGATCCGGGAGGGGCTTGCAGGCGGGCGTCATCAATATCAGCCGATCCCTCGACGGTGTCCCCCTCGGACTCATCAATGTCATCAGTGACGGCATCATCTCCCCGGGTCTCTGGTTCGACGAGCAGGAGACCCTCTGGACCTCTCTGCAACTCGGAAATGAGAACCTCTACACCCTCTACTCCTTCGGGTTCCCCCGAAACGCCCTGGAGAATCAGGACGGGGTGACGAGCTCCATCGGGCTCGGCACGAGGATCTGGGATGGAACCTTTATTCTCGATGTCGACCTGAGCGCCCGGTACGACGGCGTGTGCGAGGCGCTCTTTCCCTCGGCTCGGGGTGTTCTCGGGTTGCGCCTCTTTGAGCATCTGATCCCCTACATCGGTTACACCGTGGACATGGAGCTGCCCGAAACCGATATGAGGTCCGAGCGGTTCCACTCCGGAGATTGGGCGTACCTTTTCGGGGAGAGGGTAAAGGCGTATCCCCAGCTCATCCTGGGAGTGAACTTCTAAAGCCGCTCGAGGACAAAGATGCCGGGATAGATCCCGCCGAACTCGATAACTCTGACGTGGCGGACAGCAAAACTGGCCGGCCCGTCTACAGCCTCGTTAAAGTTTTTGCGTCTCTTTCCCACGAGGATTACCAGCCGCCCCTCGGGCTTGAGAAGCGTCGCCGCCTCCCGGAGAAAGGCGTGGTAGAAGGCGCGCATATTGGTCTCCTTTGCCATCCGTACCCCGAAGGGGGGATTGGTCACGATGGCTGAGACGCTTCCCGGTTCCACGGTTTTCGAGCGTTCGAGGGCGTTGGCGCCGAAAAGAGCGACCCGATCGGCGAGGCCGCAGGCGGCGGCGTTCGCTCTCGCCCCCTCTACCGACTGCTCATCGTAGTCGGAACCAAGAATCTCGAGATCATCCCGGAGGCTCGCAGCCTCTATCGGAATGGTCCCGGAGCCGCAAAACGGATCGTACAGCCGTCCTCCCGAGGGGAGCTTGTCGAACGCTCCAAGCCGGAGCATCCCGTAGGCGATCGTGGTTCTGAGGGTAACCCGGGGTCGCCAGACCCAGGGGTAGCGACGGCTGAGGGCCTCAGGGGTGGCGAGAACCCCGATCCGGGCGACAGCGCCGGTAACATCGACCCGGACCGTGCACTCCGGCTCCTCGAGCTTGACCGCGGTCCCGAACCGTTGGTGGAGAACCGTCCCGGACTCCCGCTCGACCTCAGGGCTCGAGAAGCTGTGCTCTCCGACGCGACGGCTTCTCACGCGGAAGCTCCCGGCCTCCTCGAGCTCCGGCAGTTCGATCTCCCGGAGCTTCCGGAGAACCGGCCCGAGGGGCTCCTCCCCCGGGGCGAGCTCCGCGCTTCCCGCGAGACGGACTGCGTAGTAGGCGCCACGAAGCTGCCGGAGCAGCGGCTCGACCTGAGGAGGATCACCGGAGACGGAAAGCTCGACATGTCCCGGGAGGTCGAGGGGACGCAGGGTTGTCTCGACCCCGATCCCCGCGGCTGCGAAGCGCTCCTGTGCCTCGGCGGCGACGATATCCTCGAGCCCCGGGTCGAGGGTGAGGTCGTAGCGTAGCTCACTCACCGCCGCCGGCTCCGGACTCCTCAACAAACCGCTGCTCGAGCCGCCTCCACTCCTTGACGCTCCCCCTGAGCCAGGAGAGTCTGAGCTCCTCGATCTCCCGGGAGTCGAGAGACGGGAACTCCCGCCCCGGGGAGCGCAGCCGCTGGGTGAGGGTGTACAGCGTGATCGCCGCGGAGACCGAGATATTGAAGCTCTCCACAAAGCCGTACATCGGAATCCGCAGATACTCGTCCGCCTCGGCGAGGAGCCCCTCGCTCAAGCCTCCCATCTCCGTGCCGAAACAGAGGGCGACCTTCCCCCGGAACAGGTCAAACTCCGGGAGGTCGACCTCATCGGTGTGGGGGGTAGTCGCCACGATCCGATAACCCGAGTCCCGCAACTGCCGGAGGGCGAGGGCGGTTGGATCCTCTGCGACGAGGGTGGACGAGTCCCGGCCCTCGGCGGAGGGCGAGGCAACCGGTGCGCCGGATTCACCGGGGCGAGGGAGGCGGTATTTTCGCAGCGTCAGCCACTGGGCGGTACCGAGCTCGACCCCGGGATTAACCCGGTAGCTGTTTCGCTTCTCGAGGATGTGTACGTCCTGTACGCCGCAGGAGTCGCAGCTGCGCAGGACGGCGCTCGCATTGTGGGGCTGGTAGATATCCTCGAGGAGGACGGTGATATACCGGGTTCGCTCCCTGAGGACCTCCTCCATCCTGGCGAGCCTCCTCGGCGTTACGAACCTGGAGAGGTATTCGGTGAGCTCCTCGACGCGCTTTTCCATCGGCTGCCCATGGTAGCCGGGGACTTCACATAAGTACAGAGCTACAGTAGCTTCAGCGAATGGGTCGAAATAAGAAGCAGTTCCCGGACCTCCTGGTGGAGCGGATGCATCACTCCGGTCACGGTTACGCCGAGTCCGAGGGGCGCCCCCTCCTGGTGGAAGAGGGGCTTCCCGGTGACCGGGTCGACGGTGTGGAGCGTAGAAAAAAGAAGGGGCTCCTCCACCTGAGGATCGACGCTCTCCTCGAGGAGGGCATCCCCCGGGTCGAGCCGTTCTGCGCTCACTTCGACCTTTGCGGTGGCTGCACCCTCCAGCATCTCGCCTACGCCGACCAGCTGAGGCTGAAGGAGGGGATCGTGGAGAGCTCGATGAGGGAGTATCTCCAGCTGCCCGAGGGGGAGGACCCGAGGCGGGAGGAGATTCTCCCGTGTGAGCGGGACCGGCTCTATCGGAACAAGCTCGAGTTCTCCTTTTCGACCGGTCGCTGGCTGACCGAGGAGGAGACCGTGCGGCAGGATGAGATCTCCGACCGCCGAGCCCTCGGGTTTCATGTGCCCGGACGCTTTGACCGGGTAGTCGAGGTGACCGAGTGCCACCTCCAGCCGGAGCCCTCCAATCGGATCCGTAACGGTCTGCGGGAGTTTACCATCGAGGGGGGCTACAGTTACTACGACCCGAAGGAGCACCACGGACTGCTTCGACTCCTCATGATTCGAACCGGCCTCTCCGGGGAGGTGCAGGTTACCGTGATGTTCGGGGAGGATCAGCCGGAGGCGCGGGAGGAGATACTCTCGTTTCTCCTTCGTAGCTACCCCGAAATTGCGTCGCTCTACTATCTGGTAAACAGTAGCCGTAACGACTCCTTCGCCGGACTACGCCCGGTCCATCACGCCGGAGCTCCCTACATCACCGAGGGATGCGGAAAGCTCCGCTTTCGGATCTACCCCACCTCCTTTTATCAGACCAATCCAATCCAGGCGGTGCGCCTCTACGATGTCGCAAAGGAGTATGCCGCTCTTACCGGGGGCGAGACGGTTTACGACCTCTACTCGGGACTCGGTAGTATCGCCCTCTACCTCGCCGAGGGGGCGGCGAAGGTTGTGGGGATCGAGACGGTGGAGGAGGCGGTCGCCTCGGCCCGGGAGAACGCCGCGGTCAACGGTATTGATAACGTCACCTTCTACCAGGGTGAGGTGGAGAGCCTCCTCGACAGACGGTTTATCGCCGACCAGGGCGCTCCGGACTGCGTTATTCTCGACCCACCCCGGCCGGGGGTTCATGAGCGGGCGTTACGGGTACTCCTCGACGCGCGACCTCCACGGATCGTCTACGTGAGCTGCAATCCCCTTACCCAGGCGAGGGATCTCGCGATCCTCCAGGAGGGATATGAGATACGCCGGATGCGGGCTGTGGACATGTTTCCCCAGACCCGACATGTCGAACAGGTCGTGGCTCTGACCCTGAGGGGATAGACGGCTATGGGCGAAGGTAGCCTTACCGCGGCGCAGGTTATACGGGCCGCCGGGGAACAGGGCTTCCGGATCGACCTGACCTCAATCGAAGCGAGCCGGGATGAGCTTTTGTCCGGTGACTCCGGAGGCGCCCCGGGGCCGCTCTACTACGGGGAGTTCGAGGGAGAGCCGATCTATCTGCTCCCGGGTGGCGGACAGAGCGCAGCGACCCAGCGGGATCACGGGGTCGAGCTGTTGAGGAGCTTGGCGGACGGAGCAAGGCGGCTGACCGGTCTCGGTTCCGCCGCCCTTCTCCGGGAGTATCTCGCCTCGAGACTCGGGTCGCACCGCCGCTACGAGCTCACCCTCGACGGCGCCCGGGCAGGGGAGCTGCTCCTCCCGGAAACGGATGTCGCCCTGCGACGCGCCGGGGTGAGCGAGCATCCGGCGGACCTGATGGCAGGACGGGCACTCCTCGACGAGAGCGTTCTCGAGGAGGTGAGCGGGGAGAGCTGGCTTCTGGTCAGGTGCGAGCGTATCGCCTTTGGCCCGCCCCGGGAGGCGCGGCGGCTCCTGGGCGACGAGGTCCGGGAGCTGACTTTTCGGGAGCAGGGCAAGGGGCACCGATTAAACCGGGATCTCCTCGCCCGGCTCGCCGAGGAGAGTTCCCGGCGGCTTGCCCGCTCCGGGGTGACCACGGCACTCTCCGGGCCGGCGGACTCGCCGCCGGGATATCTGTTCCTTCTGTTTCGCCTGAGCCGTGGGCAAGCGTCGGGGTCGATAAGCACCCTTCGCCTCCTCCAGGCGCTCCCCCTCGCCCCGGGCACGACTCCGGCGGATTTCGACACAACGATCCTGGAGCTCCTCACCGCCCACATCGCTCTCGACGCCGAGGCGGGACTCTCCTGGCTCAAGCTCAACGCGTCCCGGCGATACCAGTACCTGCGCCCCTCCCCGGGCAGCGTCTACCTCTACCGTGCCCTCCTCGACTCCGGGGGGAGCAGGGTCGGGGTCCAGCGGATCTTCCAGGAGCTGCGCCGGGAACCTCGCGCCTTCCGCGCCCTCGGCTTTCTCCTCCAGGGGATGCCGCGATTTCACGGTGAGCCGCTTCTTGCGGCTCTCTCCCCGGGGCAGCGGGAGCTGCTTCTACCTCGGAGCCCGGGGCGGGTAGATATCGATGAACGGCTTGTGAGGAGCCTCGATGCCCTGCGGGAGATCGAGTCCTTTGCCGGCCGCAATCCCTCCACCCCGGCGAGGCCCTCCCTGGAGCTTTTCCGCCGGGTGGCGAGGGAGCGCTACCGGCGGCTCCGCCGCCGGGTAGAGGCGGAGGTGGAGGCGGGGGTGTTCTCCCTGCTTTTCGAGCACGCCCGCCTTGGCGCCCTTCAGCGCGCCTGGAGCAGGGTCGACCGGCGGGAGATGGTTCGCCTCCTCGCCTTTGAGCCCGGTAAGGCCGCCGAGCGGGCGGGAACGCTCTACAGCCGCCGGGGGCGGCAGATGCTCCTCGAGGATGCCCGGGCGCTCGCCCTCCGGGCGCGGGAGTGGGAGCCGGAGGAGATCCTGCGGATCGTCGAGGCGAGGCGCGCGCTCTTTCCACTCCTCCTGGGAGAGCTCTTTGATCGGGAGGGGTGCGAGCGGTATGCGGCGGCACTCGAGGAGCGGCGAGGCGGCGGCGGCCTGCCGGCGGCTCTCGCCGCGGTGGCGCTCCTCGGAGTGGAGGCGAGGCGTCCGGGAACCGTGGGGGTAGAGACGCGTATCGCGGTGGCCGCACAGGTTGCCTCGACCCCCGCCCTCGACGAGGAGAGCGGGAGCCTTCTTTCCTCCCTCCTCGACGACGCAAAGCTCCTGCGTCGGGGCGGGCTACCCTTCGCCTGGCTCCTCGCTCACGCCCTCGAGCGGATCGGCCGGCCCGAGGAGGCACGCCTCGCCTTGGAGGCGGCCCTCAGGCAGCTGAAAGGACGACGGGAGGAGCTCACCCCTGAGGAGCGGCGTCGGGCGGCCCAGGTTGCAAGGAAGTACCAGGAGCTCGGGTGAGCTCTACTCGATATCTGCCGGTGCGAGGGGATACTCCCGGTTCGGGTAGTTCCCCTGGGGGCCACCGCTTTTGCCGGTAATCGAGCGGGCTATGCGGGCGGCGTGGGGATGGGAGGTTGTGATAAAGACCTTGTACCGGTTCTGGTTGCCCCCGGTAGCGGTGCCTGCGACATACACCCCCGCTACGTTTGTCTCCATCGTCTCGGGGTCGAACTCCGGTTCCCGCGTCTGTCCATGAAACCGGACGCCGAGCTCCTCGAGCAGCGTGTGGTCGGGGATAAACCCTGTGGCAAGAAAGACGAAATCGCTTTTGATCTCCTCCTCTTTTCCGCCGGCGAGGTGGCGGAGGGTCGTTTTTCCCGGGGCAAAGGCTACAGGCTCTGTCTCGGGGAGATAGACGATCTTCCGGTTCCTGATCAGCAGAGATATCTCGAGGTGGAGCCTCGAGAGCACGGCGTTTTTGTCGATCGTCCTGCCCCGATAGCTCAAGGTTACCCTGGCTCCGGCGCGCCAGGAGCGCAGGGCCGCCTCGAGGGCGGAGTTTCTCCCCCCGACGATGAGCAGCTCCCGCTGAAAGTACCTGTGGGGATCGTCGAAGTGATGAAAAACCGTTTCCTGATCCTCCCCGGGAAGCCCGAGAACCCGGGGCTTCGCCATGTCCCCGAGGGCGAAAACGACCCTCCGGCTCCGGTAGCGGCGGGAGTAGCCGATCCCCTCGCTCTCAGTGAGGAAGTACTCTCCCTCCTTTCTCACCGAGGTAACCCGCTCGTAGGTGGAAACCTCGAGACCGAGGGTCTCGACCACCAGCCTCAGGTAGGCGAGGTACTCCTCGCCGGTTATCTGCTCCTGACCAACCGTGTGAATCGGCACACCGGCGATAGCGATCCATTCAGGAGAACTGAAAAAGACCGTCCGCCTCGGCCATCGGCTGATCGTCTCGCCGATGCAGCCTCCCTCCAGATGCGTGTACTCCGCTCCCCCTCGCTTGAGAGCAGCAGCGACCTCCAGACCTATCGGGCCTGCGCCTATAAGAAGCGTATCAGTCGAGATCATGCTCCTAACATAGCGAGGATTCTTGACAAGGGTCAGGGGGGCACCTAAGGTGACAAGTATATGAAACGCAAGAAGCTCCTCTCTCCGGAGACGGTGGTTCTCCCGCTCCAGGCGGATTCCAAGCGTGGCGTCATCGAAGAGCTCCTCGATGTTCTCATGAAGACCGGCAAAGTCTCCGACCGGCAGGAGGCGCTCGACGCCCTTCTCGAGCGGGAGCAGAAGATGTCCACGGGTATGGAGAAGGGGGTCGCCATACCCCACGGCAAGTGCGCCTGCGTTGATGAGCTCGTCGTGGCGGCGGGTGTCTCTCCGGAGGGGATCGACTTCGAAGCCCTCGACAAAAAGCCTTCCCACATCTTTATCATGACCCTCTCTCCAAAGGATCGCAGCGGCCCGCACATCCAGTTCCTCGCAGAGGTTAGTCAGCTGCTGAGGGAGGAGGCGAGTCGTCAGGCGGTGTTGAACGCCTCGAGCCGGGAGGAGATCGTGGCCATCTTTCAGGAGAAGCGACAATGATGCACGAGATGACCGTCCTGGTTCTGCAGCTGGCGGTCATTATCATATTCTCGAGACTCTTCGGCTACCTCTTTGAGCGTTTTCTCAAGCAGCCGAGGGTTCTCGGTGAGCTTGTCTCGGGTATGGTGATCGGCCCCTACGCCCTCGGCCGGATTCATCTCGGCTTTCTCGAGCAGAGCCTCTTTACGGTTGCCGAGGGGGCGATTCCCGTCTCTCCGATGCTCTACGGTTTCGCCTCGGTCGCCTCGGTGGTGCTCCTCTTTCTCGCCGGCCTCGAGACCGACCTGCCTACCTTTCTCAAGTTCTCCGTACCAGGCTCCGCCGTCGGCCTCGGGGGGGTGGTCGGCTCCTTTCTCCTCGGAAGCTACGCAGGCGTACTCTTTCTGCCGGATGTAAACAGCGTCATGGACCCGACGGCCCTCTTTCTCGGTACCGTCTCCACAGCCACCTCCGTCGGTATCACCGCCCGGATCCTCTCAGAAAAACGGCAGATGTCCTCTCCCGAGGGTGTCACGGTCCTCGCCGCGGCGGTCCTCGACGATGTGATCGGCATTATTCTCCTCGCCGTCGTTGTCGGTATCGCCAGGGCCCACGGAACCGGGGCGGTGGACTGGGGCTCGGTCGGCTCGGTCGCCCTCCGGGCGTTCGGCTTCTGGATAGGCTGCACCTTCCTCGGGATCCTCCTCGCCCCGAGGCTTATCCGGCGACTCAAGGCGCTTCGCTCCATGGAGCTTATCGGCGGCTTCGCCTTCGGTTTCGCCCTCCTCCTCGCGGGGCTCGCGGAGTCCGCGGGGCTTGCGATGATCATCGGCGCCTATGTCGTCGGACTCTCTCTGAGTCAGACGGACGTTGCCGGGGAGATCCGGGAGAAGATGGAGGGGCTCTACGAGTTCCTGGTGCCGATCTTTTTTGCGGTTATGGGCATGATGGTCAACTTCCAAGCCCTCGGGCAATCCCTGCTCTTCGGGCTGATCTTTACCGTCGCGGCGGCTCTCGGAAAGGTGGTCGGATGCGCCGTGCCGGCCTTTGCTGTCGGGTTCAACCTCAGAGGGGCCGCCCGGATCGGCGCGGGGATGCTCCCTCGGGGAGAGGTAACGCTGATCATCGCCGGGATGGGCCTCTCCGCCGGCGCCATCGGGCAGGATATCTTCGGGGTTGTGGTTCTCACCATGCTCATATCCTCGGTCGCCGCCCCGCCCCTCCTGGTCGCGACCCTCCGGGGCGGGTCAGGCTACCGTAAAGAGAGCGGGGCGGAGGGGCGAAGGAGCAGCCAGATAACCCTCGAGCTTCCGGGGGAGGCTGTGGCCGACTTTCTCAGGGGTCGCATATTGAGAGCGTTTCGGGAGGAGGAGTTTTTCGTCAATCGGGCTGACCTGACCAGCCAGATCTACCAGATACGCCAGGACCAGACACTCATCACCCTGGTGCAGCGAGGGACAACCCTCGCCCTCTCCTACGCCCCGGAGAAGGACCAGCTCGTGCGGCTTCTGGTCCTCGAGGAGATACTCGAGCTCAAGGAGATGCTTGAGTCCCTGCAGAAGAGTCAGAGCCCCGGCCGGCTGGGAGAGGACCTCCTCGGAGGGCTCTTTGAATAAGCCTCTTCCGGGAGGGAGGAAGGTGCCGGCCTCTGTTTTTCCTGATATACTAAGTAGTGTATGAACGAGCCAAAGACACTTAAAGAGTTTCTCGACCGGATCGCCGCGGAGTACGGTGATACCCCGGCCCTCACCTACGTAGGGGAGGATCCCTACAGCTACAACGCGCTTCATGACATAGCTGTTGAGCTCCAGGAAGCGCTTCGGGAGGCGGGCATCAGGAAGGGCGACACCGTCGCCATCCTGAGCGAAAACAAGCCGACCTGGGGCATCACCTACCTCGCCGTAACGGCGATGGGGGCGGTGGCGGTCCCGATTCTTCCGGACTTTCACCCCGATGAGATCCGTAACATTCTCGAACACTCCGAGGCGTCACTTCTCTTTATCTCCGACCGGATGAAAGAGAAGATGGAGGAGCATCACAGCAGCCTGCCTCCGATGGTGACCATCGAAACTCCCGAGGCAATGGTCGAGGAGCTCGGCGATAAAAAGAAGGGCATCCTTGCGAGGGCTGTCGGCCGGATTACCCGGGGCGCCCCGGAGCAGCAGGATCCGCTCCCGGAAGATCTCGCGGTTATCATCTACACCTCCGGAACCACAGGACAGTCGAAAGGCGTGATGCTTACCCACCGAAATCTCAGTTGTAACAGCTGGAACGCCCTGAGCTTTTCCGACATTACCCGGGGTGAGCGGTTTCTTTCGGTTCTTCCCCTTGCCCACACCTATGAGTGCACCATCGGCTTTCTCGTACCGATGCTCTACGGCGCGACGGTCCACTACCTGAGAAAGCCGGCGAGTCCGAGTGTCCTTTTGCCCGCACTCAAGGAGGTATCCCCGGAGGCGATGCTCGCGGTTCCCCTCTTTATCGAAAAGATCTTTCGCAACCGGGTAAAGGCAAAGTTCGACTCCAGCAGGATTCTCTCTCTACTCTACCGGGTAGCCCCGGTGCGAAAGCTCCTCCACAAGGCTGCAGGTAAGAAGCTGATGGAGACCTTCGGCGGACGGCTGCGGTTCTTCGGGATAGGAGGCGCCGCTCTCGCCCCGGATGTGGAGCGGTTTCTCCGGGAGGCGCGCTTTCCCTACGCCGTCGGCTACGGGCTCACCGAAACCTCGCCCCTGGTTGCCGGGGCAAGTCCCTGGAACATACGCTATCGATCAACAGGTCCGGCGATCCCCGGGGTCGAGGTGGAGCTGCGGGATGTGGACAGCAAAAGCGGCGAGGGTGAGCTCTACGTCCGGGGACCGAACGTGATGGTCGGCTACTATAAGGACCCGGAGAAGACCCGGGAGGTTCTCGACGAGGAGGGCTGGTTTCGAACCGGGGACCTCGCGACCATCGACGGGGACGGACACATTACGATTAGGGGACGATCCAAGAACGTCATCGTCGGCCCGAGCGGGGAGAACATCTATCCCGAGGCGATCGAGTCCCTCATAAACAGTTTTCGTTTCGTCGTGGAGTCTCTCGTCCTCGAGCAGGGGGGTAAACTGGTAGCCCGGGTCTACCTGAACTATGAGGAGCTCAAGGCGAACCTCGCCGAGGCGACCAGCCAGGCCAAGGCGAACGCCCGGGAAAACAACGAGGTGATGAAGCGGCAGGTCCAGGCGTTTCTTGCGGATCTCCGGAAACGGGCAAACCAGCATCTCAACGCCTACTCCCGGCTGAGCAGGGTGGAGGAGATGCCCGAGCCCTTCGAGAAGACCCCCTCGATGAAGATAAAACGCTACCTCTACACCAACCGGTAGGCGCCCCCCGAACCCGGCTCACGGGCGCTCGCCGTCTCTGCTCCCATCGGCCGCCGGGGCTCGGCGGTTTTGCCCATCCCCGGCCCGGGGGAGCGCTTTGCCTCCCGCTGACGACCTCGACGGCGTGGTTTTGACCTTTTCGGTCATTTCGTTCATCCTGCGGTCTACGTATGCAGCTACGATTCTCGCAAAAACCGGTAGGTCTTGCCCTCGGCGGGGGAGGCGCCCGGGGCATGGCCCACGTCGGGGTGCTCAGAACGATCAGCCGATACCCGCGCTTCAGGCCGACGATAATCGCGGGAACCTCCGCCGGCGCGGTTATCGGCGCTCTGTACGCCGGCGGCCTCTCCCAGGAGCGGCTCGAGCAGATCGTCATGGACCTCGACTGGTTCTCTCACATCATCCGTCTCGGGGATATGATAGCGATCAAGGAGCGGCAGAAGGGGGGCCTCTTTCCCAACAGTCGCCTCGGGGAGCTGGTCAACGAGGAGCTTGAGGGGCGAAGCTTCAGTGACCTCGACTGCGAGCTTCTCATAACCGCCACGGATGTGGAAAACCGCCGCCGGGTGATCTTTACAGCCCCTCGCACCGCCGAACGCCTCGACCGCAGGACCCTCGAGCGGTTCCTGCCGCCCCCTCGGCGGGGAAGGCCGGGCATCGAGACGCTGGTCATCTCGGATGTCGCCGATGTCGGCCTGGCGGTCCGGGCGAGCGCGGCGGTCCCCGGAGCCTTCCAGCCCGTGGAGGTGCGGGGCATGCGTCTGCTCGACGGCGGGCTTGTGGACCAGACCCCGGTTGATCTTGTCCAGGCTGCGGGAGCGCGTCTCACTATCGGCGTCAGCCTCGGCCTCTCCTTTATGCCGTCAAAGATGAACAATCTGATGAGCGCCATAAGCGCTACTGTAGGAACCCTCGGGGTACATCAGCTCTGGCGCTCCCTGGAGGCGGCGGATATCGGGTTTGAGGTGGAAGGTATCCAGGGACGCAGTCCGGTAAAGCCGAAACAGATCGATCTCATTCACATGGGAGAGCGGGACGCCGACCGGTGGCTCGGGGAGTTCAGCCGGAGGCCGACGTGGTTGCCGCGGCTCAACCGGTAGCGCCCGGAGAGGCGGGACTCAGGAGGTCGACTCGGTGGTGACTCGGTTTCGCCCCAGGTTCTTGCCCTTGTAGAGGGCGAGATCCGCACCCTTGAGGAGATCCCAGACGTTTTCCGCCGGGTTTCTGTCGATACCGGCAACGCCGATTGTAACGCTCACCTCATAGGGAGAGTC
Source organism: Spirochaetaceae bacterium (assembly GCA_046541355.1). Taxonomy (GTDB): domain Bacteria; phylum Spirochaetota; class Spirochaetia; order DSM-27196; family Alkalispirochaetaceae; genus CAYZHV01. The sequence goes on from JBKHDM010000005.1 coordinate 41,762, forward strand.
GGCAAACTGTCTGACCACGGCGTTGCGTATCCGCTCACCGAGGCCGAAGGCCTCCTCGGTTCCGGTCTCCGGCAGGAGGACGGCGAACTCGTCTCCGCCGTAGCGGCAGATTATGTCGCTGGTCCGCAGCTCCTCCCGGAGCAGATGGCCGGTAGTAGCGAGGACGATATCTCCCGCCGGATGACCGTGGCGGTCGTTGATCCGTTTGAAGTTGTCCAGGTCAACCATCATCACCGAGAGGTCTCTGCCGTGTCGTCGGGCGAGGTCGAGCTGCTGTACCGCGTAGTTGTCAAAGCTGTGGCGCGTCCCCGCTCCCGTGAGAGGATCGGTCATCGCCAGCTCCCGGGTGTGGTCGTAGCGCCGCGCGTTGTACAGGGCGATACTGACGTGGTCTGCAAAGGCGAGCATCACCTTACGGTGGTTCGGGGAGAAGAAATGGGGCGTATGGCTGGACAACCCCATGACACCGAGAGCCTCGGAGCGGGCAATCAGCGGGATCCCGAGCCAGCTGCGGGTCCGGGAAGAGATCCGTTCGGCAAAGCCGGGAAAGGATTTCTGAACGTCGGGAAAGTAACGGGGCTGTTCCTCCTGGAAGACATGGACAGGGGGCAGCTCCTCATCAAAGGAGATCTCCAGGTTCCGGTCGATCTCCTCCCCCATAACCCCGAGAGCCCTCAGTTTGTCACGCTCCTTGAGCAGGACCAGGGCGCCGTCAAAAGAGCAGACCGCCGCCGCCTGGTGGAGTATGAGATCAACGGTTTCTTCGACCGAGAGGGCGGAGGTGACGATGGCTCCGGCGATCCGGAGTCGTTCAGACTCCTCCGCCCGTTCCTCCGCCTCCTGCCGCGCCTCCCGGAGGGCCGCCTCGGTGAGTTTCTGATCGGTGATGTCGGTGTCCCGGCCGAAGTAGAGCAGTGGGCGCCCCTCCTCGTCCCAGGAGACGACACTCCCGGAAGAGAGAATCCACCTCCATCGCCCCGAGCGGGTCCGGATGCGGTACTCCTGCTCGAACAGATGGGTTTCTCCTCTCTCTACGCGATCGTGCGCCTCCTTCACCCGAGAGAGGTCGTCGGGATGTACCAGGGAGAGCCAGAAGCTTCGGTCGCTGAGTTCCCGAGGCGAGTAGCCGCATTCGGTCCAGAATCGGTTGGGAAACCCCTCTCCCGTCCGAAAGTTGACCTGAAAGACCCCCACATCCGCAAGGGCCCGCTGTACGCTCGAGTCGGAAATAAGCCTCGGATCCCGCTCCTCGGGATCCCGGGGAGAGAGTTCTTGCGGATGTTTTTTCACACTTCCCCCATCCTACCATTGAAAGCTCAAACAGTCCACACTCTCCAACAGATAACCTCGCAGGGATCACAGACTCCTTGCTCGCTGGTCCGCATACCGGTACCTTAACCTCAGTATGGCAACAACACAAAAGGCGACCCTCGGGGGTGGCTGCTTCTGGTGCCTCGAGGCGGTATACAAGCGGATCGACGGCGTCGAGGAGGTTACCTCGGGCTACGCCGGGGGAGAGGTAAAAGACCCCACCTACCGGGAGGTCTGCACCGGCCGGACCGGTCACGCCGAGGTCGTGGAGATAACCTTCGACCCGGAAAAAATCAGCTACGAGCAGATTCTCGATCTGTTCTGGGAGGCGCACGACCCGACTACCCTGAACAGGCAGGGGGCGGACGTGGGAACCCAGTACCGTTCGGCGATCTTCTATCACAATCCTGAGCAGAAGGAGATTGCCCTCCAGTCGAAAGAGAAGGCCCAGGAGCAGTTCAAGGATCCGATCGTCACCGAGATAACCGAGCTGGAGACCTTTTACCCCGCCGAGGATTACCATCAGGACTACTTCGATCTCAATCCCGACGCCGGGTACTGCAGGGTGATAATCGCGCCGAAGCTACAGAAGCTGGGGCTGAGCCGGAAGGTGTGAAGAGGGATGGAGAATCTCTTCTTCCGCAATCCCCTCGAGGAGGGGCACCTCAAAAGCCGGCTGCGACCCCGGCAGCAGGACGAGAGGGATCCCCGGGGCGCCTACTTCCGGGACACCACCGCGATCGTTCACTCCTCTCCCTTCCGGCGGATGAAGCACAAGACGCAGGTTTTCTTTGCCCCGAAAAACGACCACGTCTGCACCCGGATCGAGCACGTCATGCACGTGGCGACGATAGCGGCGACGATTTGCCGCTCCCTCGGGCTCGACCCTGATCTCGCCTGGGCGATCGGTCTCGGGCACGACCTCGGTCACACACCCTTCGGCCATCTCGGCGAAAAAATCCTCGCAAAGCTGAAGGGGCTCGACGGGTTTCGTCATGAGATCTACTCCCTCCGGGTAGTCGATCACCTGGCCAACCGCGGAAAGGGTCTCAATCTCTGCTACGCCGTCAGGGACGGCATTATCAACCATTGCGGAGAGAAGTTTGAGCAGTCCCTGGAGCCGGATCTGACAATCAAGGATCTCAGCGCGATCAGAACCCGGGAGTTTTACCCCACCACCTGGGAGGGGGCGGTTGTGCGGATGTCCGACAAGATCGCCTACCTCGGTCGGGACCTCGAGGACGCGATCCGGCTGAAAATCGTCGAAGAGGCGCAAATCCCCGATCTCGGCCGGCAGCGCCTCGGTACGAGGAACAGCGAGATTATCGACACCCTCGTCCACGACCTCATCGAGGTTTCCATGGGGGGCGGGCGGCTCGGGTTTTCCGACGAGATCTACGAAGCGTTTATCGAGATGAAGGATTTCAACTACCGTCACATCTACGCAAGCCGGGCGCTCGCCTCCTACCACACCGCCTTCGAGAGGGTTCTAACCACCCTCTACACCTATCTCAGTGAGCTTTTTGAGAGGTTCGCCTTTGACTCCGACGCCTACAGGGTGGAGCGCAACTCCCTGGCGGTCCGTTTCGGCGACTACGCCGGAAAGATGCGTCGGTTCTACGAGGACGTAGACGGCTCGAGGCAGGAGGTGGTCTTCGACTACATCGCCGGCATGACCGACGATTACGCGATCGACTCGGTCAAGGAGATCATGGTGCCTGCGCAGTTCGAGTCCCAGTTCAACGATCGCCTTCTCGAACAACGGTAACCGCCCGGCGTACCGGGCCGAGCCCTCCCGCGCCTCGAAAGGGCGGCGACCTTGATAATGAGACAAATCGGTGAGGCCACCCCGAGACTCTATCGTGAAGCTCACGCCGCGGTAAAGTTGAACTGTGTTCTTACCGCGATACCTGGATTACGCTCGACGAACTTTCGAACGTCGGAGGCGGGGATAAAGAGGGTGCGGACCGTGCCGCGGTGAGAGAAGGTGTAGCGGGAGCTGCGATCGCGCTGAATCGAGATCATCTCACCCACCAGCTCTCCCGGCTTGAGGGTCTTCTGCTTCTTGCCGTTGCGGAAGACCTCCACAATCCCCTCCCGGATCACATAGACTCCCTCGAGCTGCTTTTTTTCCTCTATGAGGACCCCGGAGCCGTGGAAGTCCTTTGGTTCGAAACAGGACTCGAGCCACATCTTCTGGTAGTCGGTCATCTGGGAAAAGACCGGGCTGTGAACCATGAGGTTCCAGTACTCCTCGCTCCGGTTTTTGATCAGCCGCATCAGGACGTTCTCGAACTCGGTGCCTGAGATGAAGGCGAGGAACTTGTTTTTACGGATGAGGAGCGTCTCCACATCCGTTTCGGCGACGATGTCGGCGGTTCGCAGGCTGTTGGTGAGAATCGCCACCTCCCCGAAGTACTCAAAGGCGCCGATCCGTTTGCTGCGGTCGAGGGCGGCGGTGGTAATGCTCGCACTGCCGGAGACGATGATAAAGAAGGTGTCCCCCCGGGTGCCCTCCTGAATGATGTAGTCTCCGGCCTTGAAGGAGTGCCACTCGGCGATGTTGAGAAACTCCTGCACCTTTCCCACCGGGAGGTTTCTCAGGAAGGGAATCCGTTTGAGCACGTCGAGTATCCGCTGCACCTTCTCATGCTCGAGAGGATTGGCGTCGAAGTAGAGTGTCTTGTCGACTCCAAACTCAGCGTGCCGGAGTTTGGTCTTTCCGACCTTGAGAAAGTCCTTGTGGGAGATGTGATAGACCACAATCTTTTTCTGGATCTCCTCGGGCAGGGAGTTGAGGTAGGTGAGGGGAGTGTGAAGCGGCGCTATCCCCGACTCATGGTAGATGACGTCTGAGTCCCAGGGAAAGTTCCGCAGCTGTTGCAGGCGTCGCTCGTCGATTACCCCCTGCTGGAGCATCTCCTTCTGAACCTCCGGGTCTCCCTGGTGATCCGAGGAGTAGACGAAACTACGCCCCTGGAAGCTGAGCCGAAATCCCATTGTCGGAATGGAGTGGACCGAGTACTGGATCTGAAACTCTCCGCCGTGGAGATAGAAGGGGCGTCCCATGTACACCGGCCGAAACTCGAAGAGGGTCTTGAGCTGCTCCTGATCCTCTCCGGAGAAGGCGCTATACTTTCTCAGGAAGGAGTTCATGATTGTCTTGGTGGTGTAGATCGCGACCCGCCCCTCCTCGAGGATCTTCTGGAAGGTTCCGGCGTCGTGATCCGCGTGGCAGTGGGTGAGAATGATGCTGTCGATGAGTTTTGGGTTCACGTTCGACTCCAGGAGCCACTCGGTGGAGTTCACCGGTGGGTCGACCATGATACCGTTGCGGTTGAGCCAGATGATGAAGCCGGAGGTGTTGTCGTTCGGATCGAAGCCGTGGCTCGGACCGAGACAGGTGACCCCGAAGCGGGGAGGGTTGAACCGCTGGGTCGGCTTGTTTCCGATGTCGAAGGTCGGCACGTACTCGACGCAGCCTGGTACCACGATCGGCTCCTGACCCTTCCAGCTGATCTCGTAGCTCTCCTGTCGGGGACGCTTTATCGTCACCTCCTCGATCGTGACCTCCCCGTTCTGGAAGGGGATAAACTCGTACATCTTCTCGAGGGAGAGGGAGCCCTTGAAGTACTCGAGCTCCTTGCGTATGTCCGGCACGTATATGTCGTCCCCGGCGTCAAAGGTGTCCATCCGCAGGTCGAAGCTCTCTGGTCCGAAGACGGCCTCACGAAGCGCCACCCTCAGCCGTTCGCCCTGCTCCTCGGTGCCGACAATCGTCACCTTCTGCTGTTTGAGGAAGAAGTTGAAGTAGATCGGGAACTCCATGTCCGCAACGTTGATCCCCTTGCTCCAGTTGAACATCGTGCAGGGAAGCACGAAAATCCTGGGGACCGACGCTTCGGTCACAATCGTATCCTTGATCGTTTCCGGGGGCGCCCCGATCTGGATCTGACCAACAGGCGTATCTACGATACATCCTCCCCTCGGGAGGGTGCGCAGATGATTCGAAACTGCTGTCCTCTGACTCAACGGTGTCTCCTCAGCTCTATATTCTTATTCATAATCGGTTCATTTGCAAAATATCGAACCGTCAATCGCCTCGGGCGCGCGACTCCCGCTTGACCAGACGCGGCGGGATTAACTATCGTTCCGCCCAGAGATGAAGCGACGTCGAATTCTACTGCTGGGTAGCACTCTCCTTATTCTGCTTGTCGGCCTGATCGGGGCCGGAACGTACCTCTACCGTGCGCTTTATGTGGCCAACGCGACATCCGAGGAGGCGACGCTGTTCGAGATCCGACGAGGGGAGGGTCTGCGAAGCGTCTCCGAGGGGTTGCAGCGGGAAGCCTACATTCCAAGCAGCCTCGCTTTCGAGCTCTACGCGCGGTTTCGAGGCTGGGAGGATCGGCTCCAGGCGGGACGGTACCTGATTTCCGACCGGATGAGCAGCGTGGAGATCCTCGAAACGATCGTCTCCGGGGACGCGGTCTTCGATGAACTGACGATTACGATCCCCGAAGGGTGGAGTCTCACGGACATCGAAGGCTATTTCGAGAGTCTCGGCCTGTTCAGCCGGGAGGAGTTCGCCCAGGCCACGGTAATGCAGGCCGCCTACGAGGACTTCTGGTTTCTCGAGCCCCTCGAGGAGGATACGATCCTCGACGGCTATCTCTTTCCTGACTCCTACCGCATCTTCAGCGACTCCACCCCGACGTCCATTGTCCGTCGGATGCTTGCCAACTTAGGCAATCGCCTCACCCCTGAGATGCTTGACACCCTCGATGAGCAGGGACGCACCCTCCACGAGCTTCTCACCCTCGCCTCCATCGTTCAGAAGGAGTCTCCCGACGGGGATATGGAGGAGATTGCCGGAGTTTTCTGGAACCGTCTCCGGGACGGTTGGCGGCTTGAGTCGGACGCGACGGTCAACTACGTCCTCGGGACAAGCAAGCTCCAGCCAACCTTTGCAGACACCGCCGTGGACGACCCGTACAACACCTACGTGTACCCCGGGCTGCCCCCAGGTCCGATCGGCAATCCGGGGATGGAGGCGATCCTCGCCTCCCTGGCTCCGGCAGAGCACGACTACTATTTTTTCCTGCACAAGCCTACACTGGAGACGGTTTTTTCCCACACCTTCACAGAGCACCTCGCGGCGAAGGCGCGGTATCTCGACTGAAGCCGAGTTCCCGTGAAGCGCTCCCTCCTCTCCTCCAGCGGATTTCACTCCGAAGCGTTTCTTTAGTGGCTACTATGGTCCCCAGGATGTATCCTTTAGCCTCCAACTCAAGATACTTCAGGAGGCTGCCGTGGGGCAGGAGCGAGAACTCAATCTTACCGGCGACCGGATCCCGTCGCTCATACTACGAATGGCCGTTCCGGCGAGCACGGGCTTTTTCTTCAACACCATGTTCAACGTGGTCGACACCTTCTACGCCGGCCGCCTCTCCACCGACGCCCTCGCCGCCCTCTCCCTCTCCTTCCCGTTCTTTATGGTGATCCTCTCCCTCGGTATAGGCGTCGGGGCGGGAACCAACGCCCTCATATCCAACGCCCTCGGCGGGGGAAGGCGCGAGGAGGCGACCTTCTACCAGGCCCAGGCGCTATCCTTTGCTCTGATAGGCACGATCCTGACGGCGGTTCCGCTTTACTTTCTCCTCGAGCCTCTCTTTCGGCTCTTTGACGCGGAAGGGGCGGTTCTCGCCGGCGCCCTCGGTTACATGCGGGTAATCGTGATCGGCGGGATCGTGATCGTCCTGAACAACACCCTCAACGCCGGACTTCAGGCGAGGGGCAACACCAGGACCTTTCGGAACTTTCTGTTCCTCGCCTTTATCCTCAACATCGGCCTCGATCCGCTGTTCATGTTCGGTCTCGAGGTCCGGGGAGTCCGGATCATCCCGGCGATGGAGGAGGCGGGGGTTGCTCTCGCGACGATTCTCGTTCAGGTGATCGGTCTGTTTATGGTGGGACGGGTGCTGATAAAGAGTGGAGGCTTAAAGCACTGTAACCGGTCGAGCTTCCGTCCCCGGAGGGATACGTTCGGCGAGATCGCATCCCAGGCGCTCCCAGGGGCGCTCAACTTTCTCACCATCGCCCTTGGCGCCTTTGTAATCAACTACTTTGTCTCCCGCTACGGACGAAACGCCGTGGCAGCCTACGGCGCCGCTCTGCGCATCGAGCAGATAGCCCTGCTTCCGACGATCGGCCTCAACGTCGCCCTCGCCTCGATGGTGGGACAGAACAACGGTGCCGGCCGTCTCGACCGGGTGGAGGAGTCCTACCGCACCTCCCTGCGCTTCGCCTTTGGCGCCATGATCCTGATTCTCACCCCGGTGATTATTTTTGCTCCCTGGCTCCTCGGGATCTTCAGCGAAAACCAGGAGGTTATCTCCATTGGCCGCACCTATCTCTACATCCAGGTGCTCACCTTCTTCAGCTACATCCTCATCAACCAGTCCAACTCCGTCCTCCAGGGGCTCAAACGGCCCGGGATGATCATGTGGGTCGGTGTCTACCGGCAGATGATCGCCCCGTTTATCGTCTTTCCCCTGCTTATCGGCCCCGGGGGCTTCGGTTTGACTGGTGTCTGGTGGGGGCTTGTAATCGTTAACTGGTCTGCGGCGGTTTTTACGGTCTGCTACACCCGGAGTAAACTAAAACACGCGATGGGAGGCAGGCAGCGGCTGCTGGAATCGGGCTGACCGGATATGGAAGGCGCGGGCCCTGCCTTGATGAGGCGATGAACGCTCCGGGTCGGCCTCGGGCGTCTCAAATGCCGGTGCGGGCGGGTTCGAGAAGCTCGGCTACCTCCTGGTGGTACGGGTAGGCGTGCTCGCTTCGCTCTTTTACGATAAGCCGCGCCTTCGAGCCGGTGAGAAGGCTGTCGATCTGGGTAGCTCGGGCGAGGGGGTCGTCGCTGTTCTGGATCACCGTAATCGGTCCGCGATACCGGGTCAGGGCGGCGGGATAGACTCCCACCTCCACATGGAGGGTATCCTTGAGGGGGATCCCGAGGAGGAGCAGGTGGTGGACCTGCTCTAAAAGCTCCGGGTGGCCGACCATGAGCTGGCAGGCGACATAGGTTCCCACGGACTTTGCCACGATAGCAAATGGATCCCCGCCGTAAGAGCGGATACGCTCCTCCAGCAGCTCTATCTCTCTGCGGTTGCTCCAGCCGACCCCAGGGTTCTCCCAGTGGGCCCAGCGGTGCGGGTCACAGGAGAAGCCGGCCGCCTCTACCGTCCGGCAGAGGATTTCGAGTTCCGAACGGTCTTCTGACAGGAAGGCGGGAAGAATCAGAACCCTCATCGCGCCCAATGTACCGCATTAGGCGAGGGGTGTCCATAACCGCGGATCGCCCGCGGACTACCCGCGGAAGCGGGAGTACTGAAAGACCGTGTTCTTACCCGAGGACTTTGACTGGTAGAGCGCCTGGTCTGCCCGCCGGAGGAAATCCTTCGGCTTCTCCCCTTTCTCGAGCTGTGCAACGCCGAGGCTTATGGTAGTGTGCAGCGGACCGCTACCGTCGGCGGGCCGGAAGGTGATTTTGGAGAACCCCTCCCTGATCCGCTCGGCCACCAGTGCCGCCTCTCCCTCCACGGTTTCCGGCAGGAGGACGACAAACTCCTCGCCCCCGTAGCGAAAGGCCATGTCGTTACCCCGCAGGAGTGAGGATACCGACCGCCCGAGCTCCCGGATTACCTTATCCCCTTCCACATGGCCGTGCTGGTCGTTGAACCGTTTGAAGTTGTCGATATCCATAAAGATCATCGATATCGGCCGCTGGTACCGCTCTGATCGCTCGATCTCCTGATCGAGACAGCGAAAGAAGTAACGGGAATTGTACAGGCCGGTGAGCTCGTCGGTTATGCTGAGAGTAACAAGCCGTTCCTCCTGCTCCCGCAGCTGCTCGAGGATCTCATCCTGACGGCGAATCCAACGGCCGAGGCCGACTGTGACCGCCACCATTCCCACGGTCCTTGCGACACCGCGGATCGCCTCCATCCGAGGGGAGAGGAGGACCACGTTGTCGGCGAGATCGAAAAAGGCGGCGAGGTAGAGCAGGAGAAAGGCAACGTCGAGGACGATTCTCGTATCTCGCTCAACCGTTGAGGCCCCGAGGAGAACGAGCCATACAGAGGGAAGAATAAAGATGATCGTGTCCGCCACCGTATCGGTGATCCCCGGATCCTCGGGCCGCGGGTCGGCGAGCAGGAAGAGAAGCGCCGTGAGACACAGGGTGAGCAAAAAAAGGAGGATTACCCGCTTGCTCGACTCTTTCATAGACGACCCAAGTTTAGCGAGTTCTCTATGCCGTTGCACTCCTCGGGGCAGTCCGGTAGAGTAAGGCAGAACCTTGCCGGAGAAGATATGAAAACCAGCCGACCCCGTACCCTGCGACTGTTCCCGTCCGCCTTTGCCGTCCTGCTCCTGACGCTCTCAATCCTCGCTTGCGAGGGGGAAGGTGAGTATCCGCCCTCAAGCCCCGAGGACGCGGTCCTCGCGATGGAGGATCTGCTTCTTGTGAGTGGGACCTCCATGTTCCTCCTCTTCGAGGCCGAAAGCTCACCGGCCGGGGAGATCGCCAATGACACGGAGTCGGTACGCCTCGCCTGGGAAGGGGTAGACGAACAGTCCGCCGAGGGGACCTACACCATCTCCCTGGCGGATCATAGCGTGGGACGGGACTCGGTCTTTGCGGCTGATTACAACGGCTACATAATGACCGGCTCAATTGTTCTGACCAGCGAGGTCGAGGGTGCCAACTCTATGCGTGCCGACCTGCAGCTCAGCCACGAGAGCCCCGAGGAGTTTCCCGTTCGCCGTCTGTTGCTCGAAATCGACGGATCCGAAGAGTTCGAAGGACGTCTGGTCCCGACCGGAGAGCTCAGCGTAAACGGTGAGCCCGTGGATCTGGAGCTCATGGCTGACGCCTTCGACTGATCTCCAGGATGCGCTGAACACTCCCTTCACCGGGGAGTCTCCCGCCGACCGCTCACCCGTCCTGGTGAGCCTGATCCCAGCGCTCCCGGCGCCGCTCCACTTCTACCATTGTAGCGCAGGCGAGGAGAGCTTCCGCCTCTTTCTCGCACAATCGCAGGTCAAGCTTTCGGATAGCCTTTGCCAGGGTCGGCAGCCGGTGGGGCTGCATGCTGAAGCGGGTTATCCCGATCCCGAGGTAAAAGGCGACCATATACGGGTCCCAGGCGCTCTCGCCGCAGACGGTGATTCTCGGTCGCAACGCGCCGACACTCCGCACCAGCCGGGCGACAGCGCGCAGGAGGGCGGGGTGGTCCCTCCGGTAGAGCCTGCTCACCAGCCCGTTGGAGCGGTCGACACCGAGAATGTACATGGTGAGGTCGTTGGTTCCCAGGGAGAGAAAGTCCGCTTCCCGGGCAATCTCCGGGGCGAGCTCTATCGCCGAGGGGAGCTCGATCATCGCCCCCACCGGTGGAGGGGTCGCCTCCGCTCCCCATACCTGCGCAACGCACTCCCCTAAAAGCGCTTTGGAGGCGAGAAATTCCTCCAGCGACCCGATCATCGGAAACATCACCTGAAGCGGCTCATCACTGCGAGCCTCGAGGATCGCTCTCAACTGCTCCCGGAACAGCTGCTCCTCATGGAGGAGAAATCTGATACCCCGAAATCCGAGAAACGGGTTGCTCTCCCTGTGGGCGTTGCGAGTTGTGAGTTTGTCCCCCCCGATGTCGAGCGCCCGGACGGTAATCTCCCGGTGCCCGAGAGGCTCGAAAACCCGCCGGTAGACCTCCACCTGCTCGTCCTGGGAGGGAAAGTCGTTCCTGATGAGAAACGGAAACTCGCTGCGGTAAAGACCTATACCCTCCGCCCCCACCACCGCCGCTGCCCGGGCGTCTTTGACGAGGTTGACGTTGGCGAGAAGGTGGACAAGGGAGCCGTCGGCCGTGAGAACCGGCGGGTCTATCCCCTCAGGCTTATGCTCTTCCTGAGTCTGGATACGCCGGTTCTCGTAGGCGTCGAGCACGTCCTGGTTCGGGGAGAGGAGGATCTTGCCGTCCTCGCCGTCGACGATCACCTCGGTGTCGTCGGGCAGGTCCAACAGGTTGAGCTCGTCGGTGGCCACGACGGGGATCCCGAGGGACTGGGAGAGAATCGCGATGTGGCTCGTCCGGCCGCCTAACAGAACGATCCCCGATGCGCGTTGGACGGCGAGCTTGATAAGCTCCGAGGGGTAGAGCTCCCGGATTATGAGGACTCGCCCCTGATAGTCGGCGCCGCCCTGACTCTTGCCGGCGATGTTGAGAAGAAGCCTGTGTCCGAGATCCCGAACGTCGAGAGCCTTCTCCTGAAACCGGGGCTCCGACATCGACTCGAACTTGGAGACGAACTGCCCGACCACCGCCCGGACCGCCGCCTCCGCGGACTTCCCCGATTCGATGAGCTCCCGCATCCTGCCGGTAAAGGAGCTGTCTCTGAGCATCAGCAGATGAGCGGAGAAGACCAGGGCCGAGAGGTCGCTTATCAGATCATCCGCGGAGCGCTGGAGATCCTCCAGTTGCCGGAGACTCGCAGAGACCGACTCCTCGAAGTGGCGGATCTCCTCCTCCACGTCCCCCGGCGGCCGCTCATCACCATCGGCGGCGTACCGTTCCAGATAGATCGAAGCGCCGATCGCCACCCCTGTGCCGAGGGCCGTCCCCTCAATGAGGCCGCCGTAGACCGGCCCCTGGGTGGGGCGGTCGGCTTTACGCTCCTCGCTGAGCTCGTAGAGGAGGGAGGCGTTTTCGAGAGCCTGGGCGAGGTAGCCTGTTACCGCCCGCATCGCCCGGCCGTCGCGCTCATCGAAGTAACCAGGCTCCCGGTGCTGCAAGGTCATCACCCCGATCTTTACCGGTCCCCGGCGTATCGGAGCGGCGAGGAACGCCTCGAACTCCTCTTCCCCGAGATGGGGAATCGGTTTGAAACCTTTCGCGGCGGAGGCCCGGGAGACGGTGAGCAGCCGCCCCTCCTCGAACGCCTGGCCGGTAAGCCCCTCTCCCGGGCTCAGGGTGAGATCGCCGACAAACTCCGGATTGAGGCCGTGGGTCGCCCGGAGTACCAGCTCGTCCCGGATCTCGTCGTGAAGATAGATCGAGGAAACATCGGCCTTGATGGTCCGGGCAACGAGATCGACGACGTCCGAGAGGAACCCCGCCGTGTCGGATTTTCGGCCGAGAAGCCCTACGAGCTCACCTACGGCGTTTATCAGGGCAAGCCTGTCGAATCGAGCCATCCTGCTGCTCCTACTCCACGGAAAACTCAAGAATAATTCGGGTACCCCCGTTGCATTCAACCGAGAGGACCCCTCCGATCTGGGAGATCATCTCCCTCATCAGCGTGTAGCCAAGGGAGTCACCCGACGCCGCAAGGACCGGGTCGAAGCCCGGACCACGGTCCGCCACGGTTACCCTTGCCCTGCCGAGGGACTCGGTGACGCTCACGGTTATCTCCCCATCTTCCGCCTCCACACCGTGAACCAGGGCGTTGCTGAGGGCCTCGGAAACAACGAGGCCAACGGAAAAGGCCAGCTCACCGGAAATGTAGACCGCTTCGCCCCGAACCTCGAATCGGATTCCCCTGGCGTGGGAGGTGATCAGCTGCCCCCCGAGTTCTTCAAAATACTCGCACAGCTCCACTCTAGCCAAGTCCGGCGAGCGGTAGAGGAACTCATGAATCATAGCCATGCTCTGTATGCGCTCCTGACTCCGTCGGAATGCGTCCTGGGCCGAGGCAGCCTCCCGATGGAGTTGCAGGCTCAGGAGACTCGAGACTATCTGCATGTTGTTCTTGACCCGATGGTGTATCTCCCGCAGGAGGGTGGTCTTTTCCAGCAGGGAGCGTCTGAGCTCCTGCTCCGTTTCTTTTCGCTCGGTGATATCATCGAAGACCGCTACAAAGTGGCCCGGCTCAGGGCAGTAGGCGCTGACCTCGAGCCATCGACCGAGATTCTCCGTGTAGCGCTCGAAGTGGATCGGCTTTCCCGTTATCGCGACCTCCCCGTAGATCTCGATCCACTCCGCGTCGGTCTCCATGAAGCCAGGCTGAGTCTCGGATATGCGACGACCGAGGATCATCTCCCGTCGCAGGCCGGTTATCGCCTCGAAGGCGGGATTTACCTCGAGAAAGACGAAGTCGACGGGCCTTCCGGTATCGTCGAGAAGGATCCTGTGGTAGCCGAAGCCGCTGAGCATGTGGTCGAAGATGAGCCGGAACTGTCGCGCCTCCGCCTCGAGCCTCGCCACGCGATCCTTCGATTCGAGGGTGACCGCCGTCTCCTCCCCTGCGAGGATCCCGACCGCCCGGGCGAGGAGCTCCTCGGGAGGAGTGCGCCGGGTGTCGAGGTAGAGCTGCGCCCCGAGGCGGATCGCCCGGGCCGCGAGCTCAGGGTCCTCCTGATCGCTGTAGCAGATCACCGCGGCCCGCATCGAGGCGATCCTGAGAAGCGCCTCCCACCGGGGTCCGGTATCGAGGCAGGTGATGAACAGGTCGAACCGGCTCCCCTCGAGGCTGGTAATCGCCGCTCTAATATCGGTCAGCGTGACCGTCTCGACTCCTTCTCTCCCTTCGAGGAGCTCTCCGAGTTTCTCGAGACGGGGCTCCCCGTCCTGGAGGAGGAGGATCCGGGCCATCCCTACTCCGACCTGTACCGCAGGGCGCCGCGGACCAGCGGCTGCTTCTCCTCGTCCCGCAGCTCGAGGAGCAGAGACGCTCCATCTCCCCTTTCCCGGTACTCGGCATCAGCTTTTTCGATGGAGAGCCTCATACCGTGCTTTACCTCCTGCAGGAAGTTGAGTTCCAGCTCCACCGGCTCTAGCTCCGGGGAGCTGCCGCGGACCGCATCGTCGAACCATCGGATGTAGACCGAGTTGTTCACGTGGTCGTTTACGTCGATATCGCTGTACCGGGCGGTGACCTCCCCGATGCTCACCAGCCGCTCGGGCTCAGGCAGCTTTCGCGGAATCTCCTCGAGGGCACTCCGCTCGGCGTTTTCGACCAGAGGGCCCCCCGGCAGATGCTGCTCAGGTCGCAACGGGCGACCGCGGGCCGCGTCCATGAGCAACCACGCCGAGCTCGCCCGGATTATCGGTCGTTCCTCCTGATCACCGGTTCGGTAGACCAGAAAATCCCGGAGGGCAAAGAGGCGTGAGACGGTTTTCGGCCAGGTTTCAACCTCGATACTCTCTCCCCATCCCGGCAGCTCATCGATCACCACATGGAGCCGGGCAAGCATCCAGAACTGCGAGGCTTCGAGAAGTTGTTGATATCCGAATCCGAGGTCCGTGGCGTGCTGCTGTGCCGCCTCCTCGAGGTAGTTGAGAAGGGCCTGTGGCTTGAGAACCCCCCGACGATCTCCCTCGTAGGAGCGGACCTGGACTGGTAGTCGCCAGACGCTGCGCATAGCAGGAGTATACCCTAGAGGCCCAACCCACCGAAACCGTAGTTTTTCGTGCTCTCCTCCGCCCTGGTGGCGGCGGACACCTCCTCTCTCTACTGGTGGCGATTTCGCAGGGGGGAGCCCGGCTCGTCGGCCATGCTCTTGTAGATCTTTCGGTCGATCCACAGCGGGAGGATCCGTTGCATCAGGGCAATCACCTGCGCCTCGAAGGAGATTATCTTGTTGCGCTTCCCCTTACGGATCGCCTGGACAATCAGATTCGCGACCCGCTCGGCGCTCATGAGCTTCGACTCGTTGAGGGGTGTCTCAGCCTGCTCCGTGCCGTCGGCGGTTAAGGCGTGACTGCGGATCTCCGAGGCGGTAAAGCCCGGGGCAACGATGGTTACCTGCAGGCCGACGTCGAGATTCTCGATCCTGACACTTTCCATGAACCCGTGGATCGCGAACTTGGAGGCGGAGTAGCCGGAGCGGCCCGGCAGGCCGTGAAATCCCGCCACCGACGAAACCGCGAGGACGACCCCCCGGGTTTTGCGCAGATAGGGGAGTGCCGCTTTGGTGGCCTGAACTGTCCCCCAGAAATTTACCTCCATCACCCGTCGGAGGGTCGACATCTCAACCTCCTCCACGAGGGCGCGCATGGAAATGCCTGCGTTGTTTATGAGGATATCGAGGGTGCCGTACTCCTCGACGGCGCGTTGCACCATGGCGTGGCACTGCTTCGGGTCGGTAAGATCCGTCGGTTGGGCGAGAGCCTCTCCACCCTCGGCTCGAACGGCGGCTACCAGGGAGTCGAGGCGCTCCCCGTTGCGGGCGGCGCAAACGACCTTGACCCCGGCTCGGGCGAGTGCACCGGCGGTGGCCCGGCCTATACCTGAGGACGCACCGGTGACGATGGCTACATTTCCGTCAATGTTTCTCATGAAGCTACACCCCAAAAGATAGAAGCAGTAAGCCTCTCTGTCCAGAGAGCGCCGGTGGGTGGTATGTTGTAAGGCGCAATGCGTCTTGTCGAGACTCCACTGCACTATCTCGAACCGGGAGACAACCTTCTTCAGTCCCCTCTCTGGGGCGCCACCAAAGAGAACCTCGGACAGACCGCCCGAGCCTTCAGTTATGAGATCGAAGGAAGGAGGGGCCGGATTCTCACGGTGCTCAGTGACGCAGGAGGCGGGCGAGAGCTCGCCTACGCGCCCTGGGCACCGGACGATCCGGTCCCCGAGACCGACCAGGGCCACTTCCTCGAGAGCCTCGGAACGCTTCTGTCGGAAGCCCTGGGAGGGCGGACCATCTTTGTCCGTTTCGACCTTCCCTGGCGCTCTCCCTATCCCCTCGAGGGGGAGCCGGTTCCCGAGAGCAGGGTGCGGGAGATGCGGATGAACTTCGGTACCGAGCAGTGGGCCCTCAGGAAGGCGCCCAGTGACGTCCAGCCGCCCCACACGCTGCTTCTCGACCTGACGCTCCCGGAGGAGCGGCTGTTTGAAAGGATGCATCCGAAGACCCGCTACAACATCCGCCTCGCCCGGCGTCGTGGGGTGGTTGTCCGAGAGGGGAGCCCGGAGGAGCTCTCCCGCTGGTACCAGCTCTACCGAGAGACAATGCGGCGAAACGGAACCACCCTCCACGAGAGGCGGTTTTTCGACGCCCTCCTCTACGCCGGTACCCACCAGGAGCGTCAGCCCGGTTCCGCCCGGACCAGGCTGATTCTCCTCCTCGCCGAACAGGAGCGCCGGCTGCGCTCCGGGATGATTCTTGCGATCCAGGGGGAGTACGCCCTCTACCTCTACGGCGCCTCGGCGAGTGCAGGGCGTCGCAGCATGTCCACCTACGCCCTCCAGTGGGAGGCGATCCGCAGGGCAACGTCGCTCGGTGCGAGGATTTACGACTTTTCGGGTATACCCGAAGACGACAACCCCTCCCATCCGATGCACGGACTGCTCAGGTTCAAGCTCGGTTTCGGAGGCAGCCACGTTGTGAGACGTGGATGCTGGGACTACCCGATTCTCGAGGACGAGTATCCCGGCTACGCGGGATTCGAGCTTACCGACCGAGGCTACCACCGCCCCGGGTGAGGTAAAACCCGCCACCGATCGCCGCTGTGGCTCAGCCCCGCCCCGGGATGCGCCGATCCCCCGGGGTCGGACCCGCCCACGGGCGCTACTCGTCCGTCCGCCGGCGCCGGCTGCTCCTGCATCGCGCCGTTGCCTGAAGCGCCGGC
>JBKHDM010000006.1:0-53484 GCA_046541355.1 Spirochaetaceae bacterium
CTCCAGCCTACTGCACGGCTTAGGCTGCTTTTATCCCCAGGGTGGAGGACAGTAGGGGAAACTTGCCCAAGGATTGTGGCCGTGTTAGGCTTCCCACATCACCATGGATTACTACGTTCTCCAGGTTTATACGGGAGATGAAGAGCGCTACATGCAGCTTGTCCGGGAGGAGATCAGCCCGCAAGGACGTCTCATCTGGCCCCGTCGTCAGCTTGTGATCCGTAAACGGGGAGTACGCCGCAAGGTGCTCGCCCCCCTGTTTCCCGGCTACATCTTTATCGAGACCGAGGCGATCACCCCCGAGCTGGTACGAAATCTGAGGAGCGCAACCGGGTTTCTTCGCATTCTCGACTCCGTCGCCCATCCAAAACCTCTCGCCGGAGACGATCTCGAACTGGTCCGCCACTTTCTCGGTTTCGGGGAGGTGGTCAAGGAGTCGAAAGTGACCTTTAGCGAGGAGAGCAGGATCGAGGTGATCGAAGGCCCCTTGAAAGGGCTCGAGGGGCGCATCGTCAAGGTGGACAAGCGAAAGGGGCGGGCGAAGGTACGTCTCGACCTCTACAAGGACTCCTTTCTCGTCGACCTCGGTTTCGAGATCCTCAATGACGCCAAAAGCGGGACCCGATGAAAAGCGGTAGCCGAATCTACATAATCGGGGCGGGTTTCGCGGGCCGGGCGATCCTCGCGGACATCCAGAAAAAAGAAATGATCGGGGAGGTCGTTGCGTTTCTCGACGATGACACCGAGAAAATCGGAACCCGGATCGACGGCATCCCGGTTCTCGGTCCGATCAGCGATGTGGTCAACCTCATACAGAAGACCCCGGCGGATGAGGCGCTGATCGCTATTCCAAGCGCCGGAAAGGAGCTCCTGCGCAGCCTGCACAAGCGGCTCAAGGAGGCGAACTTCGACCGAATCCGGATTCTCCCGGGACTCTCCCAGATAATCGAGGGGGATGCCCACTTCATTCAGACACGGGAGATCGACCCCCAGGACCTCCTCGGCCGCACGCCGGTGCACATTAACCTCCGGGAGAGCCTCTCCTACCTCCGAGGGAGGAGAGTACTGCTCACCGGGGCCGGCGGGAGTATCGGGAGCGAGCTCGCCCGGCAGCTGCTCTCCGGGGGTGCGCAGCGGCTCTACCTTCTCGGCCACGGTGAAAACAGCATCTACGAGATCGACAGTGAGCTGCGGCTCCTCCAGGAAGAGGGGGTCGGCGAGCGGGCGACCATCGTTCCGATCGTCGGTGAGCTCAAGGATCGGGATTACACCCGGTTTATCCTCAATCGCCTCAAGGCGGATGTCGTCTTTCACACCGCGGCCTACAAACATGTTCCGATGATGGAGGCCAACCCGGTGGCGGCGGTGGAAAACAACCTCTTCGGCACGCTCCATCTCCTCGAGGCGGCCAGGGAGGCGGGAACCGAGCGCTTCCTCATGGTTTCCACCGACAAGGTCGTCGAGCCTCTGAGCGTCTACGGAGCGTCCAAACAGCTTGCCGAGCGGTTGGTCCTCTCGAGGGCGGAGGAAGGATTCCGATGTATGGTGGTCCGTTTCGGCAACGTCCTCGGGTCCCGGGGGAGCATTATTCCCCTCTTTCGAAAACAGATCCTCAAGGGCGGTCCGGTGACGATCACAGATGGCGAGGCGGAGCGGTATTTCATGACGATCCCTGAGGCGGCCTCCCTCGTGCTCAAAAGCGGCGGCATGGGAGAAAGCGGCGAGCTGTACACCCTCGACATGGGAGAGCCGGTACGCATTCGGGAGCTCGCCGAACAGATGATCCGCTTCTACGGCTATGAGCCTGAGAGTGAGATCGCCCTGCGGGAGATCGGCCTTCGAAAGGGAGAAAAGGTGATCGAACGGCTGTACAATCCCGGGGAGCGGTCGGTGCCGACTGAGCATCCCCGGGTAAACCGAGTCCTCTTCGAGGATCGAGCCGCCTACTGCGACGGTGTGGCCGGGGCTATGGAATTGCTGCGGCCGATCTGTTTCTTCGACCCTGAAAGGGCTGAGGAGTACAGGAATCGCCACCGCC
The DNA here is from genome assembly GCA_046541355.1 of Spirochaetaceae bacterium. Classification (GTDB taxonomy): domain Bacteria; phylum Spirochaetota; class Spirochaetia; order DSM-27196; family Alkalispirochaetaceae; genus CAYZHV01. Next base: position 2,039 of record JBKHDM010000006.1, read on the forward strand.
TGAAGGAGATCCTTCGTACTTTCGTTCCCTCGCTTCCGGTGGACGAAAGCGAACCGACCTACTAATCTGGAGGGAATAATGGTGCCCCTTCCCGATCAGGAACCGATCCCCTTTGCCCGTCCTCACCTCGGAGCGGAGGAAGAAGCCGCGGTCCTTCGGGTTCTCCGCAGCGGCTGGCTCACCACTGCCGGTGAGGCGGCGGCTTTCGAGTCGGAGTTCGCCGCTCACCTCGGCGTTCCCTTCGCCATGGCGACCAACAGTGCCACATCGGGACTTCACCTCGCCCTCGAAGCCCTCGGGATCTCTCCGGGACAGCGGGTTGCGATGTCCCCCTACACCTTCACCGCTTCCGCGGAGGTCTGCCGCTACTGCGGTGCCGAACCGCTGTTCGTGGATATCGGGGAGGAGGGTTTTCTCATCGACCCCGACGCCTTCGACCGGATCGCCCGCTCCCCGGAGGGAGGGGAGCTCGCGGCGGTGATGCCGGTCCACATCGCCGGAGAGCCGTGCGACATGGCGCGGATTCGCGAGACCGCCGCCGCCCGCGGGCTCGCGGTGGTTGAGGACGCGGCCCACGCTTTTCCCCTGGGGACCGATCTGGGTCCGGTGGGCACCCTCTCGGATGTGGGGGTATTCTCCTTTTACGCCAACAAAACGATCACCACCGGCGAGGGGGGAATGGTGGTTACCACGCACAAGGAGCTCGCCGAACGGATTCGCCTGATGCGGATGCACGGCATAGATCGGGATGTCTGGAACCGGTACCGCAGCAGAGGCGCTGCCTGGGAGTACGAGGTGGTGGAGGCGGGTTTCAAGTACAATCTCCCGGATATCCTCGCGGCAATCGGCCGGGTACAGTTACGGCGGGCGGGGGAGCTCAAGGAGCGACGCCGAAGGATTGCCGAGCGGTACCTCGATGCCTTCGCCTCCCGGGATTACCTGATTCTGCCGAGGGTCGCGGGGGATCACGCCTGGCATCTGTTTATCCTGCGCCTGAGGCTCGAGGGGCTTACCATCGACCGGGACGGTTTCATAGAGGAGCTTACCGCCCTCGGTGTCGGCAGTTCGGTCCATTACAAGCCGCTGCACCTGATGCCCTACTGGCGGGATCGGCTCAACTTGACTCCCGAGGATTTCCCGAACGCCACACGACGGTTCGAGGAGGTAGTGAGCCTGCCGCTCTGGCCGGGTATGTCGGAACAGCAGGTTGAAAGGACCATCGAGGCGGTCCTGACCCTCGGTGACCGCTTCCGGCGGAGGGGCGGCTTTTGAGCGGCCCTCCGGTCTACCTCGCCACGGTACGCGCCCCTGTGGCCCGGGGCGGCTTCGACGGCTACGAGTACGGAGAGCTTGGGGAGGGGGAGTGGCTTCTCGGGGCGGCGGACATACGCGGGCAGACGGATGTCACGCTCTTCGGCGAGTCGATGCCGATCCTCGTGCGCACCACCGTCCGCTATCAGGGCGAGCCGGTTCTCATTGCGGGAGCCGCCACCTACGAGCGGGCCCGACAGATCGCCGGGGCGGTTTCCCTCGGTATAACCGAGATAACCCCGAGACCGGGCAATCGCTCCTACACCAGCGACCAGATAGTCCTCGAGCGGCATCGCAGCTGGGGCGACCCTGACATGGCTATGTCCAAAGCGTACCAGATCGTCGAGGGAGCCTACAGTGCAGGAGCGCAGTACCACCAGGAGTCGGCGGGTCTCACCATCCGAGGATGGATGGAGGAGGACAGGACGCTGGTGATAGAGACCCCGGCTCAGTGGATCCACCATGTATCAGAGACGATACACACGGTAACCGGTCATCCCCGAAGGAGGATCGATGTCCGGGGCCGGCGCGCCGGGGTCAACCGGGACCATCTGCTCCTCTTTCCCGCCCAGGCGGCGACGCACGTCGCCATGATGGTCCTGGCGACGGGGGGTGAGGTGATAGCTCACTACCCCGGCGAGGAGATAACGGCGGTCCTCCCCGCCCGAGCTCCCATCCGAGTGGTCCACTCAAGTGGCCTCGACGAGAGCGGCAACCTCTCAACCGTGGAAAGCGAGCTCACCGTCGACTTGGGAGCGTATCCCTTCTTTTCCGCCGAAATCTGCGACCGCCTCCTCGAGGGCGCCCTGGGCACCTATCGCAGCAAACACGGCCGGATCCTGGTCCGGGCGATCAGGAGCAACGCATCACCGATGCACGGCTACGAGGGGTTCGGGAGCTCCCAGGGCTACTTTGCCCTCGAGGGGCACATAAACCGGACAACCGAGATCGCCCAGAGCGAGCCGATCGGCTGGAGGTTGCGAAACAGCAGGGAGCGGGTGCGGGACAGCATCGGCCAGCTGTTGAGCGAGGTGGCGGACTCCTCGGACTTTCGGCGAAAGTTCGCCGCCTACGAACTGCAGCGCAAACGACGAAGCGGCAACGCGGGACTCGATGATCGCCGGGGTGTGGGTATCTCCTTTGCCGAACAGGGCAGCGGCTTTATCGGCAAGCGGGAAAACGACCTGCCCGGGGCGATCTCGTTGACCCTCGACCAGTCCGGGGGTGCCACCCTCAAGACTTCGGCGATCCCCGGCTCCCTGAGGCAGGAGCGTCTCTGGAAGCGGCTGATCGCCGAGCGACTGAGCATCTCCCCGGAGAACGTCCATCTCGCACCCCCGAACAGCCGGGGAACCCCGGACTTCGGACCGTCTACCCTCTCCCGGGGGACGGCGATCATGTACCGACTCATCGAGCAGAGCTGCGCCGCGATCCAGAAGCGGCGGTTTCGCTCTCCGCTCCCCCTTGAGGTGCGCCGAGCCTACCGGACCCCGACCCGGATTAACTGGGACCCCGAGACCGGAGGAACGCCTTTTCTCAATACCTCAACAGCCGCGGCGGTCTGCGAGCTCTCCTTCTCCCCAATTACCTACCGGGTCCGCCTCAGAGGTGTCTGGCTCTACCTTGACGCCGGAAAGATTCTCGACCCCGAGTCCGCCAGGCACCGCCTGAGAAACGGTGTGCACGAGGCACTGAGCTGGAGCTTTCGGGAGTTTCTTCCGAGGAGCGGGGGAGCCACCCTGACCGCAGAGGAACGGCTGCTCAGCTCCCGCCTCGAGTCTCCGGAGTTCGAGGGTGAAATCCCTCCGGTCCAGATCCGGTTTCGGGACAGCACCCGCCTCGAGGAGCCTCTGGGGGTGGGAGAGCTCGCCTACAGCACCATTCCCGCAGCCTTCCTCAGCGCCCTCTCCCAGGCGAGTGGGGTCTATCTCGATACCCTTCCGGTCACCCCGGGGATCATCTACAGCTATCTCGAGGAGGGCTCATGAGAGTTCGCTGCTGGGTTGACGGAAAACAGGTTGAACTCACGATCGATCCCCTCGCGCCCCTCGCCGAGCTGATGCAGAAGGTGGGAGGTCTCCGGGAGCCGTTCTCCCGGTGCCACGGCAGAGAGAGCTTCGACTGTCTGCTCTGCTCGGTCATCCTCGATGGCCGGGTCGTCTCCTCCTGCCGGGTCCCGGCATACCGGGCGGAGGGAGCGCAGATCCTCACCTACGACGGCTTTCGGGAGGAGGATGAGGCGCGGGAGATCGAGAACGCCTTCCTGGAAAACGGCACGGAGCTCTGCGACAGCTGTCGGGCCGGGGTGATCCTCATAACCCACGCCCTGGTACATCAGGCCGGGGGGAGCGACCCGGTTGAGATCCGCCAGGTCGCCCGACAGCTCCAGTGTCGCTGTATCAATCCCACCGACTTCGTCCGGGCGGTCTACTCAGTCTCCGAGGGGCATCGGCCCCAGGGGCCGCGAGTGCGAAGCTCCGAGTTCGGGAGCGACCGGCTGTGAGGGAGCGACGATTCTACGCTCCCGAAAACCTCGGCGAGCTCGCCCAGCTTCTGAAACGGGAGGATACGGTGATCTACTCCGGCGGGGGCTCCTACCTGGTGGACCGGCAGAGTCGGGGGGAGAGTCGCCTCGCAGGCCGCCCCCCGGAGCCGCCGATTGTCGCCCTCCACCGGGTCGAGGAGCTGCGCAAGATCGCCCGAAGCGAGCGGTACGCGGAGATCGGAAGCGCAACGAGCCTCCAGCGGATTATCGGGGTGGGCAGAAAGTTCCTGCCCTCGGCGCTCCTCGACGCCCTGCGCCAGGCGGGCCCCTTCCTGGTGAGAAACAGCGCAACCTTCGGAGGCACCCTCGCGGTGCCGACCCACATTTTCGGGGTCCACCTCGTTCTCCAGCTCCTCGATGCGAGGGTCGAGATCCGCGGCCAGAAGGGGAGCGAGTGGATCAGCGTAGCTCGTCTGCGGGACCCCCAGGGGAGAGCGGTTCTGGAGCCGGGAGAGCTGGTTACCCGGGTCCGTATACCCCTCGAGCACCATAGCGCCCAAATCTATCAGCAGTTCGGCGACGGCTACGGGACGCGGGAGCCACCCCTCGCGTTCGCCGGCATCGCCTCGGTCGTCAAGGAGAGCATCGACCGGGTACAGCTCGGCTACCTGTGCAACAGCCGGACGCTTCTGCGGCTGCGGGACGCCGAGGCCCAGCTCACCGGGGCTAAGCTCCCGTTGCAGCGCAAGCTGCTTCTCTCCTTTCTCGACGCCCTCGCCTCCCAGCTCGACACGGTCGACCGTCTGACCCGGCTCCAGCGCGCCCGGGCGCTCAATCTCTCCCAGCAGTTTCTTTCCGGACTCGACGCAGGCTGAGCGGTTATATAGTATAGGCGGTGCAATGCCGGAGCAGCACCGAACCTCCTTCGTTCACCTGCATAATCACTCGGACTACAGCCTTCTCAAAGGAGCCTCCCCGATCAAGGGGATGGTCTCCCGGGCTCGAGAGCTGGGCATGGACGCGATCGCCCTCACCGACGACGGGAACCTCTTTGGCGCCCTCACCTTTTACAAGGCGTGTCGAGACGCCGGGATCAAACCGATTATCGGCTGCGACTTCTACCTCGCCCCGGAGGACAGACGGAGCAGAACTACCCTTCATAATCCGAACCGCCTCGCCCGGCTGCTTCTGCTGGCAAAAAACCGGGAGGGCTACCAGAGCCTCATTGAGCTCAGCTCCATCGGCTACACCGAGGGCTTCTACTACAAGCCGAGGATCGACGACGACTCCCTGCAGGCGCATACCGAGGGGCTGATCGCGCTTTCCGGCTCCCTCTCCGGGGATATCCCGCGACTGATCCTGGCAAACAAAGTCGATGAGGCGCGGCAGCGGGCGCTCTGGTACCGGGAGCTGTTCGGGGAGGAGCAGTTCTACCTCGAGCTGTGCGACCACGGCATTCCGGAACAGAAGGTGCTCAACCGGGAGCTGTTGGCGATGAGTGAGGAGCTCGGGGTCCCACTGGTGGCGGCCAACGATACTCACTACCTCAGGCAGGAGGACGCCAACGCCCAGGATATTCTCCTCTGTATCGGCTCCAACAAGAAAAAAAACGACGCCTCCCGGTTTCGCTTCTCCACCGACCAGTTCTACATCAAGAGCGAGGAGGAGATGGCCGCCCTCTTTGCCGACTACCCTGGAGCCCTCGAGAACAGCCGGAAGATCGCCGACCTGTGCGACCTGGAGATCGAGCTGCCGGGGCCGAAGTTTCCGAACTACGAGATCCCCGGGGAGTTCGACAGCAGGGATGAGTACCTGCGCCACCTTACCCGGGAGGGACTAACCGAACGGTACGAAAAGCTCACCGACGAGATCCGGGAGCGAGCGGAAAAAGAGCTGGATATCATCATCTCCATGGGGTTTACCGGCTACTTTCTCATCGTCTGGGACTTCATAAAGTACGCCCGGGACAGCGGGATACCCGTGGGCCCGGGACGTGGCTCCGGTGCGGGATCAATCGTCGCCTACGCTCTCAAGATCACCGACATCGACCCGCTTCACTACGGCCTGCTCTTCGAGCGGTTTCTCAACCCCGACCGGGTATCGATGCCGGACTTCGATATCGACTTCTGTTTTGAACGGCGTCAGGAGGTGATCGACTACGTTACCCGTAAGTACGGTACCGAGCGGGTCGGCCAGATCATAACCTTTGGAACCCTCAAGACCAAGGCGGTGATCCGCGACGTCGCCCGGGTGCTCGACCTGCCCTACGCCGAGGCGGACCAGATCGCGAAACTGGTACCGAGGGACCTCAAGATGACGATCGAAAAGGCCCTCGAGCAGGAGCCGAAGCTCGCCGAGCTCTACGACTCCGGCGGAATCTACCGGGAGCTTATAGACGTCAGCCGGAAGCTCGAGGGACTCCACCGCCACGCCTCCACCCACGCCGCGGGGATCGTCATCGGTCAGGAGCCTCTGACCCACTACGTCCCCCTCTACCGCGACCCGAAAACCGGCTCCATCTCCACGCAGTACACCATGGACCTCCTCGAGGAGTGCGGCCTGGTAAAGATGGACTTCCTCGGCCTCAAAACCCTTACCCTCATCGAGAACACCGTCTCGATTATCCGGGACGAGGGGATCGAGCTGGACATCGAGGCGATTCCGGACGACGACCCGCCCACCTTCGAGATGCTCGGTCGGGGCAGGAGCGCGGCGATCTTTCAGTTTGAGAGTGAAGGAATGCAGGGCATCCTCGAGCGCGCCAAGCCGCGGCGGATCGAGGACCTGATCGCCTTGAACGCCCTCTACCGCCCCGGTCCGATGCAGTTTATCGATCAGTTCATCGATTCGAAGAACGGCCGGATTCCGATCAGCTATCCCCTGCCCCAGCTCGAGCCGGTACTCAAGGAGACCTACGGCGTAATCGTCTACCAGGAGCAGGTCATGGAGATCGTCCAGATCGTCGGCGGGTTCTCCCTGGGACAGGCGGACATTCTCAGAAGGGCGATGGGCAAGAAAAAGGAGAAGGAGATGGAGCGGATGCGCAAGGAGTTCCTTGCCGGCGCTTCATCCAAGGGCTTCTCCCGGGAGCAGGCGGAAGGGATCTTCGAGCTTCTCAAACCCTTCGCAGGCTACGGCTTTAACAAGTCCCACGCCGCGGCCTACTCGGTTATCGCCTACAAGACCGCCTATCTCAAGGCCAACTACCCGGTAGAGTTCATGGCGGCGAACCTCACCAACGAGATCAATAACCCCGACGCCTTCGCAAACTACCTTGCCGAGGCGCGGGGCATGGGGATCGAGGTTCTGCCGCCGGATATCAACCTGAGCCGGAAGTACTTCTCGGTCAACGAGGGGCGTGTTGTCTTCGGTCTGGTGGGGATCAAGAACGTCGGCTCGGCGGCGGTGGACGAGATCATAAGCCGCCGCAGGGAGGGCGGTCCCTATCGGAGCGTGGAGGAGTTCCTCGAGAGAGTCGACCTGCGCACGGTCAACCGCAAGACCCTCGAGACCCTGGTGCAAAGCGGGGTCTTCGACTCCCTCCACCAGAACCGGGCGGAGCTCAACCACAATCTCGACCGCCTGGTGGAGACCGCCGCGGCAAAGAAGGAGGCAAAGGCGTTCGGACAGGTCTCTCTGTTCGAGAGCAACGGAGAGAAGGAGTTCGAAGCGGTTCGAATGGAGTCGGCCCCTGAGTGGGACCAGCTTACCCGGCTGCGCTACGAGCGGGAGAACCTCGGCTTCTACGTCTCGGGTCACCCGATTGACGCCTACCGAACGCCATGGAGCCGCTGCGTCACCGTCGACCTCCGCCACCCGGAGCGCGCGCCTTCGGACCGAACCGTTACCGCCCTCGGGCTGCTCAAAGGAGTACGGATACTCTACACGCGCAAAGGGACACAGATCGCCTTCGCTACCATCGAGGATTTCCGTGGGAGCGTTGAAGTGGTACTTTTTGCCGAGGCCCTCGAGAGCTACCGGGATCTCCTGGTGGAGGAGGAGATAGTCGGCGTCATCGGAACGGTTGAGGAGCGAAACGGCCGGTACCAGATCGTCGTAGAGGAGCTGCGACCACCGGAAGAGCTGGACGAGAAGGAGTCAATGGAAGTACACATACGTCTTGCCCCGACTCTCGAGGACGAGGAGGAACTCTACGGTCTTCGGGCGTTTCTCATAGATCATCCCGGAGGGGCCGCGCTGTTTATCCACGTCGGCGCCGAGGAGGGTGAGTGTGTCGTGCGGGCCTCGGGGCAGATAATGATCTCCTCCAAGCCTGAAGTCATCGAAAAGATCAAGACCCATCCCAAGGTGGAGGCGGTCTGGAAGACCTAGGAGCCGAGAAAATGCAACAGATCATGCGTGTCCTGAGCAGTGCAATTTCGATCTATATGATCGTTCTCTTTGTCCGGATCCTGATGAGCTGGTTTCAGGGCGCCGGCCACGGCAGGGCGATGGAGATCCTGCGGAGAGTTACAGACCCGTATCTCGACCTCTTTCGACGGTTCGACATATTCCGGTTCGGTAACTTCGACTTCTCCCCGGTGGCGGCGATTCTCACTCTCTCGATCCTCAACACCATCGCCATCCAGCTTGCCAACGCCGGGCCGGTTACCGTCGGATTCGTCCTCGCCCTTATCCTCTCGGCGGTCTGGTCCGCCGTCTCCTTTTTCCTTCTCTTTTTTCTCATTCTGACGGTTGTTAGACTCGTCGGGCTGCTCCTGGGAAAGGACACGGGTCACTTCTGGTATGTTCTCGATCAGATCCTCGACGGTGTTGTCCAGCGGGCGTCCCGGCCTTTTATGCGAGGCCGCTTTATTTCCCATCGGGACGGGCTTCTCATATTTGCGGGGGTTGATCTGGGTATTCTTCTCATCGCGAATCCTCTAATCGACCTGGTGAGCGCTGCGCTGTTGAGGCTCCCCTTCTAGTAAGGTGGCCCTCCCGGGATTCCCTCGTGCACCGGTTGAAAGCCTCCCCGGAGTCGGGTCGGTGCGTTCGAAGGCGCTCGCGCGCATCGGCATCCGCACCGTTGGAGACCTCCTCCTTCATCTCCCCCGGGAGTACGAGGACCGCCGCCATCCGGTCCCGATAAGCCGGGCGTGTGAAACACAACGGGCGGTTATCCGGGCCACGGTGGTCGCCCACGACTATATCGGCCGAAAACGAGTTCTCAAGGTATACCTTACCGACGAGTCGGGCACGGCGGCTCTCATCTGCTTTGGCCGGGAGTTCCTAACTCGGAGCCTCCCGGTAGGACGAACCTTTCTGGTAGCAGGGGAGTTCCACTACCGGTACTCCGAGATCCAGGCGACCCAGTTCGAGTTCGAGGCGGACAGCGAGAATCCCCGCAACTTCGGCATGATCCTGCCGATCTATCCCCTCACCGAGGGGATCACCCAGCTCCAAATGCGCCACGCTATCGACGCCGCCCTGAACGACCACCTGCCGGTTGTAAAGGAGGTGGTTCCCCGGTCGATCCGGGAGTCCGCCTCCCTGATGCCACGAAAGAGGGCGCTCCTCACGCTCCACCGGCCCGAGGAGCTCGAGGAGTTGGAGCCGGCGCGGCGCTCCCTCGCCTGGGAGGAGCTCTTTGTCGCCCAGCTCCAGTTGGCCCGTCAGGTCCACGGACGAAAGCGGCTCACCCGCCCCGGGGTGAGCCTCACCCTGAGCCTCCAGGAGCGCCTCAGAAAGGCGCTCCCCTTCGACCTCACCGAGGATCAGCTGAAGGTGCTCTCGGAGATAAACGAAGAGCTCCAGGGACCCTGCCCGATGGCGCGGCTTCTCCAGGGCGATGTCGGCTCCGGCAAGACCCTCGTAGCCCTCCTCGCCGCTTTAGCGGTGGTGGAGCGTAACGAGCAGGTCGCGGTGATGGCGCCCACGGAGCTCCTCGCCCGGCAGCACGCCGGAAACGCTGCAAAGCTCCTCAACCCCCTCGGCATCCGTCTCGCCCTGCTCTCGGGTAAAGTGGGAGCCCAGGCGCGCCGCCCCCTGGAAGCGTCCCTGGCGGCGGGGACGGTGGAGATCGTTTTTGGTACCCACGCGCTGTTCAGTGAGCGGGTCGCCTTTCACCGCCTCGGGTTTGTCATCGTCGACGAGCAGCACCGCTTCGGGGTACGGCAGCGGGAGGCGCTTCTGGCAAAGGGGGAACACCCGGACCTCCTGCTCATGACGGCGACGCCGATTCCCCGGACCCTGGCGTTGACCGCCTTCGGGGATATGGAGGTGAGCACAATCAGACAGATGCCTCCGGGGCGAAAGCCGGTACGCACCCACCTCGCCCGGCAGGGAAACGAGGAGAAGGTGTACGCCTTTGTGGAGCGGGAGATCTCCAAGGGGCACAGCGCCTACTTCGTCTATCCCCGGATCGAGGGGGGTGATGAGGCGGGAGAGATAAAGGATGTGACAACGATGATGGAGGTTCTCTCCCGGCGGTTCCCGGGAGTTTCCATCGCCTTGATCCACTCCCGCCTCGAGGAGGACGAGAAGGCGCGGATCATGGAAGGGTTCGCCGCCGGGCAGATCCGCCTGCTTGTGGCGACAAGCGTTGTCGAGGTTGGTGTGGACGTTGCCGAGGCGACGGTGATGGTGGTGGAGCACGCCGAGCGCTTCGGCCTTGCCGCACTCCACCAGCTCCGGGGTCGGGTCGGTCGCAGCGAGCGACAGTCCTACTGCTTTCTTGTATACTCCAACGACCTCACGGAGGTGGGCAAAGAGCGGCTGAAAACGATGCACGCCACCAACGACGGCTTCGAGATCGCCGAGAGGGACCTGAAGCTCCGGGGTCCCGGGGAGCTCGAGGGGGTGCGACAGTCCGGCTACCTCCGCCTGCAGGTGGCGGATCTGAGCAGGGACCTGGAGCTGATGGTCGAGGCGAGGAAGCAGGCGGTGGAGCTGGTCGCCTCGGACCCGGGGCTTCTCGGCCACGGCCACCGCGGGCTGCGAACCGCTCTCGCCCTGGAGGAGGAGAGAGGCGCCGGCACAAACGAGGAGGAGCCTTTTTGAGGCGCGAGGGGAGAGAGGGAGAGAGATCATGCGGGTAACCGGAGGAGAGGCGGCGGGCATCCGTATCGAATGCCCCCCGGGGGAGGTTCGTCCCGCCATGGACCGGATGCGGGAGTCCCTCTTCTCGATAATCGGGGCTCTCGAGGGGCTCTCCTTTCTCGACCTCTTTTCGGGCTCCGGGGTTGTTGCTCTCGAGGCGATCTCCCGGGGGGCGAGACGCGCTGTCCTCGTTGAGCGGGAGCGACAAAAGCGCCCGACTATCGAGGCGAACCTCGAGCGGGTCCTTCGCGGCCTCGACTTCGAGCCGGAGATCACCGTTGTCTCCATACCCGTGGAGCGCTACATCCAGCGGGGGAGAGAGAGCTTCGACATCGTCTACCTCGACCCGCCCTTTGATTACCGACACAAGAGCGAGCTCCTCTCCCGCCTCGCATCGAGCAAAGCGGTCCGCCCGGGGACGGAGGTGATCCTCCACTACCCCCGGGAGGAGAGGATCGAAGCGGGGGTGATGGAGGTCACCGACCAGCGGCGCTACGGCCGCTCCTGCCTGCTCTTTTTACGTGTTCCTGAACGGTTGTGAACCGGGTCACGGATTTGCTACTATCACCTCCACCATGCAGAAGCTCACGACGATGCATCTCCGCCTGCCCCGGGGAACCGAGAGTCTCCTTCTCGAGGAGGCTGCGCGACACCGGACGATCATTCGACGTCTCGAGGAGCTCTACGAGGGGTGGGGCTACCTCCCGGCGCAGACTCCGGTGGTCGACTTCGCCGAGCTCTACCAGCCACTCCTCCCGGAGGAGAGCTCCCGGCAGGCGTACCGGCTGATAGATCGGGAGGGGGAACTTCTGATGCTTCGCCTCGACATTACCCTCTTTCTTGCCAAGCAGCTCGGAATGCGTCTGAGCGAGGAGGAGCTTCCGGTACGGGTATGCTACTCAGACTCGATACTCCGGTATGAGGCGCGCCACGATATCTCCAAGAACGAGTTTTTCCAGTCCGGGGTCGAGCTGATCGGTGTCAGCGGCACAGACGGCGACCTCGAGGCGCTGCTCCTCCTTCAGGAGGCTCTCGAGGCGGCGGGTGCCGAGCGCTACGCCCTCCACGTCGGAAGCAGCGCCCTGCTGAGAGCGACGGTGGAGGCGACCGGGGGTTTAAGCGAGCAGCGCGCCCGGGAGATGATCATCGCCCGCCGCTTCGAGGAGCTCGAGGAGCGGTTGAGCTCCTGCGGTGTTTCCCGCCGCCGGGTTGAGGCGCTCCTCGAGCTCTACCGTCTGATCGGCTCACCCCGGGAGGTCGCCGATACCGTCGAGGAGTTTCGCGGCGAGCTGACCGAGGAGGAGATGACCGAGGTAGCATCGCTTCTCGCCCTTATGGAAAACCTCGAGCAGCTGCGACCGGCGCCGCGGGAGCGACCGGTTCGTGTCGACCTCTCGGAGGTCGGAAGCAGGAGTTACTACACTGGGGTCTCCTTTGAAGCGTACGTCGACCGTCTCGACTCGGCGATCGCCAACGGCGGACGTTACGACAATCTCCTCGCCTCCTTCGGCTTCCCAGCCCCCTCGGTCGGCTTCTCCCTGCTGCCGAGGAAGATCGCCTCGCTTCGGCAACGGCAGATGACGCTTCCTCCGGTAGAGACAGCCACGGGGGCGAGCCTCAAGGAGCGCTACCTTGCGGCCCGGGAGGCGCGGGCCGCAGGCAGGAGGGTTCGGTTGTGAGCGCCTCGGAACCTCTCAAGCTCGCCCTGCCGAAGGGGCGGCTCTTTGATCAGACCGTCGAGTTTCTCAAGGTTCGGGGGATGTCCTTCCAGTTCGGGAAACGGGAGCTTGTCGCAACCGACCGGGAGCACAATGTGCAGCTCATGATCGTCAAGAACAGCGACCTGCCTGTCTACGTCCACCACGGCATCGCCGGCCTCGGTGTGGTCGGCACCGACGTCATCTATGAAAGCGGCCACTCCTTCTTCGAGTTATTTACCTTTCCCTTCGGCGGCACGCGGATCTGCCTTGCGGGAAAGGAGGAGGAGCTGCTCCCGGGGGCCGCCCGGGAGGCGGTGACGGTGGCAACCAAGTTTACCCGCTTTACCAGAGACTTCTTCCACCAGCGAGGAGTGCCGGTGGAAATAATCAAGCTCAACGGTTCGGTGGAGCTTGCACCGGTTCTCGGACTCGCTCCTTTTATCGTCGACCTCGTCGAGACCGGATCGACCCTCAAGGCGCACAACCTGACCGTACTCCAGGAGCTCGCGGTCACGGAGGTACGCCTGATTGCGAACAAGCCGTACTACAAGTATCATTTCAGAAGAATAGAGGAGCTTCTGCGTCAGCTGAAGCAACAGGGGTCCGATGAGCATTACGATTGAACGAAAGACCAAAGAGACCGATATAAAACTAACCCTCGAGGAAGAGTCCTCCCCGGATCCGGTGATCTCGATCGAGACGCCTCTGCCCTTCTTCAACCACATGCTCAACTCCCTCCTGTTCCACGGGGGCTTCCCGGTTGGGCTCGAGGCGACAGGAGATGTGGAGGTTGACCCGCACCATCTGGTCGAGGATACCGGACTGGTCCTCGGGGACGCCCTCTACGAGCTCCAGGAGCGAACGGGGAGCGTTGCGCGTTTCGGACACGCCGTGGTGCCGATGGACGACGCCCTGGCGGAAGTCACCGTGGACGCGTGCCGCAGGTCCTACCTCGTCTATCAGGTGAGGTTCCCCCAGGCGTACGCCGGAAGCTTCGACCTGAGCCTTGCAAGAGAGTTTTTCCAGGCGGTCGTCTCCCGGGGACGGCTCAACCTTCACATGGAAGCGCGCTACGGCGAGAACGGCCACCACATGGTGGAGGCGCTGTTCAAGGCGACCGGCCGCGCCCTCAAGGCGGCCTTCGCTCCCCGGGATGGGGGGGTTGCCTCTACCAAAGGGAGCCTCTGAGGGGCGCTCCCAGGGAGACGGGAGGGTTGGCTTGTACGGGAGCAAGCGTTCTGCCGATATTGATCAGGATGGGTGAAACCAACAAAACCGAAAACATACCCCCCTCCGAGGGCTTTCTCAAGGTTTCCGGCGCCCCGGCTCTCGACGGCAGTCAGCGTAGCGCCCTGATTCGCAAAGGTAACGAGCTGTACAACAAGGGAGAACTCCACGCAGCAAAGCGGGTATTTATCACCACCCGCTACTCCGACGGTCTGATACGCCTCGGAGACCACTATCAGAAGCAGAAGCAGCCTCTCGAGGCGTTTCGGATGTACTGGCTCGCCGGAGAGACCCGGCGCAAAGGGGAAATGGTGGAGCAGATGGCCGGTGTCGTGAGACACTGGCTGGAGGAGAAGGATTAGCGGGATGACCCAGGAGTATCCCGACGAGCGGGAGAGCAAAGAGGAACTCACGGCGCTGTCCAAAGCGGCCTACCAGTACCTCCGGGAAAACATGTACCGCGAGGCTGAGGCGAACTTTGCCCGGATTCTCGAGAGGGAGCCAGACAACAACTACGCGCTCGTCGGCATGGGAGACCTCTACCGCAAGAAGGGGGAGTGCAAAAAGGCGATCCCCTACTACCAGCGCTGCCTCGAACACCACAAGAACAACAACTACGCCCTCTTCGGCCTCGCCGACTGCTACAAGGCGGTCCGCCACTACAACAAGGCGATCGAGGTGTGGGAAGAGTACCTGATAATCGATGGGGATAACGTCACGGTCCTCACGAGGGTTGCCGACGCCTACCGGAAGGTGCAGAACCTCAAGCGCTCCGACGAGCTCTACCAGCGGGTCCTCGCCATCGAGCCGAATAACGCCTACGCCCTCATCGGCCTTGGTCATCTCTACTACGACTTCCGACGGTTCGAGGAGGCCGCTGGATACTGGACGAGGATGGTGGAGCTCCACGGGAACCGGGTGGACATCAGAGTCCTCACCTCCCTGGGTAACTGTTATCGAAAGATGAAGGAGTTCGACCGCGCCCTCCTCTACTTTGAGCAGGCTCTCGAGCGGGAGCCGGACAACTTCTACGCCCTCTTCGGTATAGGGGATTGCTACCGCGGCCTTCACCGGCCCAAACAGGCGCTGGCAACCTGGAATCGTCTACTGGTGAAGGACGCCCAGAACAAGGTGATTCTCACCCGGGCAGGCGACGCCTACCGATCCCTCGGAGATGATGAGAGTGCCGAGGAGTACTACAGAAAGGCTCTGGCGATCGACTTCGATCTCTACGCGGTCCTCGGCCTCAGCCTTATCCAGAAATCCCGGGGGCGCTTCGAGGAAGCTGCGAAGAACCTCGAAGAGCTGGTGCAGACAGACCCGAAGAACGCACGGATCTACTCCGAGGCTGTACGATGCCTGATGGAGATGAACGAGTTCGAACGGGCTCTTGCGATGATACGCAAGGCGAAAGAGCAGGAGGTCAAAAACCGCCGCCTCCAGGACCTCGAGGGGGAGATCCAAAGCAAGCTCTCCTGAGCCGCCCTGCCCGCCCCGTGCCGGGGGCTACTCTGCTCCCGGGGCAGGGGCGGGTTCGAGCCTCCCCTTGCCCCTACCTGGAGTCGAGAACCGCCTTGATCCGGCGCACTCCCTGGGAGGAAGACTGTTCCTTGACGATCCTGAAGCTACCGAGAACACCGGTGCGCTCGACATGAGGGCCGCCACACACCTCTTTTGAGAACTCTCCTATGGAGTAGACCTTGACCACCTCGTCGTATCGGTCTCCGAAAAAGGCGAGGGCGCCCTTCTGCTTTGCCTCCTCCAGAGACATTTTGTCGACCGTGATCGGAAGGTCCTCCCGGATCTTCTCGTTTACGATCTCCTCCACCCGTGTGAGCTCTTCCGGGCTCAGCTTTTCCGGGTGGGAGAAGTCGAAGCGAAGACGGTCGGCGGTAATATTGGAGCCCTTCTGGCTCACGTGGCTGCCGAGGACATCCCGGAGCGCCTGGTGCATCAGATGGGTTGCGGTGTGGAGTTTCGTCGTCTGCTCCGAGTGGTCCGCAAGGCCTCCCTTGAAGGTGGCACTCGACTCCGTTTTTGAAAGCTCCTGGTGCTTTGCGAAAGCTTTGTCAAAGCCCTCCCGGTCGACTCTCAAGCCGTGCTCCGAGGCGAGCTCCTCGGTTATCTCGAGGGGAAAGCCGTAGGTGTCGTAGAGCTTGAAGGCGATCCGCCCGGGAATCTCCTTCGTCTTACCCTTCATGAGATTGGGCAGGAGCTTTTCAAACTCCTTTTCCCCCTTCTGGAGGGTCGTGAGAAACTTTTCCTCCTCCTTTCGCAGCTCCGTGAGGATGATCTCCCGGTGCTGTTCGAGAATCGGGTACGCCCCGTTGTAGATCGAGAGGACCTCCCGGGCCGGGGCGGTAAGAAACGGTTCCTCAAGTCCGAGTTTCCGGCCGTGCCGTACCGCTCGCCGGATAAGGCGGCGCAGGATATAGCCCTGCCCGACATTCGAGGGAGTTACGCTCTTCTCGTCACCGAGGATAAACGTCGCGGTCCGCACGTGGTCGGCGATGATCCGGATCGAGCGGTCCTTCTCATCCTCCCCGCCCTCGTAGCTCTTGCCGCTCACCTTCTCGATGGCGCGGATTATCGGCTGGAACAGCTCTGTGTCATAGACCGACTTCTTACCCTGGAGAATGGCGATGGTCCGCTCAATCCCCATGCCGGTGTCCACGCATCGGCGCTCGAGTTTTTCGTAGCTGCCGTCGGGCTGCTTGTTGTACTCCATAAAGACATCGTTCCAGATCTCGAGCCATTTGCCGTCGGAGACCCCGGGGCGACTCTCGGAGCTCCCCTCGATGCCGGTGTCCACGAACATCTCCGAGTCCGGGCCACACGGGCCGGTCTGTCCCGCCGGACCCCACCAGTTATCTTTGCGCCCGAGAAAGTGGATACGCTCCCGGGGTATGCCGAGAGACTCCCATACCGACGCCGAGTGCTCGTCCGCGGGTACCTCATCGTCCCCGGCAAAGACGGTTACCGATACTTTATCCTTAGGGATACCGAGCCACTCCGGAGAGGTGAGAAACTCGAAGCTCATCGCGATAGCCTCGTCCTTGAAATAGTCTCCCAGGGACCAGTTGCCGAGCATCTCGAAAAAGGTGAGGTGGCTCCGGTCGCCGACCTCCTCAATGTCACCGGTACGGATACACTTCTGATAGTTTACCAGGCGACTGCCCGCTGGATGCTCCTGGCCGAGAATATAGGGAACCAGCGGGTGCATCCCGGCGGTGGTAAAGAGCACGGTAGGATCGTTTTCAGGGATAAGGGAGGCGCCGGATATCTCGACGTGCCCCTTTGACGTAAAGAAGTCAACGTACTTGCGGCGCAATTCATCTGCAGTCATAGCGCCATATACTACGGATTGACCGGGAGTGATGTCAATCTGCGGAAATCGGCGTCCTCAGAAGTCCTCGAGCTCCGCCTCCGCCGCCCGGGTGAGAAAATCAGGGACGACATAGACAATATGACCGCTCTTTTTCACCTTAAGTTCAACGAAGCCGCCACGAACCATGTTCTCGAGCTGCTCCTTCGCATCCTCGACGCTGACCCGCGCCTCGAGGGCGATCCCGGTCGGCGAGACAACGCCCCCGGACTCTTTGGCGGTCCTGAGGATTATGTGCTCCAAATCTTCAGGCCGACCCGAAGGATCACCGGATCGGCTCACCCGGATGACGTAGTCGCCGTCCTCGTCATAGCCGATGGGTCGGCTGAGCCGGTCCTCGATCTCCGCCTCCCGGACCTGACTACTCATGGTAAAGGCGTCATAGATGGTGCCGAAGCCGAAAAGACCCCCGGTCATCAGGAACACGATACCTGAAAGCGGCTTGCCGAGATAGAAGCGGTGGAGCCCCGCCACGCCGACGAGGGAGGGGAGCCAGAACAGGTATGCCGTGGAGACGGACCTTCTCAAACGTGTAACCTCCGGAGGCTCAAGTATATTCCTCACCCCGCCAGGAGGCAACGATCTCGCCCTCGTCGGCCAGTCGTTTGAGCAGCTCCACGAAGTCCCGGTTAGCCTGTTCCGCGTCTTTTCTCCTGACCGGTCCGAGGTTATGGTACTCGTCGACCACTAACCGTTGCCGCCGGTCCGAGAGATTTCTCAACATCTTGCTTCGGAAAAGCTCCGTCTTGCCCTTGAGCAGGAGAGCGATCTCCTGATCGTCGACCCTCCTGAGAACCTTTTGTAACTGATCGTCCCGCAGGTCATGGATGATGTCGATCCGGTAGAGCCGCTGCTCCACCTCCTCGGCGATGTCCTGGTTTCCCTCCCGAAGCGTCTCGAGGAGGGTGCTCTCCATTACCGGCTCCATGTGCCGCAGTATCTCCGCGAGCCGCTCGGTCCCGTCGAGCTCCTCGGTCACCGGCACGCCGTCCCGGCGAATCCGCTCCTTCAACAGCTCCGCCACCCGCTCGGTAACCTCCGGTGAGAGCTCCTTCATCCGGGCAATCCGGAGGCTTATGGCGCGCTTCTCTTCATCATCGAGGCGACCTAAAACCCCCGCGGCGAGAGCCGGGGGGAGCTGGGCGATCACCATGGAACGCACGTGGACCGACTCCTTCCGCAGGAGGTGCTCAACCTGATGCGGTTCGAGATCCCGAAGAAAGCCGAAGAGCTCCTGGGGCGGCGTAGGGGCGGCGCGCTTGAGGATTTCCGCCGCCCGCTCGGCACCAAAGGCTCCCTCGAGGATCTCTCTCGCCCGCTGCCTGCCACCGGTTGCCCCGGATGTCTCACCCCGGGAGCGGTAGCCGAACTCCGCGAGAATCCGCCGCGACTCCTGGGAGTCGACGGTGTCGGTCCGAGCAATCTCCTCAGCGATCCGCTCAACCTCCGCCTCCGGCAAATGGGATAGGACCTTTGCGGCCTCCTCCCGCCCGAGGAGAACGAGAAACCTCGCAACCCGGCTTACCCGGCTCTCCGTCGAACCGGTAGTCCTGAGGAGCCCTGGAGGAATCGAACCCTCCTGCCCCCGGGCAGCCGTATCCTGGGGAGGAGAACCCTCCGTCCCTCCCCGGTTACCCATTGCTCGCTGGTAGGCGCTGAGGGCTTTCTGCCTGATGTCCACCTCTCGACTCTACAAGGTTGGGAATTCACGCGTCAAGCGTGTTGACAGCTCCCGGGGTTTCAGGGTACAAACGACCCCTACAGGAAATGCCGCTGTAGCTCAGGTGGTAGAGCAGGGGACTGAAAATCCCCGTGTCAACAGTTCGAATCTGTTCGGCGGCACCTATCAAGGCCCTCGGGAAACCGAGGGCCTTATTTTTTTCTACTCCCCTCCAGGGTGTTGCGATTCCCCCGAGGAGCCTCCCAAAAAAGAAGGGCCACCCCGAGGGGTGGCCCGTTACCCTTTTCAGCACAGCTGTTCAGGAGAGCTGCTGCCCCACCCCCTGATAGAGGATTACTTCATTTTTCCGGTGTTAAAGACCGACTGCGCCGCGGCAAGGCGGGCGATCGGAACCCGGAAGGGCGAGCAGGAGACGTAGTTGAGTCCGGTCTTGAAACAGAAGTCGATTGACTTCGGCTCACCGCCGTGCTCGCCGCAGATCCCAACCTTGAGCTCCTTTTTGGCCGACCGGCCGCGCTCGACACCAATTTCGACGAGCTGACCGACCCCGGTCTGATCGAGAACGGCAAAGGGATCATCCTCGAGGATGTTCTCTTCGACGTAAAGGGGAAGGAAGCTTCCCACATCGTCCCGGGAGTATCCGAAGGTCATCTGGGTGAGGTCGTTGGTACCGAAGGAGAAGAAGTCCGCCTCTTTGGCGACCTCCTCGGCGGTAAGCGCCGCCCGGGGGATCTCGATCATCGTACCGATCTTGTAGGCCACCTCCCGGCCCTTCTCCTTGAAGACCTCCTCGATCACCCTTTCGGCGTTCGCCCGGAGGACGGAGAGCTCCTTTACCGTTCCAATGAGGGGGATCATGATTTCCGGCTCCACCTCGATGCCCTTCTCGGCTACCTCGACAGCTGCGAGGATGATCGCCTTGACCTGCATGTCGTAGACCTCGGGATAGGTGATGCCGAGCCGACAGCCGCGGTGACCGAGCATCGGGTTGAGCTCCGCGAGCCCCTCGATCTTGGTTCGGAGCTTCTCCTCGTCGATGTTGAGGGACTTGGCGAGATCCGTGATCTGCGCGTCCTCATGGGGAACGAACTCATGGAGCGGCGGGTCGAGGAGGCGGATAGTGACTGGGTAGCCTGCCATCGCCTCGAAGATCCCTGCGAAGTCCTCCTTCTGATAGGGGAGGATCTTGTCGAGCGCCTTCCGTCGCGCCTCCTCGTCCTCGGCGACGATCATCTGCCGAAAGGACTGGATCCGCTGCTCGTCAAAGAACATATGTTCGGTTCGGCAGAGACCGATTCCCTCGGCGCCGTTCTCCCGAGCGTTGCGGGCGTCTTCAGGGGTGTCCGCGTTCGCCCGGACGCCGAACTTCTGCTCAACGAGCCCGGGGCGGTTCGCCTTGGCCCGAACCTTGTCGCACCAGCCGAGGAACGTTGCCACGTCACCGGAGACCTCCGGCTCTACCAGGGGCAGCTCCCCCTCGTAGATCTCGCCGGTTCCGCCGTCGATGGTGATGAACTCACCCTCGGCGTAACTCTTGCCGGCGACGCTCATCTTCCCCTTGCCGACTTCCACCGCCTTTGCTCCGGCGATACAGGGACGCCCCATTCCCCGGGCTACGACAGCAGCGTGACTGGTCATACCTCCGGTGGAGGTGAGAATACCCTTTGCGACGTGCATACCCCCGATGTCCTCAGGGCTTGTCTCCTTACGGACGAGGATGACCTGCTTGCCCTGCTTGACCCACGCCTCGGCGTCATCGGCGGTAAAGACGATATGCCCGGTGGCGGCGCCGGGAGAGGCGTTCAACCCCTTGGCGATCGGCTCGTGGCTCTTCTTTGCCCCCGGCTCGATCATCGGATGGAAGACCTGGTCGAGCTGACCCGGGGTGACCCGGGTGACCGCCTTCTCCTCGTCGATTAGTCCCTCAGCGACCATGTCCACGGCGATCTTGATCGCCGCCGGGCCGGTTCGCTTGCCGTTCCGGGTCTGCAGCAGGTAGAGTTTGCCACGCTCGATGGTAAACTCCATGTCCTGCATATCCTGGTAGTGAGCCTCGAGACGATCCTTGACCGCGACGAGTTCCTGGTAGATCTTCGGATTGGTCTCCTCGAGCTGCTTGATCGGCTCGGGAGTCCGGATACCCGCGACGACGTCCTCTCCCTGGGCGTTCATCAGGTACTCACCGTAGAACACCTTCTCGCCGGTTGATGCGTCCCGGGAGAAACAGACTCCGGTGCCGGAGTCTTCTCCGAGGTTTCCGAAAACCATGGACATGACGGTGACGGCGGTTCCGATGAGACCGGTAATATCGTTGATCTTCCGGTATCGGATCGCCCGGGGGTTGTTCCAGGAGCCGAAGACCGCGTTAATCGAGCTCCACAGCTGGTCTACCGGGTCCTGGGGAAAGTCCTCGCCCACATGATCCTTGTAGACCTTCTTGTACTCAGTAACCACCTTCTGGAGGTCCTCGGCGTCGAGACCGGTGTCGAGCTCAACACCCTTTTTCGCCTTGACCGCACTGAGGGCCTCTTCGAAGTGCTCATGCTCCACGCCCTTGACAACGTCTCCGAACATGTTGATAAAGCGGCGGTAGGCGTCCCAGGCAAAACGCTCGTTCCCGGAGACCTTCGCCAGCCCCTCTACAGCCTTGTCGTTGAGGCCGAGGTTGAGAACGGTGTCCATCATACCGGGCAGGGAGGCCGCCGCTCCGGAACGAACAGATACGAGGAGCGGGTCGTTCTCGTCACCGAGCTTCTTGCCCATCATATCCTCGAGTTTCTTGAGGTTGGCGAGAACCTCTTCCTCTACGTACTTCGGAATCCGCTCGTTGTTCTGGTAAAACTCCGGACAGACTTCTGTGGAAATAGTGAATCCCGGAGGGACGGGAACGCCGATATTGCTCATCTCGGCGAGATTTGCGCCCTTTCCTCCGAGGAGTTCCTTCATTTTGGCGGAGCCTTCGGCCTTTCCACCGCCGAAGAAATAGACTCTCTTGTCAGCCATGATTGGTATACCCCCGAATCTGTGTTGATTGGTTGAACTGAAATGCTGTCCCACGGTAAATGAAAAAGGGCCCGCTGTCAACAAAGGACAGCGGGCCCATCTTTTTGCATTACAGGAAATAAACTACGCCACGTATGACTCGAGAAACTGTGCGCGCTTGGGATGCTGCAGCCGCTTGAGCGCCTTTTTCTCGATCTGTCGGATCCGCTCCTTGGTCAGACCGTAGCGGTCGCCGATCTCCTTGAGGGAGAGAGGGCTGCGGCCGTTGAGACCGAAGCGGAACTGAACGATCTCCGCCTCCTTCTCGCTCAAGGAGGAGAGAACTTCGTTGATGTCTTCTTTCAGAGACTTCTCGATCATCAGCGCCTCCGGCGGCTTGTAGCCGACATCCTCGACGAAGTCACCGAGGAGGGAGGAGTCCTTTTCCGCGTAGACCGGGGTCTCGAGGGAGATGAGATCCCGGGCAATGTTGACCAGATCCGCCACGTGGTCCTCGCTCATGTTGAGGGTCTCGGCGATCTGACGAAGCTCGGCTACCTCACCCCTGGAGCCCTGGATCTCCTTTCTGACCTTTTCGATCTGCACGAGCTCGTTGGCCCTGTTGAGGGGAAGCCGGATCATTCGAGATTTCTCGCAGATCGCCTTGAGGATCGCCTGACGAATCCACCAGACGGCGTAGGAGATGAAGTGATATCCCTTGTCGACGTCGAACCGGTCGATCGCGTTCATCAGCCCGATGTTACCCTCGCTGATCAGGTCCGAGAGGGGCAGGCCCTGGTTCTGGTATTTCTTGGCTACGTTGACGACAAACCGCAGATTCGATTTGATGAGCATCTCCTTGGAGTACTCTTCACCCTCCCGGGCGCGCCGGGCGTGGTAGTTCTCCTGCTCCCTGGTAAGGAGGGGGATCTTGTTTATCTCCTTGAGATACATCGAGAGGACGTTCTCGTCGTCGTTTCTCGCCTGGGTATGTAATGTTCTTGTCTGCTTGGTTTTTGTCGCTACTGCCATTCTATTCTCCCTTCAAGTAAAAGGTAGCAATATGTATGCCAGAGTGGAAGATTGAAACTTTCCCTACCCTAATCCGTTGTAATGTAGTAGTTTATGGGTGGATCACCCAAAGAGGGGATACCCGGAACAGCAACAAATATCGGGTCATTATGGCCCATAAGCTGATTATTCGGCATATACCGGGTCATAATGATCCTAAACGCTCATTTTCCTGGGGCGAATTGTCCATTCCAGCCCTCCGGGGAAATCCTTGACCCTTCATCCCCGGCCACGTATATTTCCAACAACCACAGAAACGCACGAATCACGCAATACGAGCTAGAACAGGAGGATTTGCAATGAAGGTACAACCCCTCGGAGATCGTATCCTTCTCAAGACCGAGAAGGAAGAGGAAAAGACGAAGAGCGGGCTCTATATTCCGGAGACCGCCCAGGAGAAGACGCAGACCGGCGAGGTCGTAGCGGTCGGGGACGACGAGGAGATCAAGGTCAAGGTCGGTGACAGAGTCATGTACGACAAGTACGCGGGCACCATGGTCAAGATCGAGGGTGTAGATCACCTGATTCTCAGCGCCTCGGATGTTCTCGCGGTGGTTTCCTGAGCGCGGGATCCTGCGGACCGGCCGGATAAGCCGGTCAACGAGACTACTATTCAGGAGTGTCCTAAAAAGGGGGCACTCCTTTTTTTTGCCCGCCCCCCGGCAATCCCCCCCGCCCCCGAGGGCGAGGGCGAGGCTACTGGTAGAAAAACCGCTCGAGCCCCCGCAGGAGCGTTTCCGTGTCGCCGAACAGCTGTCGCGAGGGCGGCAGGGAGTCGATAAACGCCTTTCCGTAGGGTTTGGTAACAAGGCGGTTGTCCGTAACCACCACCGCTCCCCGGTCCTCCTGGTGACGCATGAGTCGGCCGAAACCTTGTTTCAGCCGCATCGCCGCCTCCGGGACCGCCAGCTCGTAGAACGGGTTGCCCCCAGCCTCCTCGAGGCGCTCCATTCGGGCGATATGGACCGGATCGGTGGGAACCCTGAACGGGAGGCGGCAGAGAATAACCAGCTTGAGGGTCTCTCCCGGGGCATCTACCCCCTCCCAGAAGCTGTCGGTGGCAAACAGGACGCCGGCAACATCCCGCTTGAACCGGTCGAGGAGTCGTGAACGGTCATCCTCCCCCTGACGGTAGCTGGAAATGCCCAGGGCGGCGAGTTTCGGCTTGAGGGAGAGGTGGACCTCATCGAGCATCTGGTAGGAGGTAAACAGGACCAGGGCGCTTCCCTCGCTGAGCTGCAACAGCTCCCAGAGAAAGGACCTGACAAACGAGGAGTACTCCGGGGCGTTGGGGGCAGGAGCGTCGGTGGGCACGGCGAAGAGGACCTGCTCCTGGTAACGGAAGGGCGAAGGAAAGAGCTCGGCGACGCACCCCTCCCTCCCCTCGGGAAGCCCGACCCGCCGACCCCAGAAATCGAAACGCTCCCTCACCGTCAGTGTGGCGCTGGTGCACACCACCGTCTTGAACGGTTCGAAGACCGCCTCCTGCATCACCGGGGCTATCTCGAGAGGAGTGACGGTAAACCGGATGTTCCGCGCGCCGCTTCGAAGGGTCCGCCTGTCGAGCCAGAGGACCTGATCGAGACTCTCCTCGGGGCGGCGAAACTGCTCGCAGATCGAGGCGATCTCCTCGAAGCGGCGCAGAATCGAGCGGAGCTCGTAGATCGGCGCAAGCTCCCGCTCCTCCTCCGAGAGCGCCCTGACGCGCTTTGCCAAAAGCTCACAGAGCGTCAGGAGCTCCTCCTGGAGGGCGAACAGCGCCTCTCCCAGGGCGTCGAGAAAGGGAGCGACCCCCTCTTTCGCCACCCGGTAACTCTGCTCCCTGAGAAGAAAGGCGGTGCCCCGACTGTTGAGGGTCTCGAGAGACTCCAGGACCTTGGTGATCTGACCCGGAACCGGCGCTACCGCCTGCCCCCCCTCTCCGTGGAGCGCTTCGAGATCTTTAAGGAGGCCGAAACTCCGTCCCCCCCGGAACCGCCAGATCCGCCCGAGCTGCTTCTTGAGGGAGAGCTCGCTGAAGCTGCGGGAGAAAAACGAGGTAGCGCTCTTTTCGATCCCGTGGGCCTCATCAAAGATCAACCGGGAGAAGGGAGGAAGAATGGCAGTCGACTCGTAGCCGACGCCGGCGAGGCGGATCGCGAGATCGCTGAACAGGAGGTGGTGATTTACCACCAGGAGATCCGCCCCCGCCGCCTCCCGGCGGGCGCGGAGGATAAAGCAGCGCTCCTTGTTCGGGCAGCGAGCGGGAGAGCAGGCGTCGGTGTCGGAGTTCACTCTTCCCCACAGCTCGTCGGAGGGATAAAAGGTCAGATCGCTGCGGCTGCCGGTCTCGGTAACCGACGCCCACTCGGCAATCGCCTCGAGCTCTCCATCCTCCTCGGAAAAGAGGTCCTGCTCCTCGAGAGCCTCCCGAAGGCGCCGGGGACAGAGATAGTTTCCCCGCCCCTTCATCAGGACCGCCCGGACCGACACGCCGAGGGCCGCGGCCGCCGCGGGGATATCCTTCTCCAGAAGCTGCTGCTGCAGGTTGATGGTAGCCGTCGATACGACGACCCGCTCCCTGTTGGTCGTCGCCCAGGCGACCGCCGGAATAAGATAGGCGAGGGACTTGCCTACCCCCGTCCCCGCCTCGGCAGCCAGGATCTGCTCATCGTTAAACGCCCGGGCCACCATCTTGAGCATGTTGATCTGCGGCGGCCGGGGCTCAAAGCCCGGCAGGAGTGAGGCCGCCGCGCCTCCATCGTCGATAATCGAGGCGAGCTCCTCGATATCGAGGGCCTCGGTCTCCGCAATCACCATAGGCTCGGCGATAACGTAGATCTCCTCTACCGCGTTATCTATGATAGCGCTGCCGATACCACGATTCGCAAGCTCCGCCGAAACCGCGAGGTCCGCGTCACTCGGCCGCAGGATGCCCGAGGGGTGGTTGTGAAGAATGATCGTTCCGCTCTCCATCTGCACAAAGGGCGCGGGAACCTGGGTCAGATTGCCCCGGGCGGCAACCCGGAACCGGTTAATCCGGCCGCTCTCATCGACATCGCAGACGAGAAGAATCTCGCTGCCCCGGGCATCTTCGATTTCCGCCCTGAGTCGGCCGCACAGTTCGCTGCTGATTCGCTCGGTAGCTTTCATTGAGCGGTGGTAGGTACCGGTTCGGTGAGGGGTGAAGGGAGAGGGTTGTTTCCACGTGCCATGGCGCTCTGGGGATTCTACGCCGCCCCCCGGGGATTCGCAACCACTTCGGGGGCGGTGGCTTTCGTGCTTGACCTCCCCGGGGGGTGCGGTTACAACTGTGGGCCGGAAGGTAGGCATGGTTGTAATGAAGTTCGGCGGCTCCTCTGTGCGAAGCGGAGCCTGGATCAACAGAGTACTCGACATCGCGGAGACCCGCCTCCAGGAGGCGCCGCTTCTGGTCTCCTCGGCCATGGGTAAGACCACCGACGCCCTGGTCTCCATCGCGACCGACGCAGCCTCCGGCAACAGTGAGAGCGCCTTCATGACCGTGGAGGGGCTGCGTCGGGCGCACCTCGAAAACTGCCGGGAGATCCTCTCCGGTGAGTTCCTCGACTCCGCCGAGGGGCGGGTCGAGATGCTCTTCAGGGAGATGCGATCCCTGGTTCAGGGGGTTTCCCTCATCAGGGAGTGCTCTCCCCGGACCTACGACGCGATCCTCGCCTTCGGAGAGCTTCTGTCTACCACGATAATCGCCCGACGTGCCGAGGAGCGGGGAGGGGAGGTGATCCTCCTCGACAGCCGGGAGCTGGTTGTGACCGACGAGAGCTTTACGGCGGCAGCACCGGATCTGGAGTTGACGGAAGCACGGATCCGGGCCGCCGTGGAACCAGCGGCGGGACGGCTTTACATCGCCCAAGGTTTTATCGGAGCCACCCGGGGCGGAGTGACAACGACCCTCGGTCGAGGGGGGTCGGACTTCACCGCCACCATTTTCGGATCAGCCCTCGCCGCCGGACGGGTCGAGATCTGGACCGATGTCAATGGAATCATGAGTTGCGACCCCCGCGTTGTGCCGGAGGCGCGCTCTATTCTGCGGCTCAGCTACGATGAGGCGAGCGAGCTCGCCTACTTCGGAGCAAAGGTGGTCCATCCATACACGATCCTGCCGGCGGTAGAGCTCTCCATTCCCGTGCAGGTTCTCAACACCGCAGATCCGGACCATCCGGGCACCACGATAACCGCCGAGAGTGAGGCGACCGGCTTTCAGGCGCTGGCGGGTAAGGATGGTATCACCGTGATCACCGTCCACTCCTCGAGGATGCTCAACGCCTACGGCTTTCTCAGCCGGCTGTTCCAGGTCTTCGAGGAGCATCGGGTCTCGGTGGACCTGGTCGCCACCAGTGAGGTGAGTGTCTCTGTTACCGTGGACCTCAAAGAACTGCCGTCCAGCCTCGAGGAGAGACTCTCCCGATTCGGAAGGATAACCGTGGAGCGGGACAAGTCGATCCTCTGCCTGGTGGGCCGGGGGCTGTGGAAGGACTCCTCCTTTCTTGCCAGGGTCTTTCGGGCGATCGGCGAGGAGATACCGGTCCGACTCATCTCCCTCGGCTCATCGGACATCAACCTCTCCCTGGTGATTCCCGCGGCGAAGGCAAAAGAGGCGATGGTACGTCTCCACGGGGAGTTTTTTCCCCTCGACGAGACGGGGTGAGGCGCTTCCGGCAGAGCCGTACATCGGCTATACTGGCGCCTTGAGACTTGAGACTTGAGAATGGACATGCTTGACCGTCTTGGCAGACTGCTTCGTACCCTTGTCCCGGACGACGAGATCTACGCCACCTATGATCCGGACCTCGCCTCGGCGTGGGAGGAGCTGGACGCCTATCTCGATGAGGCGCAGACGCGCCCGAGGAGGGAGTCGGTGAGAACCTCTCCCCTCGAGGAGGCGTACACGGTGCTCGAGCTTCCCCCAGGAGCGACGATGGAGCAGGCCCGGGAAAACTATAAACGGCTGTTGCGCAAGTACCATCCCGACCGGTTCGCCGGGAGGCCGGAAAAGCAACGGGCCGCTACCGAGGTGACCCAGGCGGTCATCGGAGCCTACCGGACTATTCGCAGGAGCAGCGTATCATAGCGAACATCGCCTTTGCCGCAGCCGGAGCTTTCTTTCTCAATCTGATGCTCATTCCGGCGATCATGAAACTCTCCCATCGCTTTAACTGGTACGACGAGCAGAACGCCCGGAAGATCCACACCGAGGACACACCGAGACTCGGCGGAGTGGGGATCTTTCTCTCTTTTCTGCTGGTTACCTCCGTCGTCCTCCTCTCCCGGTCGCCGGACGGAGCGGTGCGCTACCTGCCGCTTCTCGCCGGGGTCTGTCTTATCCACTTCCTCGGGTTGCTCGACGATTTCGTCAACCTCGTGGCGCCACGGAAGTTCCTGCTCCAGGTTCTGGCGGCGACCGTGGTGAGTCTCGGCCCCTTCAGGATCGACGCCCTCGCCCTCCCCTTGGGTAACGGCGGCGTGGAGCTCGGCCCCCTCGCCTATCCGGTGACGGTGCTCTGGATCGTCTCGATAGCGAACGCGGTAAACCTTATCGACGGAGCCGACGGACTCGCCGGTGGGGTAAGTGCGATCGCCGCGCTCTTTATAGGAACCATCGCAGCCCACTCCGGAAATGAGACGCTCGCGCTCCTCTCCTTCGCCCTTGTCGGGGGGGTGGCGGGGTTTCTGGTTTACAACTTTCCCCCGGCAAAGATCTTTATGGGAGACTCGGGCAGCCTCCTCCTCGGTTTTCTCCTCGCGACTCTGCCCCTGGTAGGTTTTAACGAGTCGAGCCCTTTTCCGGTAATTCCGGTGGTCACCCTGCTCTTTCTGCCGATTCTCGACACGCTTCTGGCGATCATTCGCCGCCTCTCAAAGGGGCTGCCGGTACACCACGCCGACCGGGAACATATCCACCACCGGCTCATCGACCGTGGTTTCGGACCGAGGAAGCTGCTGCTGTCGATCTACAGCGCCGCGGCGGTTCTCGGTCTCGCGGCCCTCTCATGGTTTGTCCTGCCGAAACCCCTCAACGGCGTTTTGGATCTTTCGGTCTGGGGTATTGCCCTCTGGATAACCGTTGCCCTCGGCCGGCATCAGGAGCAGCCGGAGTGAGGCTCTACTCCCTCAAGCCGTACTCATCCACCTTTCGGTGGAGTGTCTTTCGACCGATACCGAGAATCTCGGCGGTCCTGCTCTTGTTCCCGTTTTGAGCCGCGAGGGTTGAGCGGATGATCTCCCGCTCCGCATCGGCGAGGGAGGAGCCGAGGGAAATCCGGATGTAGTCATCCTCGTTATCCCGGGTAATCGAGGGAGGAAGGTCGTCGGGGGTAATGATGGTTCCCTTGCACATCACCACGGCGCTCTCGATGCTGTTGCGCAGCTCCCGAATGTTTCCAGGCCAGGGATAGTTGTAGAGAGCTGAGCGCGCTTTCGGGTCGATCCCCTCGACGGGCTTCTCGTTCTCCTGGGCGAACTCCTTGATAAAGGCGGAGGTGAGAAGAGGTATATCCTCTTTGCGCTCCCGGAGGGGAGGGATGTGGATGTTAACCACGTTGAGCCGGTAATAGAGGTCCTCCCTGAAGCGGCCCTCGTCAATCGCCTCTTTGAGGTCGCGGTTTGTGGCCGAGATTATCCGAACGTCCACCTCCAGGGTCTCCTCCCCGCCGACCCGCTCAAACTTCTTCTCCTGCAGCACCCGTAAAATCTTGATCTGCACCGACTGCTCGATCTCACCAATCTCGTCGAGAAAGATGGAACCGGAGTGGGCGAGCTCGAAACGCCCCCGCTTTCTGGCGACCGCCCCGGTAAAGGCGCCCTTCTCGTGGCCGAACAGCTCGCTTTCCAGCAGCGACTCCGAGAGGGCGGCGCAGTGAACCCTGATAAACGGTTTGTCCTTCCGGTTCGAGGCGTTGTGGAGGGCGTCAGCTATGAGCTCTTTACCGACACCGCTCTCCCCGGTTATGAGAACCGACGCCTTGGTAGGGGCTACCTGTTTGACCAGCTCGAAAATCCGCTGCATCTCCGAGCTCTTGCCGATGATGTTCTGGAAACGTCGCTGATGCTCGAGCTCCTCCTGCATCTGCCTGTGCTGCATCACCAGCTCCCGGGTCGAGAGGGCGCGCTTGCACAGAAGGGAGAGGCGGTCGAGATTTACCGGTTTGGTGAGAAAGTCGTAGGCGCCGTCCCGCATCGCCTGCACGGCGGTCTCGATCGTCCCGTGGCCGGTGAGGATAATGACCGGCACCGTCGGATAGGACTGGACAACACGCCGCAGCAGCTCCTCTCCGGAGATCCGGGGCATCCGGAGGTCGGCGATTACCAGGTCCACCTCCTCCTCTTCGATAATATCGAGACCGTTCTGTCCGTCCGCCGCGAGAAGGACGTTATAGCCGTCGAGCTCGAGGGCTTTGCCCAGTCCTTCACGGATGTTCTTCTCGTCATCAACAATCAGCACGTTGAACTTCATTCAGCCGATCCTTCCCAGCTCAGCAGGCTAATATCTCCCTGGGGTACGGGCAGGGTGATGGTAAAGGTACTACCCTTTCCCTCCTGGGAGTTCACCGTGATATCCCCCTTGTGCTCCTTTACAACCTTGTACACCAGGGTCAGCCCGATACCCGAGCCGAAGTCCTTTGTGGTGAAGTAGGGCTCAAAGATCTTCTGTCGGACCTCCTCGCTCATACCGACGCCGGTGTCCTCAACGGTGAGGAGTACCCGGTCCTCCCTGTGGCGGGTGGTCACCTTGAGGATGCCGCCCTCGGGCATCGCGTTCATCGCGTTCTTGATCACGTTCATGAGCGCCTGTTTGAGGTACTTTTCGTCGATCTCGACCTGGGGCAGCTCGGATTCGAGCTCCTCCACCAGCTCGATATCGCTGTACTGCAGCTCGTAGCGGACAAAGTTAAGGAGGTCCTGTACCACCTGATTGACGTCCCCCATCTGAAGCTCCAGGTCCATCGGCCGGACGGCGAAGAGAAAATCGACAACAATCTTGTTGAGCCGTTCCACCTCCTCGTTTACAACCTCGACAAAGCCGTGGAGTTTCGCATGCGCCTCCGGGGAGCTCCGCAAGGATCTCTCGATGAGTTGCATATGAATACCGATGGAGCCGAGGGGATTTTTTATTTCGTGAGCGACCCCTGCGGCGAGGGTGGTCAGGGATGCGAGGCTTTCGGCCCGGCGCAGGCGCGCTTCCCGACTGCGCTTCTCGGTGACGTCCTGGACAAAGAGAAAGTTTCCCTGTATCGAGCCGCCCCGGACGAGGGGCAGGATGCTGCAACTGAGAATACGAGGGGTTGTCCCGATCTCGAGGGCGAACTCTCTGTCCTGTACCGACTCCTCGTTGGTCAGAACATGGTAGACAAACTCGGAGATCTCCTCGTCGGCGATCACTTCCCAGAGGGGATGTTCGTAGCGATCCCCGGGGGCGAGGGGAAGCAGGCGTGCGGCGGGACGGTTCTGCAAGACCAGATTGTGCTGCTCGTCGGCAACCAGCACGCCGTCGGTCATCGAGTCGAGGACTGCTTCGAGTCGCTCGTTTTCGGCGGCGATGTCCCTGAGAAGCGACCGGATCTGATCAACGTGGAGTTTCGAGAGTTTCGCGAGGGCACGTTCAACAAACTTCCGCATCAACTACCTCACCGCGTTTCGTGGAAACCTCCGTCTAAGTGCGAGAAACAGCGCCTCCGCGGTCGAGCGGGGGCTCATGTTGCGGGTCTCCACCCGGGCGAGATGCTCGGCGACGATCCGGTTGATCTCCGCGAGGAGTTCGGTCGCCTCGAGGGCCGCCTCCGGTTCCGCCGCGGCGGCTTCGAGCAGCCGCTCCCTCAGGGATCGGGTCAGCTCCTCACAGAAATAACGAAAAACCCCCCGGGGATCGCCCTCCTGCATCGCCTCGGCAAGCTCGGCCATCCCCTTCGCCCCTTCGTCTTCCACCTCATGGAGGAGATGACTAACGATAGCCGCCATCGGCACAGGGTAGTTGAAGGTGCTCCGCAGAAAGTAGCTGCGCACCGAATCCTCAGGTTGCTCGCCATCCCTGAATATCCGCTCGATAACCTGGCGCTCCTCCTGCGCGGTACGCGCAACCATCCGGTAGTCCCGGACTCTTGAGAGGATGGTGGCAATCATCGCCGATCGACGAGCGCTTGTCAGGATAAAATACACATGGGCCGGGGGTTCTTCCAGCGTTTTAAGGAGGGCGTTGCGGCCGCTTTCGTTCAACTGGTCGGCGTTTTCGATAATCACCACCTTGTTTCGACCCTCCGCCGACAGATGCGCCCAGGAGGAGGCGTTTCTCACGTGGAGAATGGGGATGGGATCCGAGGGAATAGCGGCGACGAGCTTTTCTGCGGATGAGACGATCGACTCCCCCTCACCCTCGAGCCTCTCCTCCTCCGGGAGCTCCCGGGGCGGCTCGAGGGCGGAGAGTCTCTCTTCGAGATCGGCGAGGGGGTTTGCGATCCTGCTTATCCGGTTCTCCTCGCCCGCCCAGAGCACCCGGTCGAAGCGGCGGGTCAGCTTTCGCACCCCCCGGACAAAGAGGTAGGTGGTCGCAACGGTGCGATGGTCCGCCATCACCTGCCGTGTGAGCCGGATCTCCTCCATAAAATAGCGCGCGCCGAGAAGGAGCGTCTCCGGATGGATGAGAAGCCGCTGTTTCCGGCAGCTGCTGCAGCCGCAGTTCCAGGGCGCCTCGGGATCCTCGCAGGTGAGCACCCGTGCAAGCTCCAGGGCAACGCTCATTTTGCCGCTGTATTCAGGCCCGGAAAAGAGGATCGCCTGAGGCAGGACCCCGGCTCTCACATCCGCGGTGAGTCGCTCAATCACCCCCGAGTGGCCGATTATGTTTTCAAACATCCGCTATCTGCCTCGAAATAAACTCCGGAATATAGGGAAACAACGGGCTCATGAGAGCGGCAAAGAGACTCTCTTCGAGCAGAGACGCCGGGGGCAGAAAAGGTTGTACCTGGATAAGCAGAATAAGGAGGAAGGTGACCACCAGCCCCTCGGCGATCCCGAAAAAAAAGCCGAGGGCGTGATCGAGGCTGTCGAGGTGTATCCGCTCGATGATCCGGTCGAGAGCGTTCTCGAAGATCTTGACCGCGAGATAGGTGGCGAGAAAGAGACCGAGAAAGCTGATAACCTGGGACCAGGGCGAGACGCCTATAAACCCCTCGATGTACTGTGCGAAGACCCCGGAGAAGAGCACGGCCACGGCGATTCCGAGAATCACCGAGGCCATCGACATGAGCTCCTTGACGAAGCCCCGGATACCCGAGCGGATCGAGGTAAACACGATTATAAGTAAAAAGACGATATCTAGTGCCGCCAGGTCCAAAGCGTCCATCACTGCCGCCCCTCCATGGTAAGTAGCGATTCTATCTCGTCGGCGATCGCCCCGGTAACATCAGCTCCGACGATCTGCGCCATCCCCCGAACCGCTTCGTCGTAGCGATCCGCGCTGTAAAAGAGGCTGAACAGCGCGTCAACCACCTCGCCGGGCTCCGGGGGGTCCTGCGCTATCGCCACCGCAGCCCCGCGCTCCTCGAAGTACCGGGCGTTTCGGATCTGATCGCCCCGGGAGGCGCGGGCGGAGAGGGGCACAACAACCGCGGGCGTTTTGCTCGCCCCGGCTTCCCACAACGTACCCGCACCGCCGCGACAGAGCAAGAGATCCGCCCTGGCGAGAATGTCGCCCCACTCCTCTCCAAAAAAGGGACGGCTGTAATAGTGCTCGCCGTTCGGGGCCACCTCGGGATGCTCTCCCCGTTGGTGGACGACGGAAAAGGTCTCGGTGAGCCGATCGAGCTCGGCGGCGACAATTTCGTTGAGCTGTACCGCCCCGAGGGAGCCGCCGGCAACTACCAGGAGCGCCCGGGTGAGGTCCACCGGCACCCTCTCGGACGCCCGTTCCCGGTTACCCTCCCGGACCGCCTTGCGGATCGGGTTTCCCAGAGCGACCGCCTTCTCCCCGAACCTCGCCGCGGTCTCGGGATAGGCGGTAATCACCCGCCGGGAAAACCGAGCATTGATCCTCGTGGCAAGGCCGGGGTCAAAGTCCGACTCGTGGGAGATTACCGGTATGCCGAGGCTAGCCGCGGCGGCTACCGGCGGCACCGAGACAAATCCCCCCTTGGAAAAGAGTAACCCCGGCCGGTGGTGGCCCAGGGCGCTCCGGCCGGCCAGAAATCCTGAAGCAACCCGAAACAGATCGGTCACGTTGGAGACCGAAATATAACGACGGAGTTTGCCCGACGGTACCGGGACGTAGGGAATACCCGCCTCCTCGACGATCCTGCGCTCCACCCCTTTGGGTGAGCCGAGCCAGAGGAAGCGGTGGTAACCGCGGTCTGAAAGTTCTTCTATCACCGCCAGAGCAGGAAAGACGTGGCCGCCTGTTCCGCCGCCGGTGAACGCTATTGCTGGTTCGTCTGCCATAGATTGAAAGCCCGATTTTGGTGCTGTATAGTCTTATACCATGCTGCGCCCCCGCCGTTCAAACTTCATTCTCCCACTCCTGTTCCTCACGGCTCTCCTCGGAGCCGAGGAGCGTGAGCGCACCTCCTTTTACACAGACGAGCCGACCTTTACCCTCGCCCCGGATACACGATTTACCCCGAGGATAGTCGCGGAGGTGGAGGAGCTTGATCCGAAACTCGGCATCGAGGCGCGCTTTGTTGTACCCCTGCCGCAGCGAGTCCTCGAGGATCCGGACTTTGAGCTGCGTCTCTATAATATTCTTCGGTCCGTGAGTACGATGGAGGGTATCCAATACTACTCGGCGAGCCGGGATCGGATGCGCACCTTTTACCACGAGTCCTACGCCGTCTCCTCCCCGGAGGCGGGAGATCGTCTCGAGGACCCTCTGGTGAGCCGAGTCCCGGATGAGTCGCGTATCCACGTCTTCCAGCGGGACAGCTCCTTCGGCCGTAACGTACAACAGATCGACTATCTCTACCATGAGGACAACGTCCTGCTCCGGATGGAGAACCTGACGACGATGTTTTACAACCGCGTCATACCCCTCGTCGGTGAGGGAAACCTCAGAACCTATCTCGTCGTCGAACCGGTAGACCGCGGCGTTGTCTTCTACGGTCATCTGGCAGTCCGGGTCGGGGCGCTCTTCGGCATGGAGGAGCGGGCTCAGGCGAGTTTCTACAACCGCATCAAGGCGCTCTACGACTGGTTCGAAATCCGGCTGGAGGAGGAGTTCCGCCTCTCCTGAGAGCTGGGCACCCCGTTGTCTAACCGCTTCCTGACACACCGTTTGATCTTAACACGATTCTAACCAAACTCTCATATAACGCTTACCCCTGAGTGCGAGCTTACACACGCGTTAATCATCACTATTCGAATCCAATAGGAGGATCGAGCATGAAGAAACTTATCGCGTTTCTCACCATCGTGATGCTTGCCGGTGCAGTTGCATTCGCAGGCGGTCAGGGCGAGGCCGAAGAAGAGGAGATGGGCGGCGGATTTGCCTGGCTCACGGAAACAGGCGACTTTGTCGACGTTAACCCTCTCGAGGTTGAGGGAAACATCGTTACCGCTGGTAGCTCAACGGTATTCCCCGCAGCCGAGGTCCTCGCGGCCCGGTTCAGCGATGAGGGATACGCCGGAACCATCACCGTTGACAGTGTAGGATCCGGTGGCGGTTTCGAGCGGTTTACCGCGGGCGAGACCGACATCTCCAACGCAAGTCGCCCGATCGAGGACGGCGAGATTGCCGCGGCAGAGGCCAACGGTATCAACCCGATCGAGTTTACCCTCGGCACCGACGCTCTTGCGGTTGTTGTGAGCACCGAGAACGACTGGATAAGCGACGCGACTATCGAGGAGCTTGCCACGATCATGACTTCCGATCGCTGGAGCGATGTCGACCCGGACTGGCCCGATGAGCCGATCGAGAAGTTCATCCCCGGCACCGACAGCGGAACCTTCGACTACTTCGTGGAAATGGTTTTTGAGGAAGATTCCGAGCCCATTCTGAATGCCTCGAACCTCCAGCTTTCGGAGAACGACAACATCCTGGTACAGGGTGTCGAGGGCAGCCCCAACGCGATCGCGTTCTTCGGGTATGCGTACTACGTCGAGGAGCAGGACCGGCTCAAGATCCTCAGCATCGAGGGTGTCGAGGCGAGCGGCGAGAACGTAGACAACGGTACCTACCCCCTCGCGCGACCGCTGTTCATGTACTCCGACGCGGAGATCATGCGCTCCAAGCCCCAGGTTGCGGCGTTCCTCGCCTTTGTCATCAACAACGCTACCTCCGCGATGCGGGAGGTTGGTTACTTTGCAGCGTCCGACCGCGCCCTCGAGGAGTCCCGACGGAGCTGGCTCGAAGCGATGGAAGGCACCTACTAAGCAGCCGGAAACCGGCGTAAGGTAATTCCGGGGAGAGGGTCCCAACGGGCCTTCTCCCCTTTTTTCGAATGCAGGAGGAAACATGAGTGATCAGATGGAGAAACTCCCGGGGTTTGACTTCTCTCCAAAGAAAAGACCGACGGAGAGCATAATTCGGGGCTTCCTCTTATTCTGCGCCGCCCTGTCGATCCTGACCACTGTGGGTATCGTTATAATCCTCACCAGAGAGTCCTACCTCTTTTTCGGGGATCCGCAGATCACCCTGGTGGAGTTTTTTACCTCAATCGAGTGGCAGCCGGTGATCGACAAGTTCGGTGTACTGCCCCTCATCAACGCCACCTTTATGACCAGTGCTATCGCGATGCTTGTAGCTACCCCTTTAGGACTGATGGTGGCGATCTATCTGAGTGAGTACGCACCGGAAAAGGTCAGGTCGTTCCTCAAACCTGTTCTCGAGATCCTTGCGGGCATCCCGACGGTTGTTTACGGCTACTTCGCCGTCACCTTCATGACGCCGTTGCTGCAGCAACTCCTTGGACGTGACGTCGTTCAGATCTACAATACCGCTTCCGCCGGCCTCGTCATGGGTATCCTGATTCTGCCGCTGGTCACCTCAATGACCGAGGACGCCCTGAGCGCGGTTCCGCGAAGCCTCAGGGAGGCGGCCTACGCCCTCGGATCCACCAAAATGGAGACCTCTATGCAGGTCGTTGTTCCCGCGGCCTTCTCGGGGATAGCGGCGGCTTTTATCATCGGGCTATCCCGGGCGGTGGGAGAGACGATGATCGTCGCCCTCGCCGCGGGGGCGGGGCCGGAGTTCACCTTTAACCCCTTTGAGGCGGCGGAGACCCTCACAGGGTACATTGTCCGAATCAGTGGTGGGGACATCAGCTACAACACCGTCGATTACAACAGTATTTTCGCCCTCGGTCTGGTGCTCTTTCTCATAACCCTCGGGCTCAACATGATCAGCCGCCGGATCGTCGAGAAATACAGGGAGGTCTACGAATGAGCACCGCTACAAGCTTTACCGGTACGGATCTCAACCGCCACCTCGAGATCATGCGCAATCTCGAGCGCCGCCGAAAGTTTGGAATCGTCTGGAAGCTTCTGTTCTACCTGGCGACGATAGTCGCGATAATCGCCCTCGTGACGATGCTGATCAACATTATCAACGGTGCCTTCGGATTCGTGTTGGTCCAGAACGAGATTCCCCCGGAGCTGCTCGCTCCCGAGGGAGATATGACGCAGCTTTCAAACGAGGAGCTGATCGGTATTCTCGAGGAGTTCCTATCCCCTGGTCTCATCAGGAGATTCAACTTCGAGGAACCCCTCGCCGAACGGAGCCAGACCAATCTCATCGATCTCGTTGAACGGCGGGTAATCAGGCCTACGGTCATCGACTCCTTTACCCTCGGTGAGTCGCTGTTTAACCGGCAACTCGTGGAGAGTGAGCTCGCAGAGGCGAGGGAGGAGAGCGCCGAAGTGGTGGAGCTGGTCTTTCGCAGCTGGCTTACTCCTGAGTTTCTCCTCAATCCGCAAAATCCGCGACCGCAGCTCTCCGGTGTGCGCACCGCGCTCCTCGGCTCTATCTGGATGATCGTGATAACCGCGGTCGTCGCGTTTCCCGTCGGCGTCGCCGCGGCGATCTACCTGGAGGAGTACGCAAAGGCGAACGCCCTCAACAGGCTCATCCGGGTAAACATCTACAACCTCTCGGGTGTGCCCTCGATTATCTACGGTCTCCTGGGCCTGGCGATTTTTGTCCGGGCTCTCGAACCGGTGACCAGCGGGCTTATTTTCGGGATAGGCGACCCGACCACCCAGAACGGTCGAACGATCATCTCCGCCGGGCTCACCCTCGCCCTTCTGATTCTCCCGATTATCATCATCAACTCCCAGGAGGCGATACGGGCGGTGCCCCAGTCACTGCGGGACTCAAGCTACGCGGTAGGGGCTACAAAATGGCAGACTATCCGGCACCACGTACTGCCCTCCTCCTTCGACCGTATTCTCACCGGTGCGATCCTCGCGATTTCCCGGGCTGTGGGAGAGACGGCCCCTCTCGTCGTCGTCGGTGCCTCAACCTTCATATCCGTCGATCCCACGAGTATCTTCTCGAAATTTACGACCCTGCCGATACAGATTTATCAGTGGTCCGCCCGACCTTCCGGGCTGTTCCGGAATGTTGCCGGCGCGGCGATTATCGTCCTGCTCGTTTTGATGCTTACCATGAACGCCACGGCGATTATCATGCGTAACCGAATCGCCAAGAAGAGGAGAGTCTGATCGTGTCTGACACATCCACCATGACAGCTACAACAGATAAGGGCGAGACCCTGGCGATGCACACCCGGAGTCTCGATTTTTACTACGGAGATTTCCAGGCGCTCTATGATGTCAATCTGGATTTCCTGCAGCACAAGGTGACCGCTCTCATCGGCCCTTCGGGGTGCGGAAAGAGTACCCTCCTGCGCTGTCTCAACAGAATGAACGATCTCATACCAGGTATCCGCGCCCTCGGACAGGTTTACTTCCACACCAAAAACATCTACGACCGGGATGTGGATCCTGTGGAGATTCGCCGGCGTGTGGGGATGGTGTTCCAGAAGCCGAACCCCTTCCCCAAGACGGTCTATGAGAACATCGCCTGGGGCGCGAGGATCAACGGGTACAGCGGTGACTTCGATGAGCTGGTCGAGACCAGTCTCAAACGGACCGCTCTCTGGGACGAGGTCAAGGATAAGCTCAAACAGAACGCCCTCAGCCTCTCCGGCGGGCAGCAACAGCGGCTCTGCATCGCCCGGGCAATCGCGGTCGAGCCGGATGTCATCCTGATGGACGAGCCTACCTCCGCCCTCGACCCGATTTCCACCGCAAAAATCGAAGACCTTATTAACGAGCTAAAGCAACGGTTTACCATTATAATTGTAACTCACAATATGCAGCAGGCGGGCCGGGTCTCGGACCAGACGGCGTTCTTCCTCAACGGCTACATCATTGAAGCCGGGGACACCAAAGAGATCTTCTTCAATCCCAAGGAGGAGCGGACCGAGGCGTACATCTCCGGCCGCTTCGGTTGATCCAACCAAGGAGCGTAGAGCATGGATCAGACAAGATTTAATTTTTCACGATCTCTGCAGGATATGTACCAGAGCATCCTCCGCATGGGTGCCCTGGTTGAGGAGGCGCTGCGAAAGGCCCTCACCTCCGTCTCCACCCTCGACTACAAGCTTGCGGAGCAGGTGATTGCCGACGACAGTCGGATAGACACGACCCAGATGGAGGTGGAGGAGGCGTGCACCAAGCTGATCGCAACGGAGCAGCCGGTAGCCACCAATCTTCGAGAGATACTTGTCACGATCAAGATCGCCTCGGATCTCGAGCGGATCGGAGACCACGCCCGCCATCTCGCCCGCTCCCTCGATACCTTTGCCCACGACGCCTTTCAGGAGCTTGTGCCGCCAATGGAACGGATGACCCAGCAGGGGATCGGCATGCTTCACGATTCCCTCACCGCTTTCGTGGAGCAGGATCCGCAGAAGGCACGGGAGGTGGCGGCTCGGGACGAGGAGATCGACGCTATGCATCGTGCCCTCTACCAGAAGATCGTCGACGTCATGAAACATCAGCCGGACTTGATCGAGGATGCCACCCGGATTCTGTTTCTCAACCGGTTTTTGGAGCGTCTCGGTGACCACGTAACCAATGTGTGTGAGTGGATCATTTACGCCAAAACCAGCGTGCACGAGGAGCTCAATGAGTAGCAATGGCCGAAGAAAAGATCCTGGTAGTAGACGACGAGGCTGACATCCTCGAGCTCATCCGCTACAACCTCCAGAAAGAGGGGTTCCGGGTAACTACCGTAAAGACCGGCGAGGAAGGGCTCAGGGTCGCCAAAGAGCAGAAGCCTGACGCGGTTGTCCTCGACCTTATGTTGCCGGGTCTCGACGGACTCTCTGTCTGTAACCGGCTCAAGCGGGATGAGGCGACTCGGGGTATTCCGGTGATCATGCTCACCGCCAAGGCCGAGGACAGCGACATCGTAACCGGCCTCGAGCTCGGGGCGGATGACTACGTCACCAAGCCCTTCAGCCCGAAAGTCCTGAGCGCGAGGATCCGGGCAGTACTGCGCAGAACCCTCGAGAGTGAGACGCTCCTCAAGGAGAACGTCATCACCGTCCAAGGGATCACCATCGACTCCTCCCGACATGAGGTATCGGTGGAAGGAAAGATTCTGCCCCTCTCCCCTACGGAGTTCTCAATCCTCGAGCACCTCGCGAGGAGTCCCGGCTGGGTCTTCTCCCGAACGAGGATTATCGATGCGGTCAAGGGCAAGGATTATCCGGTCACCGAACGGTCGGTAGACGTGCAGATTCTCGGGCTTCGAAAGAAGCTGGGCGAGGCGGGACGGTGCATAGAAACGGTACGGGGTGTCGGCTACAGGATGAAGTCGATATAGTCGACGACACGCTATGGCTCAGGGAAGAACGATACTCGACTCGGTATATCCGATTTTTCTTGTCACCGTTGTTCTTGTTGTAGGACTCTCCATCGCGATAACCTACAGCCTTTTTCGCGACTTTCGGGTCACCGCCTTCGAGGAGCAGACAACTGATAAGGGAGAGCTCATACGCGCCCTTATTGCCGGCGGCGACGACCCCGAGTCGCGTGCCCGGGAGGTGTTCAGCTCCCTCGCCTCTCTCAAGTACGCCCTCTCCCTCTATGGTCCCGACAACACCTTGATACACTCCGCCGGTGAGGCTCTTTCCCAGCCACCGGAAGCAGTGAGGGATACGGCTCTCGGAAGTGCGAATCCGGTGACCCGCTCTATTTGGAGCGGGGAGGAGCTCTTTCATCTGATCATGCCCCTGGCCACACCGGATGGGCGGTATCTCCTGACCCTGAGCCAATCCCGGTCCGAGCTGACGGCGGAACTCCAGGAGCTGGTCTCCACGCTTGTTCTCACCGGCCTCGGCCTGCTTCTGGCAACCTCGCTGATCGTCGCGCAGCTGGTAAACAAGATCCGTCGTCCCCTCCAGGTGCTCCAGACCGCCGCCTCCGCCTACGCCTCGGGCAAACTGGAACACCGATTCCAGATCTCTCACCCGAGGGAGATGGCGCTTCTCGCGGAGACGATGAACGGCATGGCGGAACAACTCACCTCCCGAATCAGGGCGATCAGCGCACAACGCAACCAGCTCGAAGCGATGCTCGCAGGGATGGTGGAAGGGGTGATCCTCGTCGGTAGGGAGGGCAGAATCCGAACCATCAACCGGGCGGCCTGCGAGCTTTTCGGCCTGAAAGAGACCACGACGAAGGGACAGCCCCTCATAGAGGCGATACGAAACAGCGAGCTCTTCGACTTCTACCGGTCCGCCGCGGAGAGGGGCGGCACCATCGAGGCGGGCATTCAGACCTACGAGGAGTCCAGCCGCTTCCTCCAGGCTCACGCTACCTTGCTCCGGGGCGAAGATGGCCGGGAGGACGTGCTCATCGTTCTCAACGACATCACCCGCATACGGCGGCTCGAGGCGATACGGCAGGAGTTTGTTGCCAACGTCTCCCACGAGCTGAAAACGCCTATCACATCGATTCTCGGATTCGTTGAGACCCTCCTCGACGGGGCGGTTGAGGAGCCCGAGGAGGCGCGAAGCTTTCTCAACATCGTTGCGGGGCAAACCCGTCGACTCAATTCGATCATCGACGACCTCCTGCAACTTGCTCGCCTCGAACAGTCCCGGGAGCAGCTCCCGACCGAGACGGTCGCGGTCAGGGAGATGGTTAACCGGGTGCTCGAGGAGTGCCGCTGGGCTGCGGACCGAAAAGGTATCAGCCTCGAGGCGGTGATCGGCGAGGAGTGCGACACCGTTGTGGGCAGCCGTAATCTGCTCGAGCGAGCTCTGGTGAATCTGGTGGACAACGCGATCAAGTACAGCCCGACGGCTACTCGGGTCTCCGTGGCGTGCGAGCTTACCACCCTTACCGACGGGGAACAACGCTTTACCCTGAGCGTTACTGATGAGGGCCCGGGAATACCGCCGGTGGAACAGGGGCGCGTCTTCGAGCGGTTCTACCGGATCGACAAGGCGCGGAGTCGGGAGCTAGGGGGTACGGGGCTCGGCCTGGCGATCGTAAAGCACGTCGCCCTCGTTCATGGCGGCTCCGTTGATCTCGAGAGTGAGAGAGGAGAGGGCAGCCGTTTCACCATCCACATACCCCAGGGAGTGAAGCGCCCCGCCGAGTTGTCCTTACAGCAGACGAAGGAGTAGCTGCATAGCGCCTATAAAGGCGCCGAGGACAGCACCGAAAACGTTGATCCACTTGAGGTGCTGGGCGATGACCTGCATCAACAACCGTTCCACCTCCCGGACGTCGAGGGAGTTGATCCGCTGCACAACCATCTGCCGGAGATCAAAGGTCCCGAGGGCGCGAGGGAGAAACGACTCGATCGTCTCGGTAACAATCACGGCGAGACGCCGGTCGGTCGCGGCCTTATGCTCCGGCTCCTCCAGACGCAGGAGGCTGCTCACTACTCCCGCTCCACCCTCAAAGGCACGACGCAGGAGTCGGGTTGTGGCAACCTCCAGCCGCCGCCTCCGATCCTTCTGGGTCAGCCAGCTCATAGAGTACGTAGTCGCGGCATCCACCAGTGCCTCCCGGTCCCGGGCGCTCAACACCATGAGAAGCTCGGTGACCGTCGCCTCAGGTCCGAGGTGGAACCTCCGGGCGAGCCCCTCGAGGGCGTTGGAGCTCTCCTCAAGCCGCCCTCCCGCGTAGCGGACCGCTGAGGCAAGAAGTGCGG
The DNA here is from genome assembly GCA_046541355.1 of Spirochaetaceae bacterium. Taxonomy (GTDB): domain Bacteria; phylum Spirochaetota; class Spirochaetia; order DSM-27196; family Alkalispirochaetaceae; genus CAYZHV01. Next base: position 45,098 of record JBKHDM010000006.1, read on the forward strand.
GAATATCGAGGTCGAAGCGACTGGCGAGCTCCTCGAGGGGGGAGTCCAGTATATCCTTAAGGAGCGCTATTCCCGCCTTGAGCAGCTGCTCCCGAACCGCGTCGTGATGGATCGCATCTCCGAGCTCCTCGACAAGCCGATTGACGATCACCGGCATCCGTTCATTCAGCTGCCGGTCGTACTGGGCGGCACTGACGAGCAACCGCTGCATCAGATTCATCTGGTTGATGATCATGCGAACGATCCGCCGGCCGTAGATCTCCATGACCCGACGGATCTCGGGAGTTCGCATCCCCTCTACCAGGCGGTCCGCTGCAGGCTCATAGAGGGCGTTAAGCCGGGCAGCGATAAAATCGACGGTTCCCTCCGGGAGGAGCGAGGCGAGACGCTTATCTCCGAGGTCGAGCTCCTCCCACATATCTTCTGCGAGCGTTCGTGACCGGCTCTCCTCCTGCAGAAGGGCGCCAAACCGTTTCGCCCCTGCCCCGAGGGGTAACCCATGGGGGAGACCGATCTCCTCGAGGGTACGTCTGTCGCCATAGTCGATGAGGGAGGAGCTGATCCTCTCGATGGTCTCGAAGGTCCCGGGATTATCCGCGAGGGCGCGCAATCCTTCCCGAATCAGAGAGGTCGCCGGAGCGACCCAGAACGGCTCGCCACTCTCCTCTCCCTGGGAGCGCAACCGTTCGGTCCGTGACGCTATTTCGCTCTCCAGGCGTCGCTGGAACTCCTCCGCCCGCAGGTGACGCTCTACCGCCTCCTCCGTGAGCAGCTGCTTCGAAACCATCGACGCGATGCTTTCGGCGAGGGCTCCTCGCTGTCTCGGGATGATCCCGGGGGTAAAGGGCACTCGGATACCGAAAACCCTGATCTCCCTGAAGGGACGAAAGAGCATTCGTATCGCAAGGGCGTTTGTCAGATACCCGATTATCGCGCCGAGGAGAATCGGGAGAACAAGGGTGAGAACTCTCTGTAATTCAACGCTCATACGCTGTCGCCGCGTTCTCGGCCCGGTCCCGGGAGACAAAGAGCTTCAGATGCCCGCCGAAGACCCAGCCGGTTGCTACCTCTCCCTCTAGAAGGTACCAATGCTCCTCGGAACCCTTAAGCTCCGCGAGGTAATTTGTCTGAGAATGAATGACGAGAACACTGCCCTCCCGGTCGTAACCTACCACCGGCGCATCGAGCTGCGGACGTTCAAAGAGGCGAACGTACGGCTCGTCAACGACCGCCCACTGCGGTCCGGCGGTGAGAATTGGCGTTTGAGGCAGGCGGAGTTCCTCGGCCTGCCCTCCGCCGCGCCCGCATCCTGCAAGGGAGAGCAGGGCGAGGATGAGGAGTCCCGTAGCCGCCCACCTACATCTTCTTGAGCTCTTCGATCTCATCCCGTACCGCCGCCGCCTGTTCGAACTCCAGATTCTTCGCATGCTCGAGCATTTCCTGCTCGAGCCGCTTGATGAGCTTTTTACGCTCCCCGGGGATGAGGACGTTGTAGCTCCCCTTGATGATCTCGAGGTTCCGCTTCTCGTCCTCCCGCTTCTCCTCCTTCTGCCGGACAAGAATGTCCTCTACCGCCTTTCGCACGCTCCTGGGAGTTATGCCGTGCTTCTCGTTGTATTCGAGCTGGATAGCTCGACGTCTCTCGGTCTCTTCGATCGCCTCCCTCATCGCCGGAGAGACCTTGTCCGCGTACATGATGACTTTTCCGTTTACGTTCCTCGCGGCCCGCCCGATCGTCTGAATCAGGGAGGTCGCGGACCGCAGAAAGCCGATCTTGTCGGCGTCGAGAATACCGATAAGAGAGACCTCCGGCAGGTCGAGGCCCTCCCGCAGGAGGTTAATTCCGACGAGAACATCGAAGACCCCGCCGCGCAGATCTCTGAGGATTTCGACCCGCTCAAAGGTCTCCACCTCCGAGTGGAGGTAGCGCACCTTGAGTCCGCCGCTGGAGAGGTAGTCGGTCAGGTCCTCGGCCATACGTTTGGTGAGGGTGGTGATGAGGACACGCTCATCCTGCCTGATCCTCTCCCGGATCTCACCGTAGAGATCATCGATCTGGCCCGTCGTCGGTCTTACCACGATCTGCGGGTCCACCAGCCCCGTGGGCCGGATGATCTGTTCCACCATCCGACCGCTGCGGGAGAGCTCCTCCTCCGTCGGGGTGGCGGAGACAAAGATGCACTGGTCGATGAGCTGCTCAAACTCCTGGAAGACCAGGGGACGGTTGTCGAGGGCTGACGGAAGGCGAAACCCGTGGTCCACAAGAGACTCCTTCCGGGAGCGGTCACCGGCGTACATACCCCGGACCTGAGGAACGGTAACGTGAGACTCATCGATAAACATCAGGTAGTGCTCAGGAAAGTAGTCGAGGAGTACCGCGGGTCGCTCTCCCGGGGACCTCCCGCTGAGATGGCGAGAATAATTCTCGATCCCCGAGCAGTAGCCCATCTCCTCCATCATCTCCAGGTCGTAGTCGGTTCGACTCTTGAGTCGCTGTGCCTCGACGAGCTTGTTCTGGTTGAGCAGCTGCTGATAACGCTCGTCGAGCTCCTCCCTGATCCCCTCGAGGGCAGGGAGCATCTGGTTTTCCGGCATAACGAAGTGCTTGGCGGGATAGATAAAGAGGACCGAGAGCTCCTCCTTGACCGTACCGTTGAGAAGGTCGATCGCCTTGATAGCCGCCACTTCATCGAAGTCGAACTCGATCCGGTACGCCTCCTCGAGATACGCAGGCCAGATTTCCATCACGTCGCCCTTGATCCGGAATCGGCCCCGTTGCAGGACATCGTCGTTGCGCTCGTACTGGAGACTGATCAGCTTTCGACGGATGTCGGCTATCTCCATCGACGCGCCGAGATCGAAGCGAAGCCGCATGTCCCGGTACTCCCGGGGCGACCCGAGACCGTAGATGCAGGAGACCGTGGCGACGACGATCACGTCTCCCCGCTCGAGGAGGCTTGTGGTGGCGGAGAGGCGGAGACGGTCGATCTCGTCGTTAATCGATGCGTCTTTTTCGATGTAGAGGTCCCGGCTCGCAACGTAGGCCTCGGGCTGGTAGTAGTCGTAGTAGGAGACAAAGTACTCCACCGCATTGTCTGGAAAGAAAGAGTTGAACTCCCGGTAGAGCTGGGCCGCGAGGGTCTTGTTGTGAGAGACCACCAGAGTCGGAAGCTGCACCGCCTCGATGATCTTGGCCATTGTGTAGGTCTTGCCCGAGCCGGTTACACCTTTGAGGGTCTGAAATCGCTCCCCTTCGTTGAGCCCCTTTGCGAGCTGTTCAATCGCGTTACCCTGGTCCCCCGCAGGGGCGTACTCGGAGGCTACTCTAAAGCGCGGCATCCTCTACTCCCACTGCAGTCGTTCCGGTCGCTCCGACAGGGTCAGCTCTGTCCGTCGCCTGTTTCCGTTTCTGAGATACTCGACCTCGACAACGTCCCCGGGCCTGTTGTCCTCGAGCGCCTCGTAGAGGTTTGCAATAGACGCCACAGGCTGCCCATCTATCGCGACAATAATGTCTCCCCCGAGGTAGATGACGGTCCGTCCGTAGCGCACCGCACGGTTCTCCCGCCCTCCCCTGAGACCCGCTCTGTCGGCGTTGCCCTCGGGGATAACCTCGGAGATCAGGATCCCCTGGCGAACCGGAAGGTCCGCGAAATCGACAAGCTGTGGGAAGATCGCACGGGGGACGATATCAATCCATCCCCTCCTGACGTAACCGAACTCGAGTAGATCCGGAACCACCCGGCGCGCCGTAGCTACAGGGACGGCAAAGCCGATACCCACGCTTCCGCCGGAGGGAGAGTAGATCATCGTGTTGATGCCGATCATCCGCCCCCGGGAGTCGAGGAGGGGCCCACCGGAGTTCCCGGGGTTGATGGAGGCGTCAGTCTGAATCATGTTCTGGATGACCAGATCGTTTCGGGCGCGCAGCGGACGGTCGAGACCGGAGACGATCCCGCTGGTTAGGGTGCGGTCAAGACCAAAGGGGTTCCCGATCGCCAGGACCTTCTGCCCGATCTGGAGTGAGTCACTCTCCCCCATCGCGACAACCGTGAGCTCCCGGTTCCCCGGATCGAAGCGAACCACGGCGAGGTCGTTTTCCGGATCATCCCCGACGACCCTCCCCTCGATCCTGCTTTCGTCGGAGAGGGTGACAAACACCCTCGTCGCGCCCTGGACAACGTGCTGGTTGGTCAGAACGTAGCCCCGAGTGTCGATTATCGAGCCGGACCCCGAACTCCCCTGCCGCGGCACAGGCTCGAGAAACCAGTTGTAGGCCACCGTCTCTGTAGTGATGTTGACCACGCCCTCGTTGATCCGCTGGTAGACATCAATGTTCTCCCGCTCCTCGGCGCTGAGGCTCGTCGAGGAGGCGGGCATCACCATCGCGTCCATCTCCCGGGGCGAAGGTGACGGTTGAGAGGGCGAGGCGAGTCCCAAAACGTGGTAAAGGATGAGGACACCCGCGACCGTCCCGATCAGGGCGCCGGCCGCGGTCTGAAGGATTACGCGCCGCATAGCGGCCTTTACTATAGCGCGAATCAGGGGGAAGCGTCGATGCGCGTCTGCTGTCTGCTCTTGAGTATGCTTTCGAGGTTGCCTTGAGTCCGCATCGCCAGGGCCCGATCGATGTGACTCGGCTTTACCTTTTCGGACCCCTCGAGGTCCGCCACGGTTCTGCCGAGCCTCAGTACCGCGTGCTCTCCCCGCCGGGAGAGTCGTTTTCTCGTGCAGAGCTCCCTGAGTCGCTTCGCCTCCTTCGGCGGGAGGGGAGCAAACCGTTTGAGGAGACCCGTCGGTATCTCTGCGTTTACCTCGAAGGACTCATCGGCGTAGCGCCGGTTCTGTCGCTGACGCGCCTCGCCGACCAGGGTGGACATAGCGAGGCTGCTCCAGCCTCCCCGCTCGAGGAGCCAGCTCTCCTCATCTCCGGGATCCTCAGAGGTGAGAAGCGCCCGGACTTCCAGCCGGTCGAGCAGCGGCTCCCCGAGTCTGCTCCAGTAGCGGGCAACCTCGCTGGAGGTGCAGGAGCAGATGCTCTTCGGCTTGCCGAGTATACCGCAGGGGCAGAGGTTCGATGTCATCAGAAGGGTAAAGCGGGCAGGATACCAGATCTGATACTCCGCTCTAGCGATTCGCAGTATCCCACTCTCTACCGGCTCTCTAAGGGACTGGAGGACAGAACTGCCGAACTCCAACGCCTCGTCAAGAATCAGCAGCCCACCGTGGGCGAGGGCGGCCTCACCAGGCCCGCCGCCCGGTCCACCGCCGATAATCCCCTCACCCGTAGCGGTATGATGGGGCGAGCGGACCGGCGGTCTCGTTGAAACCTCAGCCCTTCCAAAGCGGATGGAGTGGATCGCCGCCACCTCGAGTTTTCGAGCTTCCGAGAGGGGTGGAAGAATCCCGCCGATCCGCTGGGCGATCATCGTTTTACCCGTGCCCGGGGGGCCGAGAAAGAGGGCGTGGTGCCCACCGGCCGCAGCGACAAGAGCAGCCTCCTTGGCCCGCCGCTGTCCTTCCACCTCCTGAAAGTCGCACCCCTCGAAGGCACCATCCGATTGGGGCGTCCCCTTCGAACTCCCTGGGCCGGAGCGCTCCTGAGGGAGGGGAAGTGCCCCGCCGGAGGCGCCGAGTTTACTCGCTCCGCCCGGAATGGCGAGGCCGCCCGCCCTGCCGAGTTTCCCCGCGCCGTCCGGCGTGCCGAGCCTGCCGGCCCCCCGCCTCCACCCCATGGTACCGGCTCCGATCTCCCGGAGGTGGGAGAGGGACAGCAGTTTGAGCTCCCCAAAGAGGGCGCCCTCGTCACGGTTTTCTTCGGGGAGGATCACATGGTAGATCCCCTCACGTCGCGCGGCGAGGAGGGCTGTGAGGAGCCCCCCCACCGGTAGAACCGTGCCGTCGAGGCGAAGCTCCCCCATCACCAGAAGTCGCTCCGGAAGCCTCCGGGGGTACTGTCCTGTAGCCGAGAGGAGGGCGACGGCGATGGCGAGGTCGAAGGCGGCTCCCCGCTTTCGTACTGCCGCAGGAGCGAGGTTGATGAGGATCCTGTCGAGAGGCATCTGAAAACCACTCTGACGCAGGGCGGAGCGGACACGCTCCCGGGACTCCTTGATCTCACCCGCCGGCAGGCCGACGATCTCCATGAGAGGAATGCCCCGGCGGATGTCGACCTCGACCGAGACAAGGTGTCCCTCGAAACCGAGAGGTGAATGGCAGTAGATCATGTCAGGGAAGTTCTACAGGAGAGCTGTAGCGCTTCAGATTAGGAGGACGAAGCCTCGCGAATCGCCTGCTGTACCAGTTCGTCGCACCGCTCGTTCAGTTCAACCCCGGTGTGGCCTTCGACCCAGTGCCAGGTAACGTCGAGCTTATCCCGCTTCTCATCCAGGGCAATCCAGAGCTCCCGGTTTTTTACAGGCTTCTTCGTGCTTGTCTTCCAGCCGTTCTTTTTCCAGTTGTAGATCCAGCTTGTGATACCGTTTCGGACGTATTGGGAATCCGTAAAGACCCTCGCCGAGGTTTCCGGCCCGAATCGCTTCTCGATCTCTCTGAGTGCTTCGATGACCGCAGTAAGCTCCATTCGGTTGTTCGTCGTTTCCGGATCGAAGCCGTAGCCCTCTGCCAGACCACCGTTAAAGGAGAGGACGTAGGCCCATCCACCGGGGCCGGGATTCCCGTGACATCCACCATCGGTGTAACAGATAAGATCCATGAGCCAGATACTACCTTCTACCGCCTGCGTTGATAAAGCGCTCGACGAAGTTCTCTATACTGGCGATCTGGGCGTCATAACCGACCATGAGATAGCTCTCGGTGTTGTTGTGTCGAGCCGGAATAAAGAACGTCTGCTGCACACCGCTTACGTCGCCGCCGCGGATCGTATCCGCAAAGTCGATATACCGGTCCAGGGGGAGGCGGGTTTGCAGCACCATCCGACGGGAGAGCACCTCCCTCGAGAGGTTCGCCGTATTGTCAAGACTCAGCGCTTCCCGCCACTGCTCGTCGAGGCCGAGGGTGACCGAGACCTTGTAGCCCGTAGCTGTTCGTTCCAGGAGGGCACAGGTCCGGGCGCGCCAGCTGCGGGTGAGCTCGATGAGGGTTCGGTAGAGGCGCCCCGTCCTGTCGTCTCGGCGGCGTACAAAACGGTCGATGTCCAACCCGTCCTTGGTAAAGGCGGCGTGGACCCTCCGTTCGCCCAGTCGTTCCGGTCCTTCCTCCCTTCGATCTGAGGGTTCCCCGCGCTCTTCCTCCTCGCCAAAGATCCCGTCAATCCCGCCGAAGAGCTGACTCACCCCCTCCGGGTCCAGGTACTTGTGCACAACGTCGCCTACCAGCTCCTTGAGCCTGCGGTCCAAAAGCGTGCGCTCCTCCACCTCCTCATAAGCCGCAAGAGCGATCTCGGCCAGTCCCTCTTCCTCGCTGATAATTGTGGAGTGTGCAAAGAGAAGCTGCATGAGATCCTCGTAGCCCATGAGCTCGTAGGCGGTAGTGGAAGTCGCCGGTTCGATTCTGATGTACTCCACCCCCCGGATCAACTCCACCTCGGTCGTCCTCCGCGATCCATCCGATGAGCCGTCGGAAACCGCGGTATCGCCTCGGTTGGAAAAACGTTCACCAAAGGAAAAACCGGTAAAGAAGATTGAAGCCGTTGAGTTCTGGACAGCCTCTACATCCCCTTCCGGGGCGTCCTCGAGCTCCGCAGCAGTTTCCTCTTCTTCGAGTTCCTCGAACTCATCCTCCTGCCTCTCTGTCCCCGTCCCGGAAAGCTCTTCGATCTCAAGGGGTACGATCTCGCCTGGCACCGGCGAGGCGGTATCAGCCTGTTCCGGCTCAAGTTCACCAAGGTCTTCGAGCTCCTCCTCGTCCTCGAGCTCTTCCACCTCCTGAGCCTCAAGCTCCTCAACCTCTCCCCACTCCGCGGCCTCCTCTATCTCTTCTACCTCCTCTACCTCTTCAGGCTGAAGCTCCACCACCTCTTCAGTCTCCCCGATAGGTTCAGCAGCGAGTTGTGCCGATTTCTCCGATGTCGACGCCTCAAGCGCCTCGAGGGGAGTCATTTCCATCGACTCAAGGGACTCGCTCTCGGAAAACGGAAAGACCACGTTGTCCGTCTCACCGAGCTCCCTCTCCTCCAGTTCAAGGGGCGTAACAGTGGGAGGCGTCAGCCTGGAGCTGTCCTCGGCCACCTCCGCTAAGCGGTCGTCCCCCTCTTTCAGCGCATCATCGTCCCGTCTCTCCTCCTCCAGGTCCTCGGAATCCGCCCACCCTCCCTCATCCCAGGGCTCGAGGGAACCTGCATCATCGTCTACCTCAATGACCGGTAGCTCATCATCTTCGCCATCCGAAACGGCCCCCTCGATCGGCTCTATCTCCTCCAGCTCCTC
>JBKHDM010000007.1:0-52324 GCA_046541355.1 Spirochaetaceae bacterium
CGCAACGGGATCTGGTACCAGGTCCCCGGGCTGTCCGGATTCGTCCGGACAGCCCATCTTTTTGCCCCGCCCCCACCTCCATTTACGTAACGATTCATGAAGCATTGTGTAACGAAACGGAACAGCCACACGCCTGCCAGGCCCGGGAACGAGGAGAAACGAGAGGGAAACGTGGGATACCTAGCCTGGGTGGAAATCTCAAGACATTACCAGAGCGTGAGTTAGCTCATATAGGCAGACAGAATAATAAGAAAACAAAACTGTATGCATGGGACGTCCTGGATTGGCACGAATAGTGCTTGGGGGGGGAGCAGGAGGAAACTATGAAGCTATTCAAGACTGCGATTCTGGCGTTGACAGTGGTGTCGGTGGCAAGTTGCGCAACCGTAGTAAAGAGAACCGCCGTTGACGCCCCTCTCGCTCAGGATCGGACCGTCGGCGTGGTAGTCCAGTCAGACCAGGACGGGACCTTCGTAAGCACCCTTAGAGCATCTCTACTCGACCGGGGCTATCAGACACTGCTCTTAGCCGACGTCACAGGGGTACCCCAGGGTGCGCGCACCGAGGAGCAGTTCAGCACCCTCGAGGCGATTACCGCTCAGATCGCAGAATCCGGCGAGGTTCAGATGCCCGCGGGCCAGTTCGACGCCTTCCTCGAGCGTACGAGCTTTGACGCCTCCGTCGCCTATCTCCAGTCCTACTCGGGGATGCTTACCTATCTGCGGGAGGAGCGGGGCGTGGACGTGCTTCTGGTAATCAACAACGAGCGCTCCCTCAGAGTTTGGGCGTACGCTTACGACATGGAGGCCGACGGCATGCTCTTCTCATACTTTCTCTCGACCACGGCCAACAGCTTTGCCGAGGCGGTACCTCCTGTTTCGAACAATGACTCCGAGCGGTGGATCAAACAGGTGCAGGGCAATCCGAGCAACAACGCCGATGCCCGGGCCCTCGACCTTGCCGAGGATATCGTAACAATCCTGTCCGGACAGTAGGAGGTCTCACGCTATGATAAACACACCTCTCAGGAGACCGATACTACTTCTTCTCGTGCTTCTCCTTCCCCTCGCCGGCCTCTGGGGACAGGCCGAAGAGGGAGAGGAAGAAGAGGATCAGGTGACGATATCCTGGGGCGAAAGAGAGGAGATGCCGGAGGAGGGAAGCGTCCTCGACGTCCTGCCTGGAGGAGGCTCGGAAGCCGAAGCCGGAGAGGAGGGGGTGCGAACGGGGATGGAGCTTCCAAACCTGCAGTACGCCGCAGGGATCAGCGCCGGCTCGGTCTTTACAACGACCGAAACCGAGAGCACCTCAAGCAGCGCATTCGCCGCATCCGGCCGGGTTCTCTACGCTCTAAAGACCCCGATTATCGGCAGCTCCTTTCGTAGCGGTACCGGTCAGCAGGTTGGAGCTCTGGTCGTGCTCTCCGGATCCTCCGATGTAACCTCGATACTCGGGGTGATCGAAAGCCGCTTCGAAAACGGCCTGTTCGGCTTCATCACCGGCTCCAGCGCCGGCCTCGGCGTGACGCGGGAGGGAGGATTTGCCGCTTCCCTCGGAACAAGGGTAACCGACCGGTTCATAGCGCAGGTTATCTACACCGTAAACTCCATCACAAACGACGCTGGGGAGACGGAACTGGACTTTGCCGCACTTTTCGGGGTCGAGTACGTCTTCTAGCAGGAGCGGCGGTTCGGATAAACCTGAACACGCTGTTACGGCTCTAACCGGGGGCCGGATGTTCCGGTCCCCGGCGTTTCCAGCTACACGCTTCCGTCGAGCAATCCCTCGAGACGTTCGGTAATTCGGGGGCGCCCGAAATAGTAACCCTGAAAGAAGTCGCACCCCTCGGAGAGGAGAACGTCGAACTGTTCCCGGGTCTCGACTCCCTCGGCGAGGACGCTCCCGCCGATCTCATGGGAAACCGAGATAATTGATCGCACGACGGCGCGACTGCTTTCACTCCCCGCGACGCCCTCGACAAACTCCCGGGCGATCTTGATAGTGTCGATGGGCAGCTTATGGAGATAGCTAAACGATGAGAACCCGGTCCCGAAGTCGTCGATCATGAGCATGACGCCCTCGGCTTTCAACACCTCCAGGGTCCGGGTAGCGCTTTCCGGGTCGGCAACAATAACGCTCTCGGTTAGCTCAAACCGGAACCGACGGGGATCAGCGCCGGCAATTCTGATGAGCTCCACAGCCCTCACGGCAAAGTCAGGCTCCCGAAGTTGCATCGCCGAAACGTTCACCGTCACGATCGGCTCCCCATACTCGGTGCTCCTCCAGCCGGAGGCAATCGTTGCGACGTGGTAGATCGCCCAGAGTCCGAGAAGCTGAATGTGTCCGTACTGTTCAGCTATCGGAATGAACTCCCCCGGAGGCACCACCCCGAGGCTGCTGGTCTCCCAGCGCATAAGCGCCTCGACTCCGTGTAGACGCCCTGAGCGGTCGACGATGGGCTGAAAGGCGAGGGAAAAGTCGGAAAGCCCAGTCTGGATCGCCTCACCGATCGCCTGCTCGATTTCAAACTGTCGTCGACGCCGGAGACCCATTTCATGCTGGTAGACAGTTGCCCTCGCCTCCCGCTGTTCAACGATACCGAGGGCTATCTCTGCGTTGGTAAGCAGCTCTTCTACCGTTGAGCCGTGTTCGGGAAAAAGGGCGAAGCCGACGTTGCAACCCAACCGGATGTGGAACGGACCATCCAAGACAGGGCGCTCTACCGTCTCTCTGATCGACTCGGCGAACCCCTCGAGGTCGGAGAGGACCGTCGGCTCCTGAAGAAACATCACATACTCATCGGTTCGCCAGGACTGAAAGACCTGCCCCGGCGCCATTTCTGACAGTCGTTTTCCGACACTAAACAGGAGAGCCGCCACAAAGGAGCTGCTCATCGGCCTCTGCCGGTATCGGTCGTCGAGACGAATGATTGCCAGGGCAACCGCCTCCCCCGCATCAATCTTGGGGCACAGGACGCGCTCGAGGGCGCGACGAACGGGAAGGCCGGTTATCTGGTCAATTTCGAGAAGCTTGTTGAGCTGTTCGATGTGCTCCTGCGCCTGAGCGAGAAGGTGCTGACAACTTCCCTCGTTCACCGGCATACTCGCTCCACTCTTTTCGGGCTCGTTCAAAACGGGGTCCTCCTTACTAATGTACACCATCACCCGGGGGCAGTGACACCGCGCAGACCAACCGGGGATCGAGACCCGGCTCTCCTTATGGAACGCACGGCTGCAGAGGGTGGAACACCATTGGCTACTGTCCTCCACTCTGGGGATGCGTTTCATCTATCTCTTGACAGCAGCTCTACTTGGAACGAGGGAGCAACAAAAACCTCGCTACTCTATCCCTGCCGCTGCAACTCTTTGTGGCAGAACGGATAAGCTTGGATTCATCCCCAGAGTGGAGGACACTACAGCGCGAACTCCCGGTAGGAGAGACGATTGGAGAACTCGAGATTGGTGGCAGTACCGTCTACCTGGAGCCGGCAAGCCGGGCAAAGGCGCATTTCCCGCTGCCGGGGCTTGTCACCAGGCGGCGTCAGCTCGCCTCGAGACGCCCGATCGGGGACGTGGGGCTCTCCGGGGCGCCCTGGGTGTGGGTCTTCGGGGCGCCCTGGGTGGAACTCTCCGGGGCGCCCTGGGTGGAACTCTCCGGGGCGCCCTGGGTGTGGGTCTTCGGGGCGCCCTGGGCGGGGGGCTCCGCACCGTCCTGGGTGGGGCTCTCCGGGGCGTCCTCATCCTCGGATATGGTGAATTGCCGGGTAAACGCCTCGAGGGCGGCGATGTTCCTCTGGCTCCATTCGGAGCGTGACTCCATCCGGCGCTGACTCTCCTCGACGAGGCGGGTCTCCTCGGAGATGCCGTGAAAGGTGGCGACGGTTTCCGAGAGGACCGCGGTGGTCGAGGCGAGGGTCTCCCGAGCGCTGTCGGTGGTTTCAGCGAGCCGGGAGGATCCTTCGATAAGGGCATTACTTATTGAAGTCAGCGGCGTGAGCTCCTCGGCGATGGTGCCACCGGAACGCTCGATCTCGAGGTTGTCCTGAAGTATTTCCCGCATCGCCTTGATGAGCTCATCTGTCTCGGCCGTGGTCCTTGCGAAGAGATCCCGGTTGTTTTCGCTCCACTGCCCGACACTTCGAAGGTTCTCCTCGAGGGCGCGGACGAGTCCCTCGATCTGCTGCGCCCCCTCGGAGGAGCGCCGGGAGAGGGCGCGCATCTCCTGGGCCACGACATTGAAGCCATGGCCCTCCTGCCCCCGGCTACTCACCCGAGCCGCTTCGATGCTGCTGTTTACCGCAAGAAGATGCGTCTGCTCCGCCACGTCCGCAATCAAATGATTTACCGCGAGGATTTGCCCGGCTCCCGCCTCCAGAGCACCGAGGGCAACGGAGAGCTGATGCTGGGCGTTTCTGCTCTCCCGGAACTGAGAGTCCATCGCCTTCAGCCGCTCCATCCGTTCCGAGCCGAGGTTTCGGACGTGGTCGATTCTCAGGCCCATCTCCTTAACCGTCGACTCCACCGTCAACACTGAACTTCGTTGCCGTTTCGCCTCATCCTCGAGAGATTCGGAGAGCTTCGACAGCTCCTCGAGCTCCCCTTTAAGGGTATCGACTCTTCTCATCAACTCGGTGAGCTCCTCATCGAGCGTCTCTACCTTTCCCCGGATTACCGTGGCGTGTCCGATGCCGAGCTCCACATCCTCCGAGAGCTCTCGTTGAAGATCGCTACCCTCGGAAGAGATCGTCCTCACCCGTTTTATGAGCGTCTCGAGGCGAACACGTAGAGAGCGCTCGGTCTCCCGGAGAAGGGCGGAGAGCTCATCAGTTCTGCCCTCTCCCCCGGTCTCGAGACGGGTTGCAAAGTCGCCTTCGGCGAGGGCGGCAATACCCCGGGAGAGGTAGGTAAGGGGCCTGAGAAAGCGACTCACCACAGCGCCTCCGATGAGTAGAGAAACCGAGATCAGCACGGTTCCAAGAAGCGCGAGGCGGCGAAGCGCCCTCTGGAGCGGGGCGTAGAGCTCGCTTTCCGGCGCGGAGGCGGCGATTATCCACCCTGACTGGGGGTCGTAAACAAAGACTAAAAGCCGGTACTCACCTGCCTCGGAGCGGTAGCGGATGGTACGCTCCTGGGGAGAACCCCTGTAGCCGGCGAGAAGATACTCGGCGTATGGGGCAACCTGGGCGAGGCTCTCGCCTTCGAGCTCCTCCTCAGGGTGAATCACTATCTCGCCACTCCCGGCTCGAAGGGCGAAAAAGAACCCCTGGGACCCGAGTTGCTGCTCGAGAATCCGGCCACGGAGCTCGAGATAGGTGTGGCGGCGGTTCGGGTCGGCGACGGTCGTGGAGAAATAGAGATTCACCATCCTCTGAATTGAGCCGACCGCGTTCAGCGCCTCAGTCTCGACCCGTCGGGTTATCGTTTCCCGAAGGAGAACATAGAAGAGGGCGGAAAGGAAAAGCAGGCTCACAACCTGAAGAAAGAGAAAAAGAACGACAAACCGACTACGAATACGCATGACTACTCCTCGAACCAGGGCGAGTGTCGTGGAACTCTGTTAGGCCACGGTGAGAATCGACCGTCTAAGCTCTCCGAAGCTTTCTGAAGGCGGGAGAAAACAATGTCACTTCCAAACGCAAGGCTAACACTCTCCGTGTACGGTCCCGAATTGAGATGGAAACCAACCCCTTTGTAGAGGCCCGCAGCGAGGGCGCAGGAGTGATACTCTATCCGACATCCGCCCTCGAGCAGTACAACGTCGACACGATCTGGCGCTTTATCACCGAGGAGATAGAAAGCGGTAAGCCGGAATGGGTAGTTCTCGACTGCAGCGCGGTCCCTTTCGTAGACAGCCGGGGTATCGGACTCTGTATAAGACTCGATCAGCGGCTACGGGAGCAAAACCGGCGACTCTACATCACCGAAATCAACAAGCACCTCCAGGACGCCTTCCGCTACACAAATCTCTTTACGCATTTCACCATCATTGAGAGCCTCTCGGAGGCGATCAGACAGGCTGAGTCAAGCTCGACGAGGAATATAGAATGAGAGGAAGCGCAGAGCAGCTACTCGACACCCCGCTGCGCCTTCCGGCGAGCTATCTTCTGACTCGTCTGGGGGTCACCTACTGCAATCAGCGCAGCATTCCCCTGCGCGACATCGTTACCGAGGATCTTCGAAAGGGAAGCGGCTTTGCCTGGAAACAGGTGAATCTCGATTTCATTCAGAAATTGGTGACCTATGGACTGATTGATGAGATCGAGCTGCGCAGGAGCGAGTTTACCGCAAAACGGGAGGAGCTTCTTCGGCTCATCCGGGAGATCTGCTACGGAATGCTCCGCCGCCGTTACCGCTCCGCCCTCAACGCGAGTCTGCAGGAAGTGGAACAGGTAAGTCAGCTCATGGCCCACCCGTCGATCAGCATTGACTCCAAGGGAGCTCGTAAGATCGACCCGGGTCTGATCACCCGGACCCTCGAAACCTACCGGGAGCAGATCGCCGAGCTGAGGGATTCGGTCTTCACCCGATCGTCGGACATTCTCCGGGGGGACACCGTCTTTCTCGAGGAGAAGGAACGGTTTCTCAAGCGGGTCCTCAGCACGATCGACGAGGAGACCTGGTTCATCCTCTTTGTGGTCGACTATCGATCGGGAAAGGTGGAAGCTACCGAGGCTCTCCTGGAGACAACCCGGAGGTTTCTGAGGAGAACAACCATTGCCGAGTACGGCGCCTTAATCTTCAGCGAGCTGATAACGATCGCCGAACACGCCTTTCTCAAGAACCTTGCGGAGCGGGACGCGTACATGAGAACCCACCCGGAGGCGCTCGAAAGCAGGCTTGCGGACCCGGAGTTTCGCAGCAAGCTCGCGGCCCGTGCGGAGCTCAGCGGCGAGCCGATGACCGTGAGCTGCCGCTTTGAGGTCCACCCGTACTCTCCGGAGCACGAGAGCTCGGTCAAGATACGCATAAAGAACCGGGGCCTCATCGGTTACAAGAGCAGAAAGGATGTAACCGGGAAATCGGGGCGCCGACTGCGGCGGGAGAGTCTCTCCGATCTGATCGAGCAGGATACAGGCGGGGATCTCGGGGCAACCCTCCTCGGGTTGTACCTCGATGCTCTCACCGAGGCGGCTGAAGCGGAAGGCGCCCAGGTCTCCACCGAAGTGACCAGGGACGAGCGGGCGGACCAGACCGTTACGGAGCTGACCTTACGCCTCTGAGCAAAGGCTCTCAGGCGTAGATGTTAACCCGCCTGCCGAGCCCCGGGTCCCGCGGGAGGGGCGGTAGTTGATCGAGGCGGTAGAGGGCGCTCAGGGTCGCAGGGGTTTGACCGCCGCGGCGGTTGTGAGCCCGGGAACTATCCTCTGCGAGGGCAGGATTCACTCCCGGGGATAGGCCCGGGGATTGCCGTGGCCCCGACGCGCCGGAGCCCGTGCCGGGAGGCCGCCGGTCCGGATATGAGCGCACCGGAGCGTAGACAAACTCAGGTCCCAGCCCTTCGTCCCGAGTTTCGCTGGTAGAAAGACGGTAACGGGGGATGATGGGCTGAAAAAACGCCCGACGCACCGGCGTCACCGGGTCGACCTGATCGTTCGCCCCGCCGTAGAGGGGATAAAAGTTGGTCAGTACCGGCCGGGTTCCAGGCGGCGGGAGCCGACGCCCAGCAACAGCCGAGCCTTGCTCTACCATAGCAGGTAAAAGATACTTCCTTTTGCACAAAAGCGGCAGCCTCAGCCGGTCACGCCGACACTATCTCCCTGCCTCCGGTATGGACTCCACCGGATCGCGCTGCCGCCGGTGGTTGCAGAGACCGTGCCGGGCAAGGATCACCACCCGCCGGGCGGTGGTAGCCGGCAAACCGTGGAGCTGACGTTCACCTGCCCGGATGCTTCTACCGGGAGTAAGCGCGTTTCCCACGCTCCTCAGGTCGATCGCCCTTTTGGAGACGTAGGAGAGGGTGAAGGAGAGTGAATCGTTTCGCCATCGAGCTATTTCTGAGAAAAAAAGGTCTAAACTCTTTCTTGCTCTGTCACGGTTGGTGGAGTAGCATAGGAGCGCCATGATCACCGTTGCAATAGCTGTTGGTTTAGTAGGAGGCGCGGCGGCACTGCTTTTTGCCGCTGCCCGGACACGTTGGATCCTCAAGCAGGAGGTGGAAAGTGAGCGGCTCCGGGAGATAGGCGGATTTGTCCGCAGCGGAGCGATGACTTTTCTGACCAAGGAGTACAATGCCCTCGCCCCTTTTGTTGTTGTGGTAGCTGCTTTCCTCTTTATCGGAAACGACGGGCCCCTGCGCCTGCAGGCGCTCTCCTTTGGTGTAGGAGCGGTCACGAGCGCTCTCGCCGGGTTCTTCGGCATGCGGATCGCCACAAGCAGTAATACCCGCACAACCCACGCCGCCCTTAAGGGGATGGACGGCGCCCTGCGCATCGCTTTTTCCGGCGGGGCGGTCATGGGAATGAGTGTCGTCGGCCTCGTCCTCGCCGGGATCTCCGTGGTTCTCTGGGTGGCTGTTGACCGAATCGGGGCCGACGAGGCGTCGATGGTCGCCTACGTCCTGCCTGTCCTCAGCGGCTTCAGCCTCGGGGCCTCTTCCATAGCGCTTTTCGCCCGGGTAGGGGGAGGAATTTTTACCAAAGCCGCGGATGTTGGGGCGGATCTGGTCGGAAAGGTGGAGGCGGGAATCCCTGAGGATGACCCGAGAAATCCCGCAACAATCGCCGACAATGTTGGTGATAACGTTGGGGACGTCGCCGGAATGGGGGCGGACCTCTTCGAGTCCTTTGTCGGCTCCCTGGTGGGGGCAATGATCCTCGCGTTCGCCGTCGACGGAAGTTACGACGTAAAACTGCGACTGATGCTCTTTCCTGTCGCCCTGAGCGTCGTTGGTCTTCTCGCCTCGATGATTGGAGTCTTCATGGTGCGGACCGACGGCAAGCGATCCCCTCAGGCGGCTCTCAACCTCGGGACGTTCGGGGCCGGCATACTCGCGGCCGCCGGGGCGATTCCTCTGCTCTATGCACTGTTTTCCAATGTCACGATGCCTGAGGGGATGAGCCTCTGGGGCATATACGCATCGGTGATATTCGGCCTGGTCACCGGGATCGGAATCGGCCTGCTCACCGAACTGTTTACCGGAACCGGGAAGAAACCGGTCCGGGAGATCGTCAAAGCGTCCCTCACCGGTCCGGCGACCACGATCATTACCGGAATGGCTATGGGTATGCTCTCCACTGTCTTTCCGATAGCCCTGATCGGTATCGCGATCTTTGCCGGCAACGCTTTTGCCGGGCTCTACGGTGTAGCGATGGCTGCAGTGGGCATGCTGGTTACCCTCGCTGTCCAGCTCTCCGTCGACGCCTACGGACCTATCGCCGACAACGCCGGCGGTCTTGCGGTGATGAGCGACTTTCCTGCGGAGGTGAGGGAAATCACCGACGAGCTCGACAGCGTAGGGAACACCACTGCCGCGGTTGGTAAGGGCTTTGCTATTGGCTCTGCCGCCCTCACAGCCATCATTCTTCTGTCGAGCTACAAGGAATCCGCCGGGGTGGCTGTTATTGACCTTTCGGACACCACCGTCCTTATCGGCTTGCTCGTCGGCGCGGTGATACCCTATCTGTTCAGTGCCCTCGCTATGAGCGCGATCGGAAAAGCCGCCTTCGAAATGATCGAGGAGGTCCGCAGACAGTTCAAGGAATCGCCGGGCATCCTGGACGGCGAGGAGACGCCGGATTACGATCGCTGTATAGCGATATCGACGGGGTCGGCTCTTGAGCAGATGCGACTGCCGGGCTTTATTGCCGTCGCCACTCCGGTAGTCGTAGGTTTCGTCGGAGGAATTGAGATGCTCTTCGGTCTGCTGGTCGGCGTTACAGCGAGTGGTGTTGTCCTCGCTATCTTTATGGCGAACTCCGGCGGTGCCTGGGACAACGCGAAAAAGATGATCGAAGGGGGCGAAGCGGGTGGTCGTGGCAGCGTTGCCCACCACGCCTCGGTGGTCGGCGACACTGTGGGTGACCCCTTCAAGGATACGGCGGGACCTGCGATCAACATCCTGGTAAAGCTGATGTCCGTCGTGGCCCTGGTGATCGCCCCGATACTCCGTGCAATGGGAGGTTGAACATGCATAACGGTGAACCGGATACACAGCTCTACGCGGTACTCCATCCAAGCCCGGCGCTCATAGCGTCACAACTCGACCCGGCAAAGTTCGCCCGCCATTATCTGGCGGGATCGATACGCCATTACTCAGGAAAGGTGATCTTCGCGCAGCTCGACCCCTCGTTTCGTAACGACTACTTTCCGATCGATGAGTTCCTCAAGGACGTAAAACGCCACGAGGACGGCCGACCCAAGGCGACCAAGTTCATAAGCGTCTACCGTGTCCTCGAACACCTCGAGTTCTCCAAAATCCAGACACTCTACCTGACCACCCCGGAGGGTGCGGTACTCGACCTCGAACCTGCCGAAGATGTGCAGACGAGGCAACCGGGAATCCTTCGGGTCTTTGCCGAGATAAACCCGGTCCGGATGCTCGTACTGACGAGGATGAACTTTCTCGAGTTCGGGGATCTGGTGACCAACCCATCGATCCTGCGAAACGTTCCGGCACTGTTCTACACGCAGCTCGAGTTTGACGCCGACGCGTTTCTCCAGGACTTCGAGGGCAATCCGATGCTTCCACCACCCCTTCCAAAGGTGCATCCCTCAAAACTACGAGACGCGATCCAGGTAATTCAGGGATCTCTCCGCAAGCAGACCAAGGGGCTCCTCCTCGACTCGAGCTTCGACTCGGTGCCTTACCGGATGGTCAGACACGGATTCATGTTCGCCCGACATGGAGAGTACCGCTTTTTCCGGATGCCTGGGCACCAGGAGATCGAGAAGCGGAACTACAAGTTCTGGAAGGCGATGTAGCAAGGGCGGTGGGGAGAGCCCCCTCATGGGCGAGTAACCACCGCTTTCGCTGGAGTCCTCCGGCGTAGCCTGTCAGGGAGCCGTCGGAGCCGAGCACCCGGTGGCAGGGGATCACGATGGCGAGCCGGTTGGAGCCGTTTGCCCTGGCGACGGCTCTGACAGCCGAGGCTCTTCCGATCGCCCTCGCCTGCTCGGCGTAACTCCGGGTCTCTCCGAAGGGGATTCTGAGTAACTGTTCCCATACACTCTGCTGGAAGGGCGAGCCCGGCGTAACAAGCTCGATGGAAAACGCTCTGCGTCGCCCCAAAAAGTACTCCTCGAGCTGGGACCTGGCGGCCTCGGTATGGGCGTTCTCTCCCCGGACGATCGGGGCGTCGAGACGCCGGCTCAAATCTGCGAACTCCCGCTCCAGCATCCGGCGGTCTGTAAACTCGAGGAGGGCGAGACCCTCGTCCGTCGCTGCTGCAAACATCGGACCGAGGGGCGTGGGAAAGCGGGTAAGGGTGATCACCGGCCTCTGCCTCGAGGGAGGGCTTTTGACCGCCGAGGCGAAACCGTAGGCGAAGCCGCTGAGAGATTCATACCCACTGTCAAAGGCGCTCTCGGTAACGCTCCTGCCCCCGGCCAGGGAGCGGTATGCGCGGTTTATGCGCAGCATCCGCTGGTACCCGTGAAAGGTGAGTCCGAGATGCTCTTTGCACCACCGCCTGAGAGCCTCGGGGCTCACTCCGCGTTGACGAAGCTCACCATCCCTCACCCTGGACCCCGGTGCGGAATGGAGGAGCTCTAGTGCCTCACGGACCATCGGGGGAGGTGTGCCGGCGAGTTCGGTAGGTCTGCATACTTTGCAGGGCGTGTATCCCGCCCGTAACGCCTCCCCGGCCCCTGTGTAGAACTCGCTGTTCTCGAACTTCGGTTTTCGGGCACGGCAGGTCGGAAGACAGAAGATTCCTGTCGTTACGACTCCTACCACAAAGGTACCGAGGTAGCTTGCATCCCGCCTCAGGAGAGCGTCGTAGTACTCCCTTCGAAGCGCATCGTTTTCGATCACGGTTTCGATAACAGTTCCTCCACCGACGCCGGTTGCCTGCCCTCGAGGGCGACTCCGGTGTCTTTTAGAGCTGAGTATGACGCGCTTGGCGAAGCGGAGACAACCGAAAAATGGACGAGCAATTTTTTTTGACAGAAGGAGGGGACTAGGTCGTGACCCGGCAGGCGGGCGGAAAGCTACGGCCAAAAAAAAAGGGCCGGCCAGCAGGAGGCAAGCGCTGGCCGGCCGTAGGAAGGAAGCCCCGAGTTAATTACGCGGTCTTAGCAGGCGCGTAACCCTGTTCCTCGCTGAGAATGGTGGAGCTAACGTTGAGCATCACACCGTAGATAACCTTGGAGGTGACGTCAGCGATGGTGTAGGTCATCTGCTGGGCGACGATGGCAAACTCGTAGTCCGCCGCGCCCCAGGTGAGGAGAATCGGCATGAGATAAGCGCCGGGATAGAGGAACCAGGAGACGTAGAACAGCGGCAGAATCTTACCGAAAATCCCCTGCGCCTTGGAGCCCTGCATGTTTCCCTTACCTTCCTTGATGACCTTGGTGATAAGCACCAGAACCCATACAAAGAAGACGGTGGAAATGAATCCCCAGATGAGCCAGAGCGTTACGTCCTCAGCGAGACGACCCGGCTCATAGAACTGCCCGATGTAACCGGTGACTATCATGAGCATACCGGAGAAGCTGAACTTGACGATGTAGCTCTTCCGGGCAGCTCCGGCAATACCGGCGACGAACAGAATCTGAATGAGCAGCATCGGAACATCGATGAGCCAGTTCAGATAGCGATAACCATTAGTAAAGAGCTCTGCGCCATCCCGAAGTTCGTAGGCGGAACCAGTAAAGGTGTACGCCTGGGTCCAACTCTGCTTCTGTGCGTACAGCAACAGAAGGGCGGATACCATGACAACGACGGAAAGTACCGAAGACATCTGGTACTTCGGCATGTTGTCGTTCTTGGTGAGGATGAAGTAGAGCAATGCGGCGCCCATGGCCGCATAACCGAGTGTGAGTACGTGCCCGACGATCTCGAAAGCCTCGACCGATACGGTGAACATCTCCGCGTTCATTGGCAACTCCTTGTGTGTGTATAGTCTCCTGTAAAGAAAGATAAAGTCCAAGTTGAAAATGCGTCCACAATCTATTAGTCTACTTGCCAGTAAAAGCCTAGACAAATGTTGTACAAGGGAGTGAATCCGTGAACTATCCGATGCGGGTTGTAGCACATAAGACCGGACTGACCCCGGAAATTCTGCGGGCCTGGGAGCGTCGCTATCCGGGAATATCCCCGGACCGAGACGGGAAGGGGCGTAGAGTTTACTCGGAGGAACTCATGGAGAGACTCATTCTCCTGTCGATCCTCGTGGACCAGGGATTCCGGATCGGCGAGGTTGTCGAGTTTTCTGCCGATGATCTGCGCAGAACCGTCGAGGCAATAAGCCGGGAGCGGCCGGAGGATATCGTTCCGCAACCGTGTCTGGAAGCCGCTGAGGAGGCGGTGCTCGCCTTTGATGACCGGCGGCTGTGGAACGAGATGGAGCACGCCGTTGCGGTCCAGGGCCGCCTGGCGGTCCATGACGAGTTCCTCTTTCCCCTTACCCACCGCATCGAGAAACTGCAGGAGCAGGGTCTGGCGCGGAGCGTACATCTCTCTTTTCTCCGCTCCACCCTGCGCACCTTCCTCTCATCTCTTCTTACGCCGGTAGCCGGTGAGAGCAGCATGCCGGTGGTCGTGATCGCCTACCCCCTCGGACAGGAGCACGACATCGGCGGTCTCGCCTCGGCGGCTCATTGCCACGCTGCCGGCTGGCACCCGATCCTGCTCGGGACGAACGTTGCCTCCGAGGAGATCGCGGAGGCGGCGATCCGGCTGGAGGCGCAGGCTGTCCTGCTCTCCTCGGTTTCGAAGTTCTACGACACGAGATTGCTCAACGAGTTTGCCCGGGTCCGTCGCAATCTCGACAAGAGGATCCCGATTTACTTCGGAGGCCACCTGCCACGCTCCATGGTGGATGATATCGCCTCCCTCGGGCTCATTGCGCTGTCGGATATGGAAACCCTGCGTCAGGAGTTCCAGGAGCTCGCCGAAGCAGTCGCGTGAGAAAATTTGTTGCTGTCCTCCACCCTGGGGATGGAGGGTCTGCTATCTTTTTGAAAGGGTGAGCGTTAGATCATTTCACGGCTCTTCCAGTAAGAAGATACCCGAAAAGCTTCTCATTTTCCTGCCAGTAAACGAGTTACCCCCACTCCATCCCCAGGGTGGAGGACACTAACTGCGGCTTGGACCCGGAGCAAGCTATACCATTATCCTAGACAGATGAAACGCTTACTTATTATCGCGATTATCCTTTTGGCCTTTCTCCCCCTCACCCTTTCCGCCGACACCGGAGTGGGAATCATCCTTGGCGACCCGACGGGGTTTTCTATCCTTTTAGAGGATCGCGTCGCCTTTGGTGTCGCCTGGGATGTGGATGACTATCTCCATATCCATGGAGACGTCTGGCTCGCCCGGGGCTACGTCGCCGACCCCCTGGGGTGGTACTTCGGTTTAGGCGGGAAAGTTCAGTTCTTTGACGTCAACGCCGCTGGAGACGGACCCGATGACGGAGTAGGCGTTGGACTCCGCCTTCCCGTCGGTCTCCAGTGGTACTTCCTGCCGAACTGGGAGCTCTTTGGCGAGATAGTCCCGGGGGTCGGCATTGTTCCGGACACGGTCTTCGATGTGGACGGCGGCGTGGGGGTTCGGTTCCACTTCTGATCAACTCCGGGGCAGGGAGAGTACGACCTCGAGCCCCCCGCGGTTGGCAAACTGCAGCCTGCCCCCGAGGTGCTCTGCCAGGGTGAGACAGATCTTGAGCCCGATGCCGCGCCGGCCTGTCCGCCCCGGTTCGATTTCCTGCGGAAGGCGCCCCTCATTGAGGGGGCGCAGAAACCCTTCGGGAAGACCTTCCCCGTTGTCATGGACAGTAAGCAGAAGCCGATCGGCGCTCTCCTGAGCCAGGCGCACCTCGATCTCACTCCCTCTCCCGTGTTCGCAGGCGTTACTGAGAAGGTTGCGAACCACAGCTTTTAGGGCAGGAGCGCTGGTGACCGCGGGAAGGGAGGCCGGAGCCTGGACTCGTATCTCTCGCGCTTTGGCAATCTGCACCTTTCGAGCGACCTCTGAAAGGAGCAACGGCAGCTCCACCTCCACCCGAGCTGCTTGGCCCGCGGCATGACCGCTTCGGGACCACAGGAGGATGTCCTGGAGGAGATCCGCTGATCGATCAGCACCGCCCTGGAGGAGGGAGACAGTCTTCAGAGCCGTGGCGGAATCGAGGAACTCCCAACTATCCCGCAACTGCGTGAGTCCCTCCGCGAGAGAGGTAAGAGTGGTGAGAACGTCATGGGAGATAACCGAGAGCATTGTCTCCTGCCACTCCCGGGACGCCTCTATCGCTCGCTTGGAAGCGACCAGTTCCGTCACGTCTGAGACAAAACTCGCCACGTAGGAACGTCCCCCGTCGGTTATGAGGAACTTGGTCCTCTGCACGTAGCGATTCTCGGTGGAACCGGTGGGCGCGACACGGCCGTAGAGGGGTCGACCGTTGCGACGCACCGCCTCCTCGTCCTCCTGTCGCACCCGGCTCGCCAGAGCAACTCCCAGGAACTCCTCATCCCGTCGACCGAGCACCTCTTGAGCCGACAACTGGTAGAGCCGCTCCATCCGTCGATTCCAGAACTTGTAGACGAAACCTTCTTCTACACTCTTCACGGATATGCCGATCGGAAGGGGTGAGGCGATCTCATTGAGACTTCGAACAACCGCGGGCAGCCCTCCAGCCGGGGCGGCTTGCGCCCGGAGGTCGGCCACTGTTTCCGGAACTTCTGTTGTTTTCACTCTTAGAGGGTCGTGGGAAGGAGCAGCTTCGCGCAATCAACCGTTTGGGCTAAACCTCGGTGTCGAAGATTGCCTCATGAGAGCAGCGAGGCTATGGTGGGGGGTAAACACGTTGCGCCCCGGTTGGCTGGAGCCGAGGGCATCACGCCTCAGTAGAAGAGTCGAAACCTTACAGCGTAGCCGAGCAGCTGCACCGGCGTCTTTCTGTCGTCCCGGATCTCACTATTGTCCGAGCCGTAGTAGTCCAGGTAGAGATCGATCGAGCCGGGTGATAGACCGTCGGGAACGATCCCGCGGAGTCGCACTCCGCCCTTGAGTGCGATGTTTCCGACGAAATCCCCCTCCTCCTCAAATCGGGCGCTCCTTGCGATACCGAGTTCTCCGTCGCCTTCGAAGAAGAGTCCGACCCGCATCAGTTCATCCAGCTCAAAGCCCGGCCAATGCGCTCGAACAGCGGGCTGTGCCATCCATCGGGTTCTCGGGTCTTCGAGGCGACTCTCCCAGAAGTCGAAAATGTCGGAGTAGCCGAGGCGCAGTAGAGCCCGAAGCTCAACCGGACCGATATGAAAGGGGTGTGGGGCAAACCCGATCTTGACTAGATCACTTGAAACCTCGCTGAAGTCACGACGAAAGGGGTGCTGGCTTGTACGACCGTACTCGGCGAGGAGATAGAGAGGACCCGCGTCCCAGGCTGCGAAAAAACCGTACTCGAACTGGACTGCGTTCATAAGCCACTGGAGTCTGGAGCCAGGGGTGCCCCCCTCATTGACGGGACCGTTCATGAGGTAGGTTCCATAGCTGAGGGATAAGGCGAAGCGAGGCGAGGCGACGAGGGTGTGTCCTGCCCGTCCGTTTATCTGAAAGGAGTCGTAACGACCGTCGAGGAGAGCCTGATTGGAGTAGATCGTCTCGGCGTAGCCCCCGGGCAGTATCTGTGTCCCCTGGTATGAGCGGAACAGCAGCGGGTTTATGATCTCCATCGGCTCATACCAGTCCCGGGCGGTGAGACCCTGGACAGAGAGGGCTGCCATCAGGAGCGCCAACGCAATATGCCGAATCCCGACCATGTCGAGAATATAGTTGAAAGTTGACACCAGGGTAAGTGAAACGGTAGTTTTTGCGCACTAATGATCAAACTAAACCGCAACAATCTTGACACGGCGCGATCTCCCTATCTTCGACAACACAGGGACAATCCGGTCCACTGGCAGGAGTGGAGTAGCGAGGTTCTCCGGGAGGCGGAAACGCGGAACAAGCCGCTGTTTGTCTCGGTAGGTTACTCGACCTGCCACTGGTGCCACGTCATGGCCCGGGAGGCGTTTTCCGACGAGAAAATCGCATCCTTCCTCAACGAGGCGTTCATACCGATCAAAGTGGACCGGGAGGAACGCCCGGATATCGACCAGTACCTGATGAACTTTCTTGTCGCCACCACCGGCGCCGGGGGATGGCCGATGAACGCATTTCTCTCCCCCAAGGGAGCACCCTTTTTTGCCATGACCTACGCCCCGGTGGAACCGAAGCATCAGATGCCCGGCTTCCTCGAGATTCTCGAGCGGGTTCTCAGTTTCTATGAACAGAAGAAGGGGGAGTTGCGTCCCTACGAACCTGAAAGCTACGCCCGCCGGCGGGAGCAGGCGACGCAGGCAGGTTCCTACGACGTGGGAGTCGAGCAAATCCGAGTCGATCTGTATCGTCGCTACGACAACGAGCAGGGGGGGTTCGGGGACAACCAGAAGTTTCCCCCGCACTCTCAGCTTCTCTACCTGCTTTTCGACGGCGCCGCCTCCGGGGAGCGGGAGAGTCTCCGCCTCGCGGAGCAAACCCTCGATACGATTTGCCTCCGGGGTCTCCACGACCACCTCGAGGGCGGCTTCTTTCGCTACTGCGTCGACAGAGAGTGGAGGATCCCGCACTTCGAGAAGATGCTCTACGATCAGGCGATGCTGCTTTGGTCCCTGAGCTGGGGCTACAGACTTCTGGAAAAGGATCTTTACCGCAACGCGATCGACCGGACCGTCCGCTTCCTGGACAGCCGTTTGGAGATCGACGGGCTCTACGCCTCAGGCCTCGATGCGGACACCAATCATCAAGAGGGGGCGACCTACCTCTGGGATGTGGAGGAGCTCAAGAGCGTGCTCACCGACGAGGAGCACGACGCTTTTGCCCGACTCTTCGAGTCGAGCGAGAGCGGGAACTTCGAGGGCAAGCTCCACCTCGTGGCGATGTCCGACCCGTGGGAAAAGCGGGAAAACCGGCAGATCCTCTCCAAGTTGCTTGACCGGCGCTCCCGGAGAGCGCAGCCGGAGCGGGACGACAAGATCCTCACCAGCTGGAACGCCCTGCTCGGCTGCGCCCTGCTGGAGGCGTACCGGGCTACGGGAGTTGAGGAGTACCGAAGCCGGGCGATACGCCTCCACGAGAGACTCCTCGAGGCGAACACAAGCTCCGAAGGAGTCTTCCACAGCTCGATGCGTGGTAGCGGGACCCAGGAGCAGGGGTTCTTGGAGGACTACGCATCCCTTTTACTTCTGGAGACCTATCTCCTCGAGGAGGGAGAACTGACTCTCGAGGAGCTCTCGCCCCGGGGGGAGTCGGTGCTCGAGTTTCGATCCGGACAGGAGTGGTTGAGTAACCGCGGGGAGGACTTCTTCACCATACCCTCGGATCTTTTCGACTCACCCCTCCCGGCTCCCGCGTCGATTGCGGAACTCGGCGTCCTGCGCCGGCGCATGCTCGCCGAGGAGGAGTATGAGGAGCTGCCGCTCTCCCGTCCTTTCCTCTCCGATTTTTACAACCTCGCCGCCCGCTTCTCCGCGGGAGAGGTGTATCTGGTTAAAACCCCGGAGCTGCTGCCCTGGCAGGAGCTGCCCTTCCCGGCTATCCGGGGCCGGGCACCCCGGGCGAACTACTGTTTTCGTGGAGTCTGCTACTTTGGCGTGCCAAAACCTGATGGATCACCGTCGCCTTGATATACTCTTTCCAGGATGGCGACGCCGGCGGCAGCTGCCCTCTGTCCACGGACTGCTGGTCCCGAAGGTATAAGACATGACAAAAACGAGTGGCAGAAGGGGCCCGATGCCTTTAACAAACGATGGAACGCTCTCGATCTGCTTTGTCGGGGTCGGCAGCGCCTTTAGCCGCAGAAACTACCAGAGCAACTTTCTTATCGTTAAGGGTGACACCCACCTGCTTGTCGACTGTGGAACCCAGGCGAGCCGCGGTCTCGCCGATCTGGGCCTCTCGGTTCTCGACATCGACAACGTGCTGATCACCCACTCCCATGCCGATCACATTGGCGGTCTCGAAGAGCTGATGCTCATGAACCGTTACGTCAAACAGCGAAAACCACGCATTCTGATAAACCGATCCTACCAGAAAATTCTCTGGTCCCAGAGTCTCCGAGGGGGCTGCGAAATGAACGAGATCCACTCAGGCAGGGGACTCGGGTTCGAGGATTACTGGGAGATCCAGCGGCCGGAAAAGGAGCACTCCCGCGGGCGAGAGACGGAGGTCTACAATCTCGGAGAGCTCACGATCCGCACCTTCCGCACACGACACTATCCGCAACAGGCGAAACGGTGGAATGAGGCGATGTACAGCGTCGGAGTTGTTATCGATGACCGTGTCATTGTAAGCGGGGATACCCAGTTCGACGCAGACCTGCTCACCGAGTACGCCGACCAATATCCGATCGAGCGGATCTTTCAGGACGCACAGTTCTTTACAGGAGGCATCCACGCCTCCCTCGAGGAGCTCGAGAGCCTGCCTGAGTCCATACGGGCAATGATGCATCTCTACCATTACGGGGACAATTTCGAAGAGAAGCGACAGGCGGTTGCCCAGGGCGGTTTTAAGGGGTTTGCTGAACTCCACAAGGTCTACCGCTTCCCGCTGTGAGTCCTTACTGTCCTCCACCCTGGGGATATCGAGACCGTAACTCCTGTTCTTGAATCGAATTACCGGCGATATGATCGGGATACGGCCACGCCGGCCGCGAACAGTATCCCTAACTGCAGCACCTGTGGTGAGTTAATCCGTTAGTCATCCCCAGGGTGGAGGACAGTAACCCTCACCTCTCTCGAGGGCGATGACCGAGCTCTCCTCCACCGAAAGCGTCACAGGAAAGTCCTCAGCCCGGAGCCAGAACGCCTCTCCGTCGCACTGCGCCGGTATCCGCCGGTGGTATCGGATTGTTGCAGACCTCACTGTGGCCATCGTTGTCTTGCGGTCCCGGATATGGCGACCGGCGTAGAAGCGCCGCTTCAAAATCACTTTCTTGCCGATATGCCCTCGCTCGATAGCACAGAGGTTGCGCCGGTCCGGGAGTACTCTCATCTGGTTGCCGTACGTCCGGGGTGCTCCGGCGCCTACCGCTACAAGCATAAAGCGCCCGGTGAGCTCACCTCCCTTCCCTGGCCCGGAATACTCGATCTCCATCTCCCCTGCTCCGATGAGCTGCTCGTAGAAGAGCACCGAAACGTCTGCGATCCTTCGGTAGATGTCTCCCGGGACAATCTTTCGAAACCTGTTGGTGAGGTCGGTGATGAGGGCGTCCACACCGAGAGAGGCGATGTTGTACGCTCTACGCTCTGAGCCGAGGCGGGTTCGCACCACAACCGAAGCGGCGGGACAAAAGACCGGCTCCCCCCGGAGCCGCTCAATGAGTCCGGAAATTGTCACGCTATCCGCGGCGTCGTTTCCTGTGCCCAGGGGCCAGCGGATCACCCGCACCGGCAGCCCCTGCCGCGCCCAGGGCTCGGCGGTTTCGAGGACCTCCGCGTGGGTTCCGTCACCGCCACAGCTTGCGACCAGCAACCCGCGGTGATGTCGAGACTCCTCGAGACACAGAGCATCGAGGAGCCCTCGTAGCTGCCCGGGAAAGTGGGAGGAAAGAAGGGTATAGCCCCGGGGAGCAAGCGGCCCGGCGCACTCGAGCTCGCGAACAACCTTTCGCCGCTCCTCGGCGGTGGAGAGCCGCCCCGCGGTCGGGTTCAACGCGATCACCAGCCCGCTGTTCCCGGCGAGAGGCGCGCAGCACTCAGCGATCCGGGCGAGAATCGTTCCTGTAAGGGTGGTTTCCCCCCGACTCACCCGAGGCTGTCGGTCGCCACCGCCTCCAGGAGTGCGAGGAGGTCCTTTCGCCCCTCGACGAGAGCCCCCGCACCACCGAGCTCGACAATCGGCTCCAGGTCGATCTCGTATCGGTCGCCGATTGCCAGGATCTCTGCCGGGGGGAGCGCGAGAAACTCGAGGGCGATTTCGAAGGGGCGAGGATCGGGCTTCGACGCCCCGGCGGTGTCCAGACCACTGACCACGGGAATGAGGTCGCCCACCCCGAGAGTCTCGAGCGTCCGTCTGCCGAGGCTGATCGGGTTGTTCGTGACGGCGCACAGAGCAAGATGAGAAACCCCCGCCAGAGCGTCACGCAACTCGCGGTCCTCCACGAGGTACTCCTCGGGATTGAGCAGCTCCTCGCGCCACGCCACACTCACCTCGACCGGTATCCCGTAGTGAGCGGCAAAGGTCGTCCCGAGGGAGGGGCGCCGCCCTCCGGAGCTTACAGACTCATCGCGCCGTTTCTGTTCAACCTCTGCTATCATCTCCTCCTCTTCCCGGCCGAGCTCCCGCGCAAGGCGACGAATAAGGATGAGAACCTGATCCTCGAGGTAGTCAGGATGATCGTAGAGCGTTCCGTCGATATCGAAGAGCAGACCCTGGGGGGAACGGGAGAAATTATGGAGCCGCACCTCCCTACCGTCCCCCCTCGCCGTTGCGCTCCTCGAGCAGACGCATGTAGGGACGAGTCTCGATCGCATCATCCAAGATGTCGAAGGATGAGAGCGTTTCCCTTACCCGCCGCTTAGCCGCAGCTTGAGCGGCCTCGTCCGCGGAGGAATCCACGAGGATCTCGACTTCGAGAAAGTGCCCCAACCCGTCCACATCCGAAAGCTCGAGAAGGAGCTCGTCGAGGCGGTAGGCAACGCCGGTTTTTCGTTTCCGAACGCGTTCGTTCAGGCCGAGTCGCAGAAGGAGCGTCTCCATCGCCGCAGGGTCACCGATGGAGAACTCCCACTCCCGGTTGTGCTCGACGCCGTCGATGGTCTGCCGCTCTTTGAAGGTACAAACACTGGTCTCGTCCTCCTGGCGGATCCGCACCGTCACCGGCTGCCCCCGATAGCTCGCCTCGCCCTCGAAGTAGAGATCCCTCTTTTCGAAGTGGCGCAGGAAGGTTGCCCGCTGGTCGAGCTTCTTCTGGAGCTCCACCGGGTCCCTCACCCACGCCTTAACCTCGATTTCGTAGCTCACTACTTCCCTTTGGCCTGATTCGCAACCGCTTCGGCCGCTTTCTCTACCGCCTCGGGGTCACCGAGATAATAGTGCTTGATCGGTTTGAGATCACCGTCGAGCTCGTAGACCAGAGGCACGCCGGTGGGAATATTCAGGCCCGGGATCTCGTCGTCACTGATGTTGTCCAGATATTTTACCAGAGCCCTGAGGCTGTTACCGTGGGCGGCGACGACAACGCGCTTTCCGCTCTTGATCGTCGGTCCGATCTCCTCGTGCCAGTAGGGAAGAAACCGGTCGACCGTATCCTTGAGACACTCGGTCCGGGGCAGCTCCCCGTCCGCAAGGTCCGAGTACCTTGGGTCCCGACCGGGAAAACGCTCGTCCTTCTCCTCGAGGGCCGGCGGTGGTACATCATAACTGCGTCGCCAGAGGTGAACCTGATCCTTTCCGTGACGCTCGGCGGTTTCCGCCTTGTTAAGCCCCTGGAGGGCACCGTAGTGCCGCTCATTGAGACGCCAGTTCTTGATGACCGGTATCCAGAGCAACTCCATCTCCTCCAGGGCGAGGTTGAGGGTCTTGATCGCCCGCTTGAGAACAGAGGTAAAGGCGAGATCGAAGGTGAAACCTTCGGCCTTGAGGATCTGTCCGGCACTCCGGGCCTCCTCCACTCCCTTCTCCGAGAGGTCCACGTCGGTCCATCCCGTAAAGCGATTCTCCTTATTCCAGACACTTTCGCCGTGTCGAAGTAACACCACTTTGTACATCTCAGCACCTCCTCGTCATCTTCGCAGGGTAGCCAAAAGGGCGGGAGAGGTCAATGAACCGAACAGGTCAGGTATCGAGGGCGGTGCGGGCGCAGTCGAAAGCGAGGAGAACGCAGCCTCGACGGGCCGGATACTCCCGGACGATGGAGAGGCTCTCCAGGGAGGAGGGTTCCTCCGGCGGCAGGTCTCCCTCGCCGGTTAGATACGCGTGCCACTCGTTTATCAGGGTGGAAGCTTCAGATTCGGTGAGCCCCTCGAGGGTTCTGCAGAGCAGTTCGGCGGAGGCAAGAGCGAGGGCGCAGGCGGCTCCGGAGTAACGGGCTTCACTGATTCTACCCTCCCTCTCTCGCAGATAGAGGGTGAGGGTATCCCCGCAGCTGCGTATCTCCTTTCCCGCGGAGTACCAGGAGTCCCCGGACGGCGGCTCGGACACCCGGGCTCCCGGGGACCGGGCGAGCTCCATGAGCTCACGTTGCCGAGGGTCGATCATGCACCGAAGATCTGGTATACCCGCTCGAGGGCGTCAAAGAAACGGTCGATCTCGGCTGTCGTATTGTAGAGATAGAAGGAAGCTCTCACGGTGCCGGAGATACCGAAAAAGTCCATAAGGGGCTGGGCACAGTGAAAGCCCGTGCGAACGGCGATCCCCTGCTGGTCGAGGAGACTCCCGACGTCGTGGGCGTGAACCCCTTCGATGTTAAAGGAGAACATACCTCCCCGCCGGCTGCTATCCCCCTTGCCGTAGGACGTGATCCACGGCACATCCTCGGCCCGGCGATCGGTGTAGGCGATGAGCTGCTGCTCGTGCTCCTCGATCCGCTCGAGCCCGACCTCAGCAAGGAACTCGACGGCCTTGCCGAAAGCCATAACACCTGCGATGTTGGGCGTTCCCGCCTCAAACTTCTCCGGAAGCCGGGCGTAGGTGGAGTACTCCTTGTAGACGCGGTCGATCATGTCCCCACCGTAGAGAAAGGGGGGCATAGCCTCGAGAAGCTCCTTTTTTGCGTAAAGGACACCGACTCCCGTGGGGCCGCACATCTTGTGTCCCGAAAAGGCGAGGAAGTCGCAGTCGAGCTCCTGCACGTCAACCGGGGCGTGGGAGGCGTACTGGGCGCCATCTATGAGCACCTTCGCTCCAACGGCGTGAGCAGCTTCGATGATCCGCCTGATCGGGGGCCTGAAGCCGGTTACGTTTGACATGCCGCTTATCGCGACGAACCGGGTTTTCGGGGTAATGGTCTGGTCCACCGCCTCGGCGGTGATACTCCCCTCCGGGGTGAGGGGTATGAACTTGAGGAGGGCGCCGGTCACCTTGGCTACCTCCTGCCAGGGAACGAGGTTGGAGTGGTGCTCGAGCTCGCTTGTAACGATCTCGTCTCCCTCCTTGAGAAAAACCCTGCCCCAGGAGTAGGCGACGGTGTTGATCGACTCCGTCGTGCCCCGGGTAAAGATCACCTCGCCATCTTCGTTTACGTTCAGCAGCGACTTGACCGCGTCCCGGGCGCGATCGTAACTGACCGTAGCCTGCTCGGAAAGCTCGTAGAGACCACGGTGGATGTTTGCACTCAGCTCCTGATAGTAGCGTAGCTCCTCGTCTATGACCTGCTGCGGCTTAAGTGAGGTGGCGCCGTTGTCGAAATAGATGAGCGGCTTGCCCCGCATTGATCGTTCGAGGACCGGGAACTCCTTGCGATAGGAGGAAAGGTCTGTCACTGCGATATTGCTCATAATCTTTGCTACCCCTCAGTGCATACAGATTAGCAAGGGTTGACTCGGAAGGTCAACAAATCCGCCCCGCTTCCGGAGGCGGGGCTCGCGGGGGAGAGTGGAAAATACCGTTAGCTGATATGGCGAGGGCCGCCCCATATGGACGGCCCCCGTCTGAACTCTACTCTCTCATCTCCCCACGCGCTTCTCTGCAGATTCTTTGCAGAATTCCGTCGGCCCGGCGCAGGGAACCCGGTGGAGGGGAAGCGTTACCTCGCCTGGGCGTAGTTTTTTGCTACCGCGTCCCAGTCTACCACGTTCCACCACTCGGAGATGTAGTCGGCCCGCTTGTTCTGATACTTCAGGTAGTAGGCGTGCTCCCAGACGTCGAGACCAAGGATCGGGGTGAGTCCGTCCATATACGGGCTGTCCTGGTTCGCCGTACTCGTTACCTGAAGCTTTCCGGAACCGTCGACCACGAGCCACGCCCAGCCGCTTCCGAAGCGGCCGGTAGCCGCAGTTGCGAACTGTTTCTTGAACTCCTCAAAGGAACCAAACGTCTTGTTGATCTCCTCGGCAAGCTCCCCGGTGGGCTCTCCACCACCGTTTTTGCCCATTACCGTCCAGAAGAGGGCGTGGTTCGCGTGACCGCCGCCGAACTTTTGTACCGCGGGCTTGAGGCTCTCTTCGACAGAGCTGAAGGTTTTGAGAAGGTCGACAACATCCATCTTCTCGTAGTCGGTGCCTTCCACAGCCGCATTGAGCTTGCTTACATAGCCCGCGTGATGCTTGTCATGATGGATCCGCATCGTCTGCTCATCGATGTACGGCTCAAGGGCGTCATAGGGATAGGGAAGGTCTGGTGTTGTAAATGCCATTATTGCTCCTCCGTCTGTTTTTGAGGTGATCTTACCTGCTAAATATACACACCCTAGGCGCAAATCGGCAAAGAGTGCGTATCCCTTCGGCGGTGAGTAGTGGGGGGGGAGGCGTTAGCGGAGGTCGAGGTAGAACTCATCCCCCGGCATCGCCCCGCCGATGGACCGGGGATTGAAGTCGAACAGAACCTGCAGATACTCCTCGATCGCCTCCCGGGAGTCCGTCGCGCTCTCATAGCGGATGTTGAGCCGGGGAATAGCCGCCTCGGTTACCTCAGCCGGCAGTCCGATCCCCGCCTGCTCGACAAGCACCCCCGTCTCGACCGGGTCGCTGATCGCAAAGAGCAGGGACTCCTCTATCCGGTCGAGGAGGAGCGCAAACGACTCGGGGTTGGCCTGAGCTACGGAGCGGCGGGCGAGAAATACCGTCTGCGGGTAGGACTCCTCGCTGCCCACAGCCTCCTGCCAGGCGCTCTGGAAGTCCAGGAGTATGCGCATATCCGGGTTTCGCTGGGTCACCTGGGTCACAAAGGGCTCGGGCAGGAGGACGAGATCAATCTCACCCGAGGCGGCGAGCTGGGAGAGCTCGACCTGTCCGTAGGAGTAGTCGATGGTGAGATCACCGTCGGGGTCAAGCCCCTCCCGGGCGAGAAAGTACCGCAGCAGTACATCCGGAGTCGCCCCTCGCCCGATCGTATAGACCGTGCGCCCGGCGAGATCCGAAAAGCTTCGGGGCCCGTCCTCCGGACCGACCAGGTACATGAGCCCCCAGAGATTGGTGCCCGCCACGGCGACGTCCGCATCCCTGTTATACAGCTGAGCGGCGAGGTTTGTCGGGAGGGCAACCAGATCCGCCTCGCCTGAGAGAATACGGGAGACCGCGAGATCCGGTGAGCCCACCAGCTCCCATTCGACCTCCACCCCCTCGGCAATGGTGCTCTCCTGCATCGCCTCGGCAAGCCCCACAGCCGTCGGCCCCCGAAGCGAGACTACCGAGTAGCTCACCTCCTCGGGCTCGAAAACCGGTGGTTGCTCCTGCTCCTGTATCCCGGTGGCAAAGAGGGGCATGCCCCCCGGGAGGATGAGAAAGGTAAGAACTATATAGCGAAGATAGGTAAAGCGCATGGACAGGCTCCTTCTGTTATCCCGGTCAGACGAACTCGAAGTTGCGGTGGACCGTCTCACGGTCCCACCGTTCCCGGACCGCCTGCTCGAAGCTCTTTGCCCGGTCCCGGTCGTTTACCGAGACCACGCCGTCGAGCAAACCGTCGCGAAAGTAGAGGGCCCAGTACCGGTTCGCGGTCTCATACTCCTCGCTGTCCACCTCCAGGGGATCTGCCGGTTTGTTGATGGAAAAAAAGTAGTGGTCGAAGATTTCCGCCTTGAGACGAAAGGGGGGCGCCTCGTTTCGCTGCTCCTCTCCCGCCATGTTCCGCCCGGCGATCATCCCCTGGTACTCCGCCTCGTGCCATAGCCGGGTGATACGACCCCCGGGATGCTCCGCCGCGTCTCCCGCACTCAGGACATCCGGAGCGCTGGTGCGCAGGTACTCATCCACTTTGATACCCCGTCCGGTTTCCAGGCCTCCTCGGATTGCGAGGGTGAGACGTGGCTGAACTCCGATACAGATCACAACCATATCAAAGGTGCTCGAGCGCCGCAGCAACTGCACCTCCATCCGGTGCTGCTTGTTCTCCTCAAAGGAGAGGATCTCCTCCTGGAACTCCAGCTTGATCCCCCGCCGAGTGAGAAGCTCCTCGAGGATCTCCGACGCCCGGAGGCTGAGCTGTTTCGGAATGAGCTGAGCGGTTGCCCCGATGAGGGTAACCTCCTTGCCCATCGCGGCGAGCTCCGAGGCGATCTCCACGCTGAGAATTCCCATGCCCGAGACGAGAACCGACTTCGCTCTGCCCGCGCCCTTGACCAGGCGCTCCCCATCCCTCGCGTCCCGTACCACGTAGAAGGAGTCGGACTCGTGGGGACGGACCACCTTGGGAAACATCGGCTCGCTCCCCGGCGCGAGGAGGAGCTTTCCATACGTTACCGAACTGTTGTCACCGAAGGAGACGGTCTTCGAGGCAGGGTCGAGGCCGGTGGCGGTCCTGTCCACGAGGAGGTCGATACCTTGCTCCTGGTACCACTGCTCAGGGTAGAGCAGAAACTGATCCCGCTGGTAACCGGTGCGCAGATGTTTGGAGATCTTGGTGCGCTTGTATGGGAGGCGATCCTCGCCATTGACCAGAAGAACCGACATGCCCGGCTTCAGTTCCTTTATCGTCAGTGCAGCAGTGACGCCGGCTATGCCCGCGCCGATAATAACAGCGTCGTAGTACTCCTTGATCGTCGAGCCCATAGCGACGCTCAATGTAGCACAGTGAATCGTGATCCCGCAACCAAATAGTGGTGCCGCCCCGGCTCAGAAGCTCTCGCTGAAGGGTCGGGTGAGATAGACAAGCCGGTCGTAGATCCGGCCGAGCAAGGTGTCCTCGGGAGCCTCCTCGGCGGTAACCAGAGGCCGTGAGAGGATCTCGGTGCCCCTGAGGGTGTAGGCGATCCTCCCCACTCTCCTGCCTGCCTCCAGGGGAGCCCAGAGGTGGTCGGGCACCGTGTAGACGCCCTCGAGAAACTCCCCCTCCCCCACCGGGAGAGAAACCGCCGTCGCCGGGCCCGGGCTGAGATCGACCCTCTCCTTCGGGCTTCCGTAAACCCTCAAGGGCTCGAGGGGGGGTGCGGCAGGCTCGATCAGCTCGAATCGGTGATAGCCGAAATCAAACAGTTCCCGCGCCTCCCTGCTGCGGCGCTCCCCCCCCTCGATGTGGTTCTCCCCGGGAACGCCGAGGAGCACCGCCACCAGCCGTCTGCCGTCGCGCTCGGCGGTGGCCACGAGATTGTACTTGGACGCTTCGATATAGCCGGTCTTGAAGCCGTCGGCCCCGGAATACTCCTCGAGGAGGAGATTGCGGTTCAACTGGGTGATCGATGAGGGCCGCTGACCGGAAAGAGAGCTCCCGGACCGGGGGTAGGTAAAGCTCGGGAGAGCGAAGAAGTCGAGAATCCCGGGGTGTCTGCGAATGAGATACTCCGCGAAGTCCGCAAGCTCCCGGGCAGTCGATCGGTTCTCAGGGCTCAACCCCGCCGGATCGTGGAAGGTGAGGGTCCGGTAGCCGAGACGTCGTGCCTCCCGGTTCATCTCAGCCACGAAACTCTCCACACTCCCTTCGAGGAGGATGGAGACCGCCACGGCGGCGTCGTTTCCCGAGGTTACCCCGAGGCCGTAGAGCAGCTCCTCACCGCTGACCTCCTGACCGGGACCGAGAAACATCAGGGAGGAGCCGGGCGCCTGGTTCTGCGCCCAGGCAGCCTCGGGTACCGGAAAGCGGCTGGTCAGAGAAAACCTCCCCTCCTCCGCGGCGAGAAGGGCGAGGTGCACGGTCATGAGCTTTGTAAGGGAGGCGGGGGGTATGACCCGGTCCGGCTCCTTCTCGTAGAGTACAACGCCGCTTTCAGCGTCCAGGAGGAGCGCGCTCACCGCCGAGAGCTCAACGGGAAGCTCCGGCCCCCATTCGGCGAGCCACTCAGGCCGCCGCGGCAGGCTTTCTCCCGGGCGCTCCTGGGCAACGGAGAGAGGGGTGACAAGGATGAGGAGAGGGAGGAGGAGGAAGAAGATACGGGGGAACCTCACGACTCCCTCTCCTCCCCGGAGGAGCGAGGCTCTTCGGAGGCGAGGGAGGACTCCTCACCGCCCGCCTCCCCCGCACCATCCCCGGGCTGCGCAACAGCCCCATCATCCCCGGCACCGGTTGCGGCGCGCTTCTCCCTCGCCCGGTGGGAAAAAGAGGCGATGTAGACAAAGGGGGTGTCGGCCACCGCGACGATCAGCTTGAGGAGATAGGTGGTGAAAACGATCTCGAAAAGGACGCTCCCGGAGAAAACGCCCCAGAATGCCCCAAGAGTAAAGACCAGGGAGTCGATGAGCTGGCTCACAAGGGTGCTGAGATTGTTACGCACCCAGATGAGCTTCCGGCTGGGAAAGCGTCTCTTCCAGAACTCGTAGGCCCAGATGTCATGGGCCTGGGAGACCAGATAGGCGGCGAGACTCGCCGCGGTGATCCTCGGAAGGAGCGAGAAGATCTCGGTCAAGGCGGAGTGGGCAAAATCTGATTCCGCCGGCTCGAACAGGAGTGCCAGGTTCATAAAGAGCGTGACCGCGAGGATCCCGACAAAGCCAAAGGCGACACCCCTCGAGGCGCTCCGTTTCCCGTGGTTCTCCGAGAGGATGTCGGTTGCAAGGAAACTCCCGGCATACACGATGTTGCCGAGGGTGGCGGTCAAGCCGAACAGCTCGATCGTCTTCAAGACCTGAATGTTCGCGATAATCGCGGCGATCGGGACCCAGACGTAGACGCCGGTCTCCCCGAAAACGATGTAGAGGGTGATAATTACCAGAAAGTTGGCAACCAGCAGGATGAGCCAGAGGCCCTCGTTGCTAAAGAAGAACTCCATTACCCTTGCCCGCTCTCAAACGGCTGTCCGTCCGCGGCAGGGGCGTTCTGCCTGCCCACAAAGGCCACGAGGGCGATCAGGGTCACCACGTAGGGCAGAGTAGCGAGTAGTTCCGAGGGCAGGACAAAGTCGGTTCCTCCGAGAAGGACCACAAACGCCTGGGCGGCCCCGAAGAGGAGACAGGCGACCATAGCGCCCTGGGGTCTCCACTTTCCGAAGATCATCGCGGCAAGGGCGATGTAGCCCTGTCCGGAAATGAGGGTCGGCATGAACCGGGAGACCACGGCGATACTCAGCGAAGCGCCGCCGAAGCCCGCGAGGACACCGGAGGAAATAACAGCGAAGTAGCGGACCCGGTAGACGTTAATGCCGAGGCTGTCCGCCGCCTCCGGATGCTCCCCCACCGACCGGATCCGCAGACCGAGGCGGGTCTTGTAGAGGAAAAACCAGACCACCCCGACCATCGCAAAGGCGATAAAGACCGTGGCGTACTGGTTGAGGATGAGATCGGAGAAGGAGTTCCGCGGAAAGAGCCCGTTGAGGGGGCGGGGCATCTTGTCGTCGAGGGAGAGGGGAATCGTCTGGGTTGCGCCGTCAAAAAAGAGGCGGCTGAGAAACAGGGCGAGTCCCCCGCCGAGAAAGTTCATAGCGATGCCGCTTACTATCTGGTTCGCCTGGAAGGTAACCGTGGCGATACCGTGGAGGACGGCGAGCAGCCCCCCGGCGAGACCAGCGGCAAGAAAGCCGACCCAGGCGCTTTGGAAGTAAAACCCGGCGGTTGCACCCATGAAGGCGCCGATGACCATCATCCCCTCGAGTCCGATGTTGATGACCCCGGCGTTCTCGGTAATCGTACCCCCGAGGGCGGCGAATATGAGGGGGGTCGCATACATGACCGTGGTACCGAGAAGAAAGGCGAGATCGAGTGAGCTCATGATTCTCCTCCACTCCTGCCTTTACGCAGGGCGAGCATAAGGCGAAGGAACTTCGGCATTGCGACAAAGAAGATAATCGTGCCGATGACGATACTTATAACCTCGGTCGGTGCGCCGAGGTCCCGCTGTATGCTCGTACCCCCGTACTGCAAACCGCCGAACAACAACCCCGCGAGGATACATCCGAGGGAGGTGCTGCCTCCTATCAGGGCAACGGCGATACCGTCGAAACCGTAGCCCTCCATCACCGCGAGCCTCGAGACGGCCTGGGAAACTCCGGTAACGTGGATAGCACCGGCAAGGCCTGCGAGCATGCCGGCGATCGCCATCGACTTGAACATCGAGGCGGGAACATGTATCCCTCCAAACTCCGCTGCATCACGGCTGTGGCCCACCGCCCGCAGCTCGTAGCCGAGGGTGCTTCGGTAGAGGACAAACCACATGAACACCCCGAGGAGTATGGCGATGAGGATCCCGAGGTTGACCGGCGCCCGGAAGATGTCGGCGAGCCAGGGGTAAGCGTCGTAGAACTCCCGCCACTGAGGAGGATCCGCCTTGAGGCGGGCAAAGAAGTCGATCCGGGCGGACATCAGAATCTTGTGGGTCGACTCGCTCTCCGGCCGCACGAGGGCGGGGAGGCTTGTAAAGTAGTTGTTGAGGTAGAGGGCGATCCAGTTGAGCATGATCGTCACGATAACCTCGTGGATGCCGAACTTCGCTTTGAGGAACCCGGCAATACCACCCCAGATCGCCCCGGCGGCCATGGCAAAGAGAAAAACAACGATGACGTGGATTACCGGGGGCAAGGCGATGTGGTATCCGACAACCGCGGCGGTGAGGGCTCCGAGAATAAACTGCCCCTCCGCCCCGATGTTGAACAGGCCGGTCCGAAAGGCGAAGGAGACCGACAGGCCGGTGATAATGATCGGTGTCGCCTGGATAATAACCCTCGCCACGTAGCGGGGGCGACCAAAGATGCCCTGCAGAAGGCTCCAGTACGCCTCAAAGGGGTTGTACCCCGCCACGGCGAGGACGATGGCGCCGACAATGAGGCCGAGGACCACCGATATCAGGGTAAGGGTGAGCTGATTCGAGGCGAGGGTTCGCTGTTCACTCATTGCCTGCCCCTCCCCCGGCCATCATGAGGCCGAGCTCATGCTCGTCGGTATCCGAAACGTTCCTGATTCCCACAACTTTTCCATCGTAGATGACCGCGACCCGGTCGGCAACGTTGAGCACCTCGTCGAGGTCGAGGGAGACGAGAAAGACCGCCCTCCCCCGGTCCCGCTGTTCTACAAGAGCGGCGTGGACGTACTCGATCGCGCCAACGTCGAGACCTCGGGTCGGCTGGGAGGCAACAAGAACGTCGGGGTCATGGCTCACCTCCCGGGCGATTATCACCTTCTGCTGGTTACCGCCGGAGAGCTCCCTGGCAAGATACCCCTCCTCGGGAGGCCGCACGTCGAAATCCTCGATCAGTTTTTTGGCGTAGCCGGAGATCGCATCCCGGTCGAGAACCCCCCGCCGCGAGTACGGCTCCTCGCCGTAGATCTGGAGTACCAGATTCTCCGCGACAGTGTAATCGAGAACAAGGCCGCGCCGCTGCCGGTCCTCGGGGATGGAGGCGAGGCCACAGCGAAAAATCTCCCGGGGCGTGGCGTTCTGAAGCTCCCGGCCGGCCACCAGGAAACGGCCCGAGGCTACCTCCCGGATTCCCGTGAGAGCCTCTACCAGCTCGGTTTGTCCGTTGCCGTCAATACCTGCGAGAGCGAGAATCTCACCCTTCATAACCTCGAGGGAGAAACCGTCCACGGCGTTAATGCCGCGACTGTCCTTGACCACCAGATCCTCGATGGCCAGAGCCACCTCACCCGGATTCGCCTTCTCCTTTTTGACCTCGAGCTGGATCTCCCGCCCCACCATCTTAGAGGCGAGCTCCCGCTCGGTTGTCTCGGGGACGGAGACGGTATCTATGTACCTGCCGCGACGGATGATCGTGCAGTTGTCCGCCACCATCTTGATTTCCTTTAGCTTGTGGGTGATCACGATAATGGTCTTACCCTCCTCGGTGAGGCTGGTCATGATCTTTACAAGCTCCTCGATCTCCTGGGGCGTCAGAACCGCCGTCGGCTCGTCGAGTATGAGGATGTCCGCGCCGCGATAAAGCGCCTTGAGGATCTCAACGCGTTGCTGCATGCCTACGGAGATGTCCTGGATCTTCCGGGTCGGGTCGACCTTGAGGCCGTAGCGTTCCGACAGCTCCTGCACATCCTTGACCGCCCGGGTCCGGTCGAGAATACCCGCTTTCCAGACCGTCTCCTGGCCGAGGATAATGTTCTCCGCCACCGTAAAGGGCTGGACGAGCATAAAGTGCTGGTGGACCATGCCTATCCCGTGGCCTATCGCCACGTTCGGGTTCTCCATCTCCACCTGCTCGCCCTGCACAAAGATCTTCCCCTCCTCCGGCTGCAGCAACCCGTAAAGAACCTTCATAAGGGTTGTCTTTCCCGCCCCGTTCTCCCCGAGGAGCGCGTGTATCTCTCCCTTGTGGACGGTGAGGTCGATGCGGTCATTGGCAACAAAGTCGCCAAACCTCTTGGTGATTCCCCGCATCTCGACGACCGGGTTGTTCATGTCAATCTGTCGCCTCACG
The DNA here is from genome assembly GCA_046541355.1 of Spirochaetaceae bacterium. Lineage (GTDB taxonomy): Bacteria > Spirochaetota > Spirochaetia > DSM-27196 > Alkalispirochaetaceae > CAYZHV01. Next base: position 33,578 of record JBKHDM010000007.1, read on the forward strand.
AGAGCCCCCCTGGCAGACAAAAAAGGCGAGCCGGCACCTACGTGCGGAAACGCTATAGCCGCACCGGCCGACCCGCCGAAACCGTCAGTTCAGCGGCGGGTTAGAGATTCGCCATGAACTCCTCAAAGGTCTCCTCGTTGAAGGGAACCTCGATTTCGCCGTCGATGATCTGCTGCCTGAGCTCGGCAACCTCATCGAGGATATCCTGGGGAACGTCCTCGTCGCTGGTCGGGGCGATGCCGACGCCATCCTCCGCGAGACCGTAGACGACCGTCCGTCCCCCTTCCCAGTTGCCGTCAACCAGCTGTTGCGCAACGTTGTACATCGCCTGGCCCACCTGCTTCATAGCGGAGGTGAGAACGTGCTCCGGAGCGAGGTCGTTCTGGTCCCGGTCGACACCGATCGCAAAGGCGTCCTGCTCACGAGCAGCCTCGATGACGCCGTCACCGACGCCCCCGGCGGCGTGAAAGACGATGTCCGCATCCTGGCGATACATGTTGGTGGCGATACTCTTACCGATCGCGGCGTCCGTAAAACTCTCGGCGTACTGGCGAAGAACCTCAACGTCCTGATTCGCATACATCACCCCGGCGTGGTAACCGTAATCAAAGGCGTCGATTACCTGACCCTCGATACCACCGACAAATCCGACTGTACCCGTTTCGGTCATTCGGCCGGCGATGTAACCAACGAGGAAACTCGCCTGCTCAGCCTGAAACACAATACCGATCAGGTTGTCCGGATAGCTGTCCCAGGCATAGTCGATGATCGCGTAGCGCTGGTCCGGGTTGAGGTCTGCCTGAGTCCGGATGGCGTCGGCCATGAGAAAGCCGATACCCCAGATGAGGTCGTTGCCGGCGTCGTAGAGCGCCTGAAGGTTCGGCTCATAGTCGGACTCCTGGGTCGACTCGAGGTAGGAAACCTCCACCTCCCCGAAGTCCTCCTGAGCCTGCTGCAGTCCCTCCCAGGCAGACTGGTTGAAGCTCTGGTCGTTTACTCCACCGACGTCGGTAACCATCGCAATGTTGATGGTCTCCTCATCGGCGGCTGCGTCCTCGCCCTGTCCGCCGGCGTACACCATGCCGGCCGCAACGAGCAGCGATAGAAGAAGCAGCGTTACTCTCTTTATCATTCTGTCCTCCCTTTTCTGGTCAGAAATATCCGAAAAATCTGCTGGCAACGGTAATCGTCCGCCCTGGGGGTGTCAAGCATCCTGGGCCGCGGTAGTGGAAAAATAGACGGTGCTGTCCTCCACCCTGGGGATACAACGGTGCGTAACTCCAGGTAGAGCGATCAGATGCGGGAGAGACGGATGGTCCACGTTACGAAATCACGTTTTTATCGATCTATTTCTTTTTGCGGCAACGGTTTATCCGTTTTCTATCCCCAGGGTTGAGGACAGCAGGGACAGGACGCCCGGCTTTTGTGACGGGCGAAACTACAACGTCATCGGTCGACCGTTGTCGCCGAGTCGCCGGCGCAGATACTCACGGTCGAGACCGAGGGTATCCACCAGCTCTCTCAGGTGCGCCTCGGAGAGGAGATTCTGCTCGACATAGAGGTAGCAGACAGCTCGCTCTGCGAGGCAGGGAACCGACAGGGCGTTTCGACAGAGGTGGTCAGGGTCGGGATAACGCTCTGCGATGTGGCGTTCGAGCATCGACTCTCCCTCCCCCCGGTTCATAGCCTCGAGTTCCCCGAAAAGGGGGCCGAGATTACCCCGACTCGCCTCGCTGCCGAGGGGTTTGAGGTGGAGGTAGGTGTACTCTTTGCCCGGCAGGTAGTGGTGCTCGTCGCAACGGGTCGCGTAATCCGGCTCGAGAGGATCCCGTTTCGCCGCATCGCCACCGATGATGATCAGGGGATCGAAGTAGAGGGCGGGACACTCCCGGCCTTCCACGGTGTAATAACGATAGGTGTAAAGGGAGTCGGTGAGGCAATCGTGATGTTCGCAGTAGGCTGTCAGTGGAAAGATATCGGTGGCGACTTCGAGAAGGAGCTGGGCGGTCTGATTAAAGATCGTCCTGCGGAAGTTGAGGATCAGGGTGGGACAGATAAAAACAAGCCCCCGCTGCTCACTCGCCCGGTGGATCACGTAGGCGAGCCGCTCATCATAGAAGGATGCCTCGTCGAGAACCCAGGTGCCGACCTCGGGGTGAGAATCGATGAGGCGCTCGAGGCCGTAGGAGCTCTCGATTTCGGCGATACTCCCTCCGAGGCGCTCGTACCCGCCACGGTAGGCGAGGGCGTCCTCGGGATAGTCCGCAAAGCGCCCGCGGTCGAGGGCGGATCGGACAAAAAAGACTCTCCGCCGATCCGCGGCGCCTGTTGAAACACGCCGGGCGAGGGCCTCGGACTTCTCGAGGGCGACCTGTGAGTCCCTCCAGATCCGCGAGGAGTACTCGGTCTTACCGGAGCCCATCGGGCCCATCACCAGAATCCGCCGGGAGCCACGGGTAAAGTCGAAGTGACTCACCGGCTTGTGCACACGAAAGGAGGGAAGACCGAGACTCTTTAGAAAGGAGGTAGCATCACCGTTGGTGAGGGCGTCTGACATGGTGGCCCTGTTATAACCGCCCTGAGCCCAGTCTCGCAACCTCACGGCAACGGCTCTTCCTTCGACAAGCTTCAGCTGTGGCTTTCCCCGCTTCGACCGATGCGGCCTCCGGCAGTCGCTCCCGCAATGTGGACTGCCCGCGCCCGAGGCAAGTACACTGTAGCCATGGCCAAGACGATATTTGTTTCAAACAGGCTTTCTACGACGGCCAGGCTCTCCCCGGAGGGGGAGATTTCCTTTAAGCGGAGCGTCGGCGGCCTTGCCACGGGCCTGAGCACGATCCACGAGCAGGAGGAGAGTCTCTGGATAGGATGGAGCGGCCTTACCACCGAGGAGGTCAGCGAGGAGCAGCGTGAGTATATCTTCTCCACCCTTCTGGAGGAGTACAAGTGCGTGGCAGTGGACGTCAACCAGGGGGAGCTCGACCTGTTCTACGCGGGCTTCTGCAACCGGACGATCTGGCCCCTCTTTCACTACTTTACGACCTTTACCGACTACGACGAGAACACCTGGCGCGCCTACGAGGTGGTAAACGAGAAGTTTTTCAATCAGGTGGCCTCCTACGCCGAGGATGGAGACCTCATCTGGGTCCACGACTATCAGCTGATGCTCCTGCCTCGCCTCATCAAGGAGCGGTTTCCCAACTCGCCAGTTGGTTTCTTTCTCCACATACCCTTTCCATCCTACGAGGTGTTCCGTAACCTGCCGTGGCGAAACGAGATCCTCAACGGCCTGCTCGGCTCCGACCTCATCGGCTTTCACACCTACGACTATGCCCGCCACTTCCTGTCGAGCATCCGGCGACTTATCGGCTACGAGCACCGCCTCGCAACCGTCACCCTCGAGGACCGGGTTGCGAGCGTAGATGTCTTTCCTATGGGCATCGACTTTGACAAGTACAACGACTCGTCCCTCCAACCGGAGGTACAGGAGCACTACCGGCAGATCAGCGACCAGCTCACCGGGCAGAAGATGATTCTCTCGGTGGACCGGCTGGACTACAGCAAAGGCATACTCTCAAGACTCCACGGCTTTCGCCGGTTCCTCGAGGAGAACCCGGAATACCTGGAGCAGGTAACAATGGTTCTTATTGTCTCTCCCTCCCGGGAGAACGTCGAGGAGTACCAGGCACTGAAGCGGGAGATCGATGAGCTTATCGGGGAGGTAAACGGCGGCTACCAGCAGATGGGGTGGACGCCGATCTGGTACTTCTACCGGACCCTTCCCTTTGATGAGCTCACCGCGCTCTACCAGCGGGCGGACCTCCTTCTGGTGACCGCCCTGAGGGACGGGATGAACCTGATCGCCAAGGAGTACGTCGCCGCTAAACGGGACGAGACGGGTATCGTCGTTCTAAGCGAGACCGCCGGCGCCGCGAGGGAGATGAGCGAGGCGCTCATCATCAACCCTTTCGACCAGGAGGGGATCGCCGGGGCGATTCGCGAAGGGCTGCAGATGCCCGAGAAGGAGCAGAAAGAGCGACATCGACGGATCAGGGAGCGGCTGTCCCGGTACAACGTCGAGTACTGGGCCAAGGACTTCGTAACAAAGCTTCGCAAGGTGCACCAGCTTCAGAAGCAGCACTTCGCCCGGTACCTCACAAGCGCCCGGCAGAAGGAGCTGATCCAGCAGTACGCAAAGGCGAAAAAGCGGCTACTCTTCCTCGACTACGACGGAACCATACGTCGCTTTACCAAACGGCCCTCCCAGGCGGAACCGGACGCTCTCCTCCTCGACCTGCTGCGCCGCCTATCGGCCGAGGAGGGTAACGAGGTTGTCGTTATAAGCGGACGGGACCGGGATGTCCTCGACGCGTGGCTCGGCTTCCTCGATGTCTCGGTCGCGGCGGGCCACGGTATCTGGATACGCGAGCGACGGGGGGAGTGGAGCCTCCTGGAGGAGGTGAACGACGAGTGGAAGTCGAAGATCGAGCCGCTGATCCAGTTCTTCGTGGACCGGACTCCCGGCTCCGACCTCGAGGAGAAGGACTACTCCCTCGCCTGGCACTACCGCAACGCGGAGCCGGAGCTCGCCGCGGTCCGCCTCTCCGAGCTCAAGGACGCCCTTCTGAGCTTTACCAGCAACCTCGATCTCTCCCTGCTCGAGGGAAACAACGTCCTCGAGGTAAAGCCGAGCGCCTTTGACAAGGGTCGAGCCGTTCTGCGCTGGCTCGCCGAGGCTGACTGGGACTTTGTTCTCGCCGCAGGGGACGACCACACCGACGAGTATATGTTCGAGGCGCTCTCGGGACGGGGTAACACAATCAAGGTCGGCGTCGGCATGTCCGCCGCGGAGTACTACGTGGAGAAGGTCGAAGATGTTCGCAGTCTCCTCGAGGCGATGCTCGCCACCTGAGCCCGCCCCGGGCGGTCGCGAAACAGTGGCCGAAGGGCTCGCACACGCCGTGGGTCTACCCCTCGGCGCGAACCTGGTTCCTGAGCACACCGATACCTTCGATCTCTACCTCAACCGTGTCACCGTCGGCGAGGGGGCCGACACCGCTCGGAGTCCCGGTGAGGATGATATCCCCGACCTCCAGGGTGAAGTTCCGGGAGATAAAGGCGATTGTCTCGGCCAGGGAAAAGATCATCTGGCTCGTACGCCCCTGCTGTCTCAGCTCGCCGTTGACCCGGCACGTTACTTCGAGGTCCTCTACCCCCGGAAGCTCTGCTGCCGGCACCACCCGGGGGCCGAGGGGGCAGAAGGTGTCAAAGGACTTGCCCCGGAACCAGCCGGACCGGTCGCCGTTCTGGAGGTTTCGCTGGCTGATATCATTGGCGCAGGTGAAGCCGAAGATGTGCTCGAGGGCGCGGTCCACAGGGATCTGCTTACCCTCCTTTCCGATGATCACTGCGAGCTCCGCCTCGTGGTCGGTCCGCGGTTCCTCGAACCCGTAGCTTTGGAGAATCGAAGGCAAGAGGATCTGCTCATCCGGCCCGATAATGCTCGAGGGAAGCTTGTTGAACAGCACAGGCTCCGCCGGTCGCTCAGGGTCGAAGCCCCGGACCTTTACCGAGAGACTCTCCTGGATGTGGGCGTCGTAGTTGAGACCGAGACAGACAATCTTGCCCGGTGCGATATCCATTGTTTTGCTGCCGTCGGAGACTGGTAACGTTAGATTCATCTTTCCACCTTTCATCTCGCGGTAGTATACAGTAAGGGGAGGTACGAGGCGATGATCCGTCCACGAGAGGCGATCGAGGGGCTCGAGGCGAGTTACCATGGGGGGATACAGGTTCACGATCTCGAGGGGGTGCGTCGGGAGGAGCTCATCGACTTCAGCGTCAGCGCAAATCCCTACCCTCCCCCGGACTCGGTTGTCGCCGCCGCGAGGAGGGTGCCGATCGAGCGATACCCGGACAGTCGGGCGCGCCGGCTCCAGGGCGCCCTTGCCCGCCTCAACGGCCTCGAGGAGGAGCAGATAGCGGTCGTAAACGGCACCTCTCAGGCGCTCTGGCTCATCGCTTTAGCCTATCTCTCCCCGGGGGATACGGTACTCACCTTCCCCCCGACCTACAGCGACTACAGGATGGTCTCGAGGATGATGGGAGCAAAGACCGTTGAGCTTCCCACCCGACGAGAGGACGCCTTCAAGCCCGACATCACCGCCGCGGCAAAGCTCATAACCTCGGATCGGATACGGGTCGCCTGGCTCTGCAATCCAAACAACCCGACAAGCAGCTGTCTCTCCGAGGAGGAGCTCGAGCCGCTTCTTGTCGCCTGCAGCGCCGCGGGGACCCTTCTGGTTCTCGACGAGGCGTACGCGAACTTTGCGCCCCGCAGGCCGGAAAGCGAGAAACTGGTTGACCGGTACCCGCTGCTCCTGATGCGGTCGATGACCAAGGACTTCAATCTCAACGCCCTGCGTCTCGGCTACATCGCCGCCCACCCGGAGATAGCGAGGGTGATCGATCGGGTACAGCCTCCCTGGAGTGTCAACACCCCCGCCGAGGAGGCGGGCCTTGCGGCTCTCGAGGAGCTCGACTACTACCGGGATAGCTGGCGAAAGACCGGGGAGCTCACCGAGGAGCTCGGCGCGGGGATGGAGGAGATCGGCTTTACCCGTTACCCGGCGGGGTGCAACTTCCAGCTCTTTCAGGGACCTGAAAACCTCCAGCTCGCCTCGAGGCTCTGGGAGCGGGGGATGAAGATCCGTGACTGCACATCCTTCGGCCTCCCCGGATTCTTTCGAATCGGCACCGCCTCGAGAGAGGCGAACCTCAGGCTGCTCAAAGCGGTCACCGAGATCTACTCGACCGGAACCGGATCTCCGAGGTAGCGGGGCGAGCGATTTACCAGGTATACGTCAAGGACTGCCTTTACCCGGGCGAGAGCCTCCCGGAGACGAATCGAGACGCCCCCCCACCCCTCTACGTTCCGGGCGCCGTAGCCGACAGCATCGATACCCCAGGAGGAGGCGATAAAGATCGCCCGCTCGAGGTGAAAGGGCTGAGAGACGATGATAAGGCGATCCTCCCCGAAAACCTCCGATGCCCGGACAACCGAGTCGAGGGTACTGAAGCCGGCGTAGTCGAGAACGACCCGGTCCTCGGGCACCCCTGAGCGCAGCAGCGCCTCCTGGAGGGAGGCGGGCTCGTTGTAGCTCGGGTGGGAGTTATCGCCGCTTGCGAGGATAAACTCGACCTTCCCCTCCTTGAACAGTCTCACCGCCGCGGCTACCCGGTAGGTAAAGAACGGGTTCGGCCGCCCGCCTCTGAGACGGTTGCTGGTCCCGAGAAGCAGCGCGACCCGCCGGGGCGGGACCTCCTCGAGACTGCTGTAGACACGCCCCTCACTCTGGTTCACCACGAGGGTGTTGGAAAGAAAGATGAGAATAAGCGTTCCTATGAACGCGGACCGGGCAAAGAATCCAAGAATGTAAAGGGTTCGGGCCATCCGACGGCCGGGCTTACTGCGCCTGCTGCTCCCGGATGTTGACAATTGCCTCTACCGCCCGGCGTCGTACCGTCCGGATGTAGGGAGCCGACGCGGTCTCGAGGAGCACCGAAACGATCTCCGGGTCGATCGGAGGCTCTGAGGCGCTTGCGAGGCGCTCTAAAGCGAGTATCGAGGCGAAGGCGAGGTTGTTATCCGGGGTTTCGGCGCTGTTCTCTACCTGAAGAATCCGCACCACCTGGGCGGAAGCTTCGTTGTTGTCGTTCATGCCGATGGTGCCGAGACCGTACACCGCCTCGGCGAGGACCATAGGTTCGTCATCTTCCCGGGCGATCCTGATGAGCACATCATGAGCGGTCTCGCCGCCTATCTCCGCGATGAGGGCGGTCGCCTCGCGACGGATCTCAGGAAAGTCGTTCATCACCCGACCGTTGGATCGTACCTGACGGAAGGTGCCCTCGGCGGCGAGGGCTCTCAGTATGGTGAACGCGCCGCTGTCCTGAGGAGAGACGGTGTCGTTTTCGACCATGTTACGGATAGACTGCAGGGCGAGAAGCTTTGACTCCCGGTCCGGCGCGAGGGCCTGACTTCGCAGGATCTGAAGCTCGATATCCTGGCTGAGATAGAGCTCCTCGATCGTCGGCTGTCCTCGGTTCTCCTGTTCCTCATCCTGATTCTCCTGCGCCCAGAGCGGGGTGGACAGAAGCGCTGTCACCAGCAAAAACAGGATTACGCGATTGGCTCTCATTGTCTATCTCCTCAAATGGCTACGGTAGCAGTCTACATCACGGGACATCGATTTTCCACGTGCCGTCCTGCTCCTCGAGCAAGTATAACAGAGCACGGCGCCCACGAACATTCATGTACGCTTCAACGGTATTCTCATCTACGAACTCGAGGTCGTCAAGGCGGACGTTTGATCGGCTCGGAACAACGACATACAAAAAATAATCCTCTAAAGACTCGAGGGTGATATCATTGCGCTGAAGGAGCGGAGACTCGGACCACTCGGCGAGGGCCTCGGGCTCGGAGTTTTCCTCGACGTACTTATCCGTGAGGTAGTCCCGCCACGCTTCGTAGTCCCGCTGTTGGATAATCGTGTTGAGCCGGGAGATCGTCTGTTCGACCTCATCGAAGGTCTGGTCGTAGATCTCCTCTGTGACCTCGAAGTCCTCGTCTGTATCCTCCGCGGGAGCGTCCTCATCCGAAGGCTCCTGCTCCTCCGGTTCCGGTCGCTCCTCTTCCTCGGGCTCCTCGACCGGGGGCTCCTCGACCGGGGGCTCGTCAGGACGCTCATCCTCCGGGGGAGAGACGCAGGCAAAGAGGATCAGAAAGGGAAGTAACAGTAGAGTTCGCTTCATTTTCAACTCAATTCTATTGATTGGTGTAACGCCTTGTCAAACAAGTTGCTCCCTTCGGTCGGGTGAATTACTATTCGGATGGAACATAGGCTATGTCGTTAGCAAAAAATGTGACTCGAATTCTGCATCTCTACGCTAATCGCTCCGGCACCTCGCGACTGAGGTTCGACGGGCTCGCCACGTTCGCGGCCAAGTACGCCCGCAAACACCAGTATGACTCCCCGGATCTCGACGGCCTGATCGATGAGGATCAGAGCACCCTGATCTCCGTCCTCGAGAGCCTCGAGCGGTCGAACGCAGTAGTTCTCGAGCGGGATGACACCGGGAACCCCTCGGTGGTCTACTACCCCGCCTTTTTTCGCCTCGAACTCGACAGGCTCTACGGCCGGATTACCGAGCAGCCCGACCGCCCCTTTCCCCAGGAGGAGGATCTTCCCTTCCAGCCACCCTCGCACCAGCTCAAGACTATTCAGGTAACCGAGGAGATCGTCGAGTGGATCGGAGCTACCGACTACACGCCCAATCTGATTCTCCACATCAGATTTCCGGGGCAGCTCAACGGGATGCTCATAACCCCCAAGCTGCTGCAGGAGCGGATGCTCAGCCTCTGCATGCAAAAGATGCGCATCTATCTGCGGAACCGGAACAACGCCGGCTATGTGACGGCAAAGCTCAAAGGTATTTTCCAGAACCGGGAGGTGCAGGTTGGAGAGCTTGTCCATCAGACAATGACCAACCCTGAGAGTATCGTCGAGCAGCTCAAGAGCCCGACGGAGTTCACATTTCATTTCTGGACGCAGCTGTCCTCCCTCATCGTAAAGGAGTATGAGAAAAAGAAGGAGATGATGGATGATGAGCACGCGATCTGCCAGGCCTCCTACCTCCTCGGCTACCTTTGCGTCTACAACAAGGGGGTGAGCCAGCGCTCCCAGGAACGGGAGGAGGCGCTCAAGATGGTTCGGCAGAAGCTCGATTGCGAACCGTATATCTTCCGCATTTCCGAGATCGAACAGTTCAGCGATGACCGGGGGATACTGCTCACCAAGCGGTGCAGTAAAGAGGACGTCTACAAACTGGTTACCGAGCTGTCCACACCGAAGGATCAGACCGCCCTTCCAGCGCTCTTTCCCTTTACCCCCGAGGGGGAGGACCGACACTACATCATGAGCAAACGGATCGTTCCTTACCTCATCGGCGAGCGGGACAGATTGCGTGGCGAGCTGGCACGGTTCTACCGCAACGGCTGGGCGGAGCTTCTGAAAAACGAGAAGAAGCTCGAGATGATGAAGGACAACGACGCCTTCGACGCTCACATTCGTAAAGCGTTCAAGGAGAAGGCACCCTATGCCTTTGCCCTCACCTCCTTTGATATCCTCTTTCTCGCCGCCGAAGTCGAGGGGGTACCCGAGGGATTTGCCACGGACCTGAAGGCGGAGGTTATCGACGTCAGGGCAAAGAAGCTCAGACCCTACTCGGTGATTTTCAACCTCGATCGCAAACAGCTGTACAACGAAGCGCGCCTGATGCTCCCCTTCTGGCAGGCGGTGCCGATCCTCCGGGGCATCGTCAAGCTCCTGCGCGGGATGTTTGCCACCGGCTCCTCGAGGCGCAGCAGCGTCACCGCCGAGGCGATGGAGTCGGACGAACGGTCGAGGCAGGAGCAGGGCGGCGAAAAGGGCCGAGGAGGCTCCGCGGCGGAGCAGAAGGAGCGCGCCGCCTTCCAGAAGGCGATCCGGGAGCTTCAGAAGGAGTACCTCCAGGGCTACTCCTCGGTGGAGGAGCGCCTCGAGGCTCTCGAGGAGGAGTGGAACCCGTTGCTCGACAAGACGGCAAGGCAGAATCTGGTGGAGGATGTAAACGCCCTCTGTCGGGATACCCTGCGCCGGATGAAGGTGATGAGCCGTAAGCACACCCCGGACCGCGCCCGGATCGAGGCGCTATCGGAGCGGATCGCCGAAAACGAGGCGTTTGACGTGATCCGAAAGCGCGGCGCCCTGCGAAACTATCTCGAGCTCTACATGCTCAAGGTTCTCGAAAAGGCGCGGTAGTCGAGGGGAGCTCGGTAGAGCCTTCACCCTCTCTCTCCCTCGGGCTCAGGTGAGGATCTCGCCGAGGGTAATCTCTCCCATAAATGCCATCTGATCGACACAGGAGGTAAAGAGCCTCATGCACATGAGGGCATCGTCGAGGGCGCGATGGGCGTTGTTCGGTGGAATGCCGAGAAACTCGATGAGGTACTGGAGGCTGTAGCTCTTCTGCCGCGGGTACGCCTTCTGGGCGAGGACCTGTGTGTCGACGAGGGGATTCCTCACCGGCTCGAGATCGCTGCCCTGCATCGCCGAGCGGAGAAAGGCGATGTCGAAACCGGCGTTGTGGGCGACAAGCACCGTCTCACCAAGAAACGTGAGAAACTTCGGAAGCACCTCGGAGACCTTCGGGCGGCCGGCGAGCATATCAGGGGTTATCCCGGTGATCTCCATCGCTCCCTGCTGCAGAGGGATCTCCGGGTCCACCAGCGCCTGAAACTCCCCGGTGACCTCACCGTTACGGAACTGAACCGCCCCGAGCTCGATAATGCGATCATGGGCGGGGTTGAGTCCTGTAGTCTCGAAATCGAACGCTGTGAAGGTGAGTTCCGCTACCGACTGACTGTTATCCATAGGGGTAGAAGCTATCGGAACTGCCCCCCACCTTGCAACCGCCTTGACAGACTCTCCCCGGAGGGGCGCATTATTTCGGTAAGGATCATGACGATTGACGAACTGATGCGGGAGTACGACCTCGGAATTGATGATATCCGATACTACCGTGCCTACCGGATCGCAGAGTCTCTTCTGACCTACCAGGAGCAGCCCCACGCCCTCGCGCGGCGGATCTGGTCAGGGGAACTCGAGGGCGAGATCAACAACATGGCAGACCGCTATCTCGAGGAGCTCTCGGACGAACGCAGCAGGAGCCTCCTCGACGAGGCGCAGCTGCGTGAGATCATGGGGGAGGCCCGGAAGCTGAAACGGGAACGCCGGCGGCGATGATTGCCCCCGGCGGACAGCCGGAGGGCAGGCGGGCACGGGGCGGACAGCGGGGTCACGCCTCCGCCGCCGCCTGGTCGAGGAGCGCCTGGATATCGGAGCGGATCTGTTCGAGTTCCGCCCCGACGGCAACCTTTGCCTCCTCGAGGGGTGCTCCCGGGCGGCTTTTGATGGAGGCGTAGAACTTGATCTTCGGCTCGGTGCCGCTCGGGCGGACACTGAGCTTGCCCCCCTCGTCGAGGAGAAACTGGAGAACGTTTGATGAGGGTAGCTCGATATCCTTCGCCTCGAGGCCCGAGGCGATGTCCCGGGTCACGCCGGTGAGAATGTCCCGCACCGTCACCACCCGGCCGGTACCGATCTTCTCAGGGGGGTTGGTCCGAAGCCGGTTCATAAGAGCGTCCATGATCTCCTTGCCCTTTACCCCTTCGAAGTACCTGGAAATGGTGAGCTCCTCGTAGTAGCCGAACTGATCGTAGAGCTCGTTGAGTCGGTCGAGGACACTCTTGCCCCGGGAGCGGTGGTAGAGGGCCATCTCGATCGCCAGGAGCACCGCTGAGATCGAGTCTTTGTCCCGGACCTCCGGGTTGAGGAGGTAGCCGTAGCTCTCCTCTCCACCGAGAACGTAGCTGCCCAAGGAAGGGTCGGCGTCGAGCTGCCGCATTACCGAGGCGATGTGCTTGAATCCGGTGAGGGTGTCGTAGACGATCGCGCCGTAGTGCTGCGCCACCTCGCGCTGGAGCTCGGTGGTAACGATGGTCTTGATGAAGACCGGCTTCTCCGGGAGGGTCCCCTGCTCCTTGCGCCCGGAAAGGACGTAATCCGCAAAGAGGACGCCGAGCTGGTTGCCGGTAACCAGTCTCAGCTCGCCGCCCCTGGAAACCGGAACGGCGATGCCGATACGGTCGGCGTCCGGGTCGGTCCCGATGACGATGTCCGCCTCTTTCTGCCTGCCGAGCTCCAGAGCCATCTCGAGAGCCGACGCCTCTTCGGGATTCGGTGAGGTCACCGTGGGAAACTCACCGTCCGGTTCCCGCTGTTCCGCCACGGTATGGACGGTGACACCGAACTCACCGAGTACCCGCTCCACCATCATCGCCCCGGTGCCGTGAAGGGGTGTATAGACCGCGGTTACCTCGTTGCCCCGCTCCTTGAGAAGCTGTGGGCGCACGGCGGTCCGCTTTACCATCTCTGTGAACTGCGTGTCGATCGGCTCGTCGATCTCCTCGATGAGCCCTTTCGACGTAGCCTCATCCTCATCGAGAAGAGGGATCTCCCCTTCAACCTTCATGACGTAGTCGATGATCCCTTTGTCGTGGGGGGCGACTACCTGGGAGCCGTCGCTCCAGTAGACCTTATACCCGTTGTACTGGGGCGGGTTGTGACTCGCGGTAATGACCAGACCGCAGGAGCAGTTGAGCTGCCGTACCGCAAAGGAGAGCTCCGGAGTCGGCCGGAGAGAGGAGAAGAGGTACGCCTTGATCTCATGGGCCGCAAAGACCCGGGCAGCCTGGAGTGCGAACTCCCTCGAGTACCGTCGGGAGTCGTAGGCGATCGCCACCGAACGGCCGCCGCGACCGTCGGGGTCGCCGAACTCGTTGACGTAACGGGCGAAACCGGTTGTCGCCCGGCCGACAACAAAGGGGTTCATCCTGTTGTACCCGCCCCCGATCACCCCCCTGAGGCCACCGGTGCCGAACTCGAGATCCGTGTAAAAGCGGTCTTCGAGCTCCTCCCAGTCACCTCGGTGGAGAAGCTCCTCCACCTCCCGGGTAAAGGTCTCGTTCTTTTCCTGTCTCAGGTACGCTTCGGCACGTCCCTTGATATCGTCGCGTTCCATCGATTAACTCCTAGAGCAGTAACATAATCGGCCCTCTAACCGTTGAGCAAGTAACCTTCGAGCTCACCGACGGTGTGGACCGTCACATCCGAGCCTGCCTCCTCGAGGGTCGCCACGTCCCGGAATCCCCAGCTCACCGCCACCGCCGGGACCGCGGCGTTTCGGGCGGTCTCCATGTCGATCTCCGAGTCTCCAACCATGCACGCCTGCTCCCCCGGCACCCCCAGGGATGAGAGGATATGACGAAGGGAGGATGGGTCCGGCTTGTGGGGAAAGCGATCGCTGCGACCGAGAACTCGGGAGAACCCCTTATCCGGCAGAAGCTCCTGCACCACCTGCTGGACGAGCTCGTCAGGTTTGTTTGAGAGAATCGCCATCCCCACTCCCGCTTCGGCGAGCCGGTCGAGGAGCGCCGGGACACCCGGGTAGGGCACCGTCCGGGCGGTCGGATGGGCAGCGTAGTAGGCGAGAAAGGCTTCCTGTACCGCCCGGGAACACTCCTGCCGCCCCGGGGGTAGGGCGCGCCGGGTAAGCTCTTCGAGCCCCCAGCCCACCATCGTCTCATACTCCCTGTCGCTGTAAACAGGAAGCCCCTGCTCCCGGAGGGCGTGGTTCATCGCCTCGGCGATGTCGCCGATGGTGTTGAGAAGCGTCCCGTCGAGGTCGAATACAACTGCTCGGTATTTCACATCCCAGGAGGTTAGGACAGCTTGCCGGATACGTCAATGGAACGCAGAATGGAAGAGTGAGCCGAAACAAAGGTGAAAAACCCGGGATCAGCAAAACCACCTCCCAGAAGCGCAAGGGAGAAGAGGGCTTCGAGGGCTACTTCTCCGCTCTTTTCGGGGAGCGGTGGTCCGGGTTGCGGGAGGCCCTCCTTGGTCGGACCAGCTACGCCACCCTCGCCTCCCCTCTCCTCGAGCCCTACTACCTCGACCGCGCCTCCCTCCTCCCGGCCCGGGCGCTCCCGGTAGTGGAGGCGGGACAGATCGTTGATCTGTGTGCCGCCCCCGGGGGAAAGGCGCTCGATCTCGCCGTGCGGATGGGCGCGAACTCCCGGCTCCTGGTTAATGAGCGCTCCCGCAATCGTCTCGCCCGGCTCCGACGGGTTCTCGACGATCATCTCCCCCGGGAGATCCGGGAGCGGGTAGAGATCTTTGGCCACGACGGGGCGCTGTGGGGCTCGAAGCGGCCGGGGGCGGCGGATGCGGTCCTCTGCGATGTCCCGTGCTCCTCCGAGGCCCATCTGCTCGCCTCGCAGGCCCATCTGGCCCAGTGGAGCTTTTCCCGGATCCGTAGACTCGCCGGGCAGGCGGTCGGGCTGCTTGCCTCCGCCTTCGACTCCCTCACCCCCGGGGGCGTCGTGGTCTACTCCACCTGCGCCCTCTCACAGGAGGAGAACGATCATGTGGTCGCCCGGGTTCTCGACCGGCGGGGAGCGCAGGCGCGGCTCTACCGCCCCGGGCCGGGGGAGCTCAGGGAAATTGCCGAGGGGGTGCTCGCACCGGAGCTGATCGAAGAAACAGAGCTCGGCTATCAGATTCTTCCGGACAGGAGCGGCGGAAGCGGCCCGATCTACTTTACCCGCCTTCGCAAGGAGGGGTGACTCCTGCTATACTCCCATCTCCGTGAAAGACCTACTCTCCGAGCTCAACCCTGAACAACGTAGCGCCGTCACCACCCTCGATGGCCCCCTGCTCATCATCGCCGGGGCGGGCTCCGGAAAGACGAGGGTGATAACCTACCGGATCGCCCATATGCTCGCTCAAAGGATCATGGGGGAGCAGATTCTCGCCCTCACCTTTACCAACAAGGCGGCCAACGAGATGAAGCACCGGGTCCGGGAACTCGCGGGGGCCGAGGCGAAGGAGCTCACCGTCTCGACCTTTCACGCCTTCGGACTCACAATCCTGCGGCGCTACTACCGCAGGGTCGGGCTTCGGGAGAACTTTACCATCTACGACACCGGTGATCAGATCGCCCTGCTCAAGGAGACCGCCCGGGAGGAGGGCGTACCACCGGAGGAACTCAACCTCACGGACCTCATTTCCCTGTTCTCCCGAATAAAAACCGGAAGCACACCGATCACACTGCTCACCCCGGAGTACCAACAGCTCTACCGGAGTTATCAGTCCCACCTGCGCCTGTACAACGCCGTAGACTTTGACGATCTCATCGTGGAGCCTGGGCTCCTTCTGAAGGAGAGTGAGAAGGCGCGAACCTACTATCAGGAGCGGTTCCGCTACATCATGGTGGATGAGTTCCAGGACACCTCCGCAAACCAGTATGAGCTGCTCCATACCCTTGGCGCCGAGAGCCGCAACGTCTGCGTTGTCGGAGACGACGACCAGTCGATCTACTCCTGGCGCGGAGCGAACTACACCAACCTCGTCAACTTCGAACGGGACTTTCCCGAGCGTCTGGAGGTCAAGCTCGAGCAGAACTACCGCTCCACCGGCACGATCCTCGAGGCGGCAAACCAGCTTATCGCCAACAACACCAACCGGAAGGGCAAGGAGCTGTGGACAGGCAGCGAGGGGGGCCATCCGATCGAGCTCTACTACGCCGAGGACGACAACGATGAGGCTCGGTTTATCGCCGAGCAGATAAAAACGCTCGCTCTCCGGGAACAGATCCCCTACGCCGAAATGGGGGTTCTTGTCCGCACCAACGCCCTCTCCCGACTCCTGGAGGAGTCGCTTCTTGCAGAAAACATCCCCTACCACATCTCCGGAGGCCAGAGCTTTTTTCAGCGCCGGGAGGTCAAGGATCTCATTGCCTACCTGCGGGTCTTCCAGAATCCTGACGATGACATCAGCCTCCTGCGGATACTCAACACCCCGCGCCGCGGTATCGGCCGCCGAACCCTCGAGCAGCTTACCGAGTTGAGCCAGAGCCGCTCCTGCTCCCTCTTTTCGGCAATCTCCCTGGTCGTTCACGACGGCGCCCTGCCGGTGGCCGGGACGATCAGGCAAGACCTCGCAAGCTTTGTCGAACTTGTGGAGGAGTATCAGCACCTGCTCACGGAGAAGTACAAGATCCACAAAGCCCTGGAAAAACTGATGCATCAGGTCGATTACTGGGCGTACCTCGTTGTGGAGCATCAGAAGAACGACAAGATTGCAAAGTGGAAATGGCGAAACATGAACCTCTTTGTCGAAATCGCCAAGAGGTACGAGATCGACCCGGACAACGTAAACCCGTCGCTACCCGGCTTTCTCAACCGGATCACCCTCCAGGGGCGGGATGAGGTGGCGGATGATGAGCAGGGCAGCTCCGATAAGATCCACCTCATGACGATTCACGCCGCAAAGGGGCTTGAACATCGGGTGGTCTTTCTCGCCGGCGTGGAGGACGGAGTAATACCCCACGCCAGGGCGATCGAGGAGGATCCGGCAAATCTCGAGGAGGAGCGGCGACTCTTCTATGTCGCCATAACCAGGGCGCGGGAGAAGCTGATCATGAGCGTCGCCGGAAAACGACGCATCATGCGGGAGCTCGTCGAAATGAGCCCCTCCCCCTTTCTCCAGGAGATCCCGGAATCCCTCATCTCCGTGAGAGAGAGGGACGCCCTGGTGGATAAGGAAGAGGGAAGCGCCTACTTCGCCCAGCTCCGGGAGCGGTTACGCGGGAGAGAGTAGGTTCGCGGGGGTCCCTGCCAACAGGGACGGACCATCCCGCCCCGGCCGCCACGGAGAGCGCGGCCGCCCGGGAGAGCGCGGCCGCCCCGGAGAGCCCGCCGCCCCGGAGAGCGCGGCCGCCACGACCACCCTATAGAAGAGGGGGCGTGTTCCGGCGGGCTCGCCGGTCGCGTTACTCCTCGACGATAAAATTGCCCCACATCCCCTGGGCTCGATGGTTACCGACACTGCAGTAGAACTCGAAGGTTCCCGCCTCGTCCGCTTCAAACTCGATAGTCTCGGATTGACCCCCGGAAAACTGGGAAGTCGCGGCGTCAAACTCATCAAGAACCCAGTCGTGGAAGCCGCCACCGTTCTCGTAGGTGAGGCGAATCCGGTCGCCTAGGTTGACCCGGATCTCCCTGGGGATAAAATCGAAACCGTCGTTGGTGACTGTTATCTCTTTGACCGACTCCTCACTATCGGTAAGGTCGACAACCTCCTGGGCCACAAGGGGCGCCCCGAAGGAGAGGAGGAGCAGAATCATCATAATTGCCGTCGCACATCGTCTCATAACAAAACAATAGGTATCCCTGCTCCAAGAGGGCAATACAATTCTCACCAGGAGTGTTCAGGCAAAGCCAGGAGGCGACAGAACCGCGTCCCGGGTCACCGAAGGTGGCGCTCTACCGAGCGCCTTTTTTGACCATCAGCAGGAACATCGCCCCGGGACCGACCACCGCCGCCACGATAAACTGGTAGGCGTAGAGGGAAGGAAGGGCCCAGACCGCCGCGCCGGCGCCGATCTGGAGCAGCCCTCCGGTGATAAAGGTCGAGGGCGTCCACCAGATCGCGTTGAGCAGGAAGGCAACCCCCATGAGGACCAGCCAGAATCCGCCAAGATTGATAGGCGACAGCCAGCCGAAGCCTGGCCAGCCGAAGGAACCAAAGGATGCGACCATCCCGAATGCGAGCACCACGATCCAGAGGATCAGGATATTGCGAAGCCGGGCCACCTTGAAAGACATGTACATAAACATCGGTATGAGTCCGATAACCGTCAGACCGGTCCAGACCCAGTTGATGCCCGGGGCCTGCCAGTAATGGGTCCAGACCCAGCCGACAAGCTCGACGATCCCCCAGACGAAAAAGACGATTCGCGGTTTGTTCCAGAACGTTGCCATGGAAAGAAGGTACTCAAGGCCCCCTTGAAAAGCACTACCTCCCGCGCCGGTACAGCCCGGGAGTTCGACTTCTCCCAGCTTCTCTCGTTTCCCAGCTCGACCTGCGGCCCCGTCCGCTGCTGTCGCCGTTTCTTGACCCGAAAATCGCGGCCCGAGTAGTATAGAGCCGCAGCCGGGCACCAGCCACCGCCGCCCGGCAGCGTCCCGACCTCCGCCGGGGTGGTGAAATTGGTAGACACAGGAGACTTAAAATCTCCCGG
>JBKHDM010000008.1:0-52242 GCA_046541355.1 Spirochaetaceae bacterium
CTGCCTCCGCGGCGGTCGCCTCCCCGGGCTGCCCTGCCTCCGCGGCGGTCGCCTCCTGATCGGGAGCGTGCTCCCCCTCGGCCGCGCCCTCGCCGGGTTCCTCCTCCTCCTCGGCTTCCCGCATCGTCTCCGGCTGCTCTTCGAGGCGGAAGTGCTTCATCCGCATGTAGGCGCCCGCCTCATCGATCACGTCAATCGCCTTGTCCGGAAGGAACCGCTCGTTGATAAACTGTGACGAGAGGTCGACGGCGGCGTGGATCGCCTCTTCGGTGTAGGTGACGTTGTGATACTCCTCGTACTTCTCCCGAAGTCCCATGAGGATATCGACGGTCTCCTCGTGGGTGGGCTCCTCGATATCGATCCGCTGAAAGCGGCGCGAGAGGGCACGGTCCTTCTCAAAGAACTTCTTGAACTCCGCAAAGGTGGTAGAGCCGATGCAGCGGAGCTTTCCGGCGGAGAGGGCGGGTTTGAGGAGGTTGGAGGCGTCCATCGACCCCCCGGAAACCGCCCCCGCCCCGACAACGGTGTGGATCTCGTCGATAAAGAGAATCACCTTCGGCTCCTTTTCAAGAGCCTTTATCACCATCTTCATCCGCTCCTCGAAATCACCCCTGTAGCGGGTACCGGCGATCATGGCACCCATGTCGAGGGCGTAGACCTTGTACCCTTTGAGGATGTCCGGCACTGTGGCGTCGGCGATCCGCTGGGCAAGACCGTGGGTTACCGCGGTCTTACCGACGCCGGGCTCGCCGATATGGATCGGGTTGTTCTTGAGACGGCGACAGAGGACCTGAATCGTCCGCTCGAGGACATCCTCCCGACCGATAAGCGGCTCGAGCAACCCCTTGCGCGCCTCGGCGGTGAGATCCGTCGTAAACTGCTCGAGGGGCTTGTTCTTCTTTTTCCGCCCCCCTCCGACGGCTGCCTCCTCTTCCTCATCGCCCTGCTCGAAGGCCTCCTCCTCCTCTTCCCCGGAAGAGAGGTCCTCCTCCTCGACCGCTTCCTCCTCCTCGTCCCGGGGAGGAACGCCGTGGCTGATCACATTGAGCAGGTCGAGTCGGGTAATTCCCGCCTTTTTGAGAAAAAACGAGCCGTGGGACTTGGACTCATCGTAAATGGAAACCAGGATATCCCCGAGGTCTACCTTCTCCTTGGTAGCGCTCTGGGTGTGGAACACCGCCCGCTCGATGACGTTCTGGAAACCGAGGGACTGATAGGGCTCCTCCTCCTCCACCAGGGGCACATGCCCCTTGAGGTACTCGTCCACCGCCGCACGAATCTCATCAGCGTCGGCGTCACACGCCTCGATCACGTCCCGGGGATACTCAAAGTGGAGAGCAGCAAAGAGTATGTGCTCCGGGGTGAGGTATTCATGGTGCCTCGATCGGGCGTCCTGATACGCCGCATTCAACACCGCCTGTAGCTCTCGGTCGATCTGCATCACTGATGGCTCCTTAGGGCGATCAAGCCGCCTCCATGGTGCATTTGAGAGGGTATCCGTGCTCCTCCGCCATTTTCCGCGTCTGCTGCACCTTGGTCGCGGCAATGTCGTAGGGGTAGCTTCCCACCACGCCGGCCCCCTTTTTGTGGACCCGCATCATAATCGCATGCGCCTCGATGGCCTGCTTTCGAAACACCTTCTTGAGAACCTCTACAACAAACTCCATAGTGGTGTAGTCGTCGTTGTGGAGGACAACCTTGTACATCGGAGGTTCTTTGACTTTTTCCTTCTGGCGTTCCTTGATCTGCTCACTGCCGCCAGGTACCTGTTCTCCTGCCATAGTTCCTCTCCGAGTGGAGAATATAATCAAGAGTTGATCAATGTTGAAGTGGGGAGCCGCGATTCTCCGGAGTCGGAGTATCAGAACTCGAGAGGGGCAAAATAGCCGCTCTCGCCCCGACCTGATCGAATCAGCAGCCGCGCCTCCACCTCGATCGGAAGATAACGGCGGCCGAAGTCGGTATCGGCACCGCTTGTGTACTGGAGGATGTAGCTCCCCTGGCTGCGCCGCCGCTCCTCGCGGATGAGCCCGCCGATACCCTCCGGGGCGAGGAGGTAGCGCACCGAGCCGCCGGTCGCTTCAGCGAGAAAGGCGATTTCCCCCGGGGGCGGTCCCGGCTCGAGGGTTACGGCGTGAAAGGTGATGTGATTGACCGCCAGGTAATCGGCGAGTTCCTGAATACCGTAGTTCGCAAAGGCGGTGTCCGGCAGCAGCTGGGGAGAGAAGAAGATCACGCTCCGCCGGGGGCTGCGCCCGACGAGGTCCGAGGCGGCGAGGCGGAGGGCGTTGTCAAACTGCCACGAGTTGTCCACCTCGAGGCTCGCGGCGCGCTCCCCGAGGGAGGCGCTGCCTGAACCCGCGGGCTCGGTGATCAGAGGCTGATCCGAGGCGAGGACACCGCGAAAGACGAGATCGCCGCCCTGTGCAAACAGCTGTTCCACTCCCGTGGCGATCTCCTCCGCCTGGGAGACAGCGTCGTCGGTCGGGGCGAAGAGAATCGCCCCTTCGACCCTCTCTTCCCGGTGACCTGCCCAGATGAGCTCAGCTTCACTGACAGGTTGACTCAGCTCGGAGAGGATGAAGTTGTCCTGATCGAGCCCGACGATCGGGTTTCCCGAGCGGTCGGAAACGCTCACCTGGAGGGTAACCCGAGGAAAATCCTCACTCCGCACGTAGTCAACCTGTACGGTGAGACCGGAGTAGAGGGAGCGTTCTTCGGCGTAGAGCAGAAGGGCGTTCTCGTCAAAGTCGACGGCCACGATGTTGCCGTTGGGGTCACGGTCGGCGCTGGTAACCCGGGCGGAGATACCGTCGTCGATCGTCTGGAGAACCCGCTGGTTACGCAGGTCGAGGAGGTGAATCGCCGCGGCGTCCGCCACCAGGAGCTGTCCGTTCTCAAGCGCCCGTATCGACTCCGGTTCCCG
Source organism: Spirochaetaceae bacterium (assembly GCA_046541355.1). Classification (GTDB taxonomy): domain Bacteria; phylum Spirochaetota; class Spirochaetia; order DSM-27196; family Alkalispirochaetaceae; genus CAYZHV01. The sequence continues at coordinate 2,927 of JBKHDM010000008.1, forward strand.
CATCGGCAGTCCCGAGATCTCCTCGAGGAAGTTGCCGCTCAGATCGAAGCGGACCAGGCGGGGTCCCCCGGGGGTGCGGTCGGCGACGATAATCGACTCGTCGCTGTAGGCGACGCCGGTGGGACGACTGAGCCCTTCGAAGCTCCCGACGGGCCGGCCGAAGTCGAGAACAAACTCCCCCTCACCGCTCCACTTGGAGACCCGACGGTTTCCCCAGTCGGTGACATAGACAAAACCCTCATCGTCCGCGGCGAGATACTGGGGCCCGAGAAACTCCCCCTCCCCGATTCCGGTGGTTCCGAAGGTGGTTATCTTGGTGCCGTCGAGGCGGGTCAGGGAGACCCGGTCGCTTCCAAACTCCGAGACCACCAGGTTGTCTCCGATCTGGAGAACGTCGAAGGGCTGGTCGAATCCCGCAAGCCCCCCCTGCAGGGAGCGCAGGATCCGTCCGTTCTGGTTGATCACCAGGATCTCGTGGGTCGCGAAGGAGGTGAGGTAGTAGCTGCCGTCGGAGCGGGGGGTGATGGTAATCGGGCGCAGGAACAGTTGGGTTTCGTTCTGGAGGGCTGGATAGGTGTCGGCGAGAACATACTCACTCACCTCTCCCGTCCGGCTCTCGATCGACCGACGAAACCGGACCGTCTCGAGAAGGCCCTGGAGGTAACTGGTCTGCTCCCCCGCCTCCACCAGCTTATCCCACTCCGAGAGAGCGGCGGTCTGGAAACCCGAGCGATAGTAGGCAAGGCCGAGCCAGAAGCGCACCCGTGGGACCTCGGGATTGAGGGAGAGGCTACGGGAGAAGGCGAGGATCGCCTCGTTGAAGTTCCCATCATGGAAGGCGACCACCCCCCAGCGAAACTCCTCCTCCGCCTCCGCCGCCTCGAGGTCGATCTGGGCGACCACCGGCAGAGGGGCGAGAAGCAGAAGGAAGACAAAAAAACCGACAAATCCTCGCATCAGCTTACCGTCCTCTCCTCGAGCGACTTGAGATGCTCTCCGATGAGCTGGTGTCCCCCGGAGAGGCGATAGGCGTGGCGGTAGAGTTTTATCGCGTGCTGCAGCTGCCCCCGCCTCTCGTAGGCGAGGGCGAGGGAATCGAGGTAGGCCGGGTTGTTCGGCTTCTTTCGTGCCGCCTTCTGACAGTAGGAAAAGGCAAGCTCGAGGTTCTCGGAGCTCTCGGCGAGAATGTAGCCGAGGGAGTTCATGGCGTTCGCGTTCTCCGGGTCTATCCGCAGAGCCTTTTCGAGATGGGCGATCGCAGGAGCCGCCTGCCGCTGCTGATAGAGAACGTAGGCGAGGGCGGCATAGACCTTGGCGGACTCGTATCCGTCCTCGAGAAGCCGTTGGAACTCGAACTCCGCGAGGCGAAAGCGCTCGGTGACGGAGTAGATGTAGCCGAGGAGCATTCTGCTCTGGTAGACGTAGAGAAAGCCGAGGTTCGAGGAGACGACCTGCTCGAGATAGAGAATCGCCTCGTCATGCTGCTTCAGGCTGGCGTAACAGAGGCCGAGGTAGTAGGAGAGCTCACCCTCCTGGGCGTCCTCGACGTGGAGCTCCAGCAGCCGATGTAACGCCTGCTCGTATTTCCCCTGTCGGTAGAGCCGTATCGCCTCGTTCACCAGACTACCCCCGGATAAAGCTCGCCTGCTGGTAGGTCTCTTCCACCGTATGATTGACCGGATTGAGGAGCACCGGACTGATCGATATCGCCCCCTCCCGGATGGCGTGCCAGTCGGTCCCCGCCTCGGGGCTCCCTTGACTGAGGCGGCCGTCCACAAAGAAGTACCTCCCACCCCTCGGAGGCTCCCAGACGTGGAGCTTGTCGTCGTAGCGTCTCACCGAGGGCCGGGTGACCCGGACCGGCAGCCCATCCTCTTCGAGGTTCGGAGCGTTTATGTTTATAAAGTGATCCTCGTTCCACAGCTCCATGAGCTCTGCGAGAGTGGCGGCGATAAAACGGGCAACCGGAGCAAAGTGGAGGGGCGGGACAAAAGAGTCGAGGGAGACAGCTATCCCGGGTATCCCCTTGTACGCCGCCTGCCGCGCCCCGGCGGCGGTTCCGGAGTAGATGATGTCGGTGCCGAGATTCGGACCGATGTTGATTCCGGAGATCACCACCTCCGGTTGTATCGGGATCGCCCCGAGAAGAGCGACGATGACGCAGTCCGCGGGGGAGCCGCTTATGGCAAAGCTCCTCTCTCCGACCTGCTCGCAGCGGATCGCCTCGGTGAGGGTGATATAGTTGGACATCCCGCTGCGCTCGCCGTCGGGAGCGACGGTCCACACCTCGTGTCCCGCCTCCTCGAGAATCTCCCGGAGGCGGAGCAAACCGGGGCTCGCAACTCCGTCATCATTGGTAAGGAGTACTCGCATTACATCTCCAGTTTTTCGGTGCTAACCCTGGCGGCGGCGCTCTCGTCGGAGACGAGGGTGTAGAGTCGGGGGGTAAACCCGAAGATCCTGCCGTAGTCGTCTATCGCTTCGAGCAACTCTGCCCTGCCCCCGTTTCTCAGGATCGCGAGGACCGCCCCACCGTAGGCGAGGCCGTGAATACGCATCCCCGCCACCGGCTCAACCCGAAGGCCGCGTTTTACCAGCCAGTCGATCTCCGGGCAGGAGAGGTCGAGATTCTCCCGGAGGCTCGCGTGGGATGCGGAAAGAAGCTCCCCGAGGCCGTTGATGTCGCCGTCAACCATCAACTCCAGGGACTCCTCCACCCGACGATTCTCACCCATGACAAAGAGGGCCGCCCGCCGCGCGGCGTCTGAGAGACCCTCCCTGACCTCCTCGAGGTCCTCGAGCTCGTAGTCCCGGAGGCTCAGCCCCGGCCTTCGCTCCCGAAGCGCCTCGAGCGCCTCCGCCTCGAGCTCTTCGATCTCCAGGAGAGACATATCCTCGGTAAACTGCGGGACCCCTGCGGAGAGCAGGACGATCTCGTCGCCGAGGGTCGACTGCCAGTCGCACAGCTGGAGGGTCCGGCGCCGCACGTCGCAGGCGTAGACCCGCCCGGGGACGGCAAACTTCTGCATGCGGGCGCTCTCGGCGAGCCTGCGTACCTCGTTCTGGCTCAGCCTGAGGTAGTGAGAACCGAAGCGCTGAAGCAGACCGAAGAAATCCTCGCTGTCGAGGTCGAAGGAGAAGGCGCGGCCGAGGGCGTCGATCAGGGCTACGGTAAAGGCGCTGGTGAGGGAGAGACCACACTCTGCGGGTGCGTCGCTCTGGAGCGTTATATCCGCACCGGAGGTTACAAGGCCCTCGGCCCCGAGGAGTTGGACAACAGCTTTCGGAAGCCGCGCCCAGCGGTCTTCCTTACGGCCGCGAATGGTCGAGAGGGAGGCACGCTTTCGTTCCTTGAGATCCGGGGCTGCGAAGCGCACCACCGTATCCTCCCGACGACGCAACGCTACATGGACCGAGGGAGGCGTTACCAACCGGAGACAGACACCGTCATTATACTCTCCTACCGCGCCGAGAAGCGTGGCAACGGTCGGTGCTCCGGTCTCCACGGTAGGCTCCGAGCCGAACTCTGACAGGTGACTTTCCGCGATGCGGGACACGTTCCCCTCCTATTCGTATCCACCCTATAATAGCTCATCTCGGACCTCCCGATCAACGCTAAATGGTCGGGCGTGAACCGACGTATTCAGAGGGTGGAAAGGGTGTACTGGAAAGGAGAAGGCACGTGAGAACAGTAGAGCGAATACAGGCGCTATCTCTCCTGGTTGTCTCGGGGATTCTCTTTCCCCTCACCCTGCCGAGCCCGGTGTTCAGCTACGGGAGCGCTCCCCTCGGCGCCATCGCCCTCGTCCCTCTCTATCTCTTTGTCCTGCGCTCACAGGATACAAAGCTCCTCGTCCGGGGCGGGGTGCTCTTCGGCGCGATCTCCACCATCATCGCCAACTTCTGGCTCGCCTTCTTCCAGGACTTCTCGGTCTGGACCCTCGGCGGCGCAACCGTCGGCTACATGGCATACAACGCGATCCTCTTCGGCTTCTTCAGCCTCGTCCGTAACCGGCCCCGGCCATACCGACCGGTCTACTTCGCTCTGATCTGGGTTGCCTACGAGTACCTTAAATCCGTCGGCTTTCTCGGCTATCCCTGGGGCCTCGCCGCCTACTCCCTCACGGATCTGCCCGTACTGTTGCAGATCGCCGAGGTGACCGGGGTCTGGGGAGTCTCTCTCGCCGTGGTGGTTGTCAACGCCTATCTCGCCGAGGCGCTTATCAGCCCGACGGTGCACGAGAGGCTGCGCTACACCGGCGCCGCCCTCATCCTGCCCGCCGCCCTCCTCGGCTTCGGCCTCTACGCCGACAGCCGAGAACGACCTGTGGAAGATAGCCTCGGCGTGCTTCTGGTGCAACAGAACGTGGACAGCTGGGCGCCGGGGAACTTCTCCAACGCCCTGCTCACGGCACAGGAGATAACCAGGGAGGGGTTTGACTCCGCCTCGGCGCCGGTAGACCTCGTTGTCTGGAGCGAGACATCCCTGCGCCGCCCCTATATCGGCTGGCGCGAGTACTATGAGCAGAATCCGCCGGAGGCGCCCTTCTCCCGGTTTCTTGCCGACCTCGACCGTCCCCTTCTGACCGGCTCACCAATCGAGGGGCAAGACGGCTATATGAACGGAGCTATCCTCCTCGACCCGAGGGGGGAGGTTCTCTCAAGCTACGGAAAGCAGCAGCTGGTCCCCTTTGCCGAGCGAGTACCCTTCTGGGAGTGGGACCCTCTGCGCGCGTTTTTTCAGCGCTACATCGGTCTCCAGGCGGTCTGGGTTCCCGGCAACTCCTCCGAGCCGATGCTGCTTCCCCGGACGGAGGGCGAGGCGGTTCCCCTCGGTGTCCCGATCTGCTTTGAGGACGCCTTTTCCAATGTGGTCCGGCAGATGGTCCGCTCCGGTGCCCGGGGACTGGTAAACCTCACAAACAACAGCTGGTCTGAGAGCGACTCCGCCCAGGTCCAGCACCTCGCGGCAGCGCGATTCCGCTCGATCGAGCAGCGCATCGCCCTCGCCCGCTCCACCAACAGCGGGGTCACCACCCTCGTCGACGCCTCGGGTCGCCGGCAGCGGTCGTTGCCGATGTTCGAGGCGGGGAGCCTCTACGTGGAGCTGCCGATCTACGCGGAGGTGGGAGAGACGATATACGCCGTGGCCGGACCGTGGCTGCCCGGCCTCGCCATCGCGGTGACCGCCGTGCTCCTTGTGGGGGGCACAAAAAAAGCGACCAGGTACGTACCCGGTCGCCTCCCTCAGCCTGTCGACTGAAGCCTACTTGATGTTGTACTTCCGCTTGAACCGCTCGACCCGGCCCGCCGTGTCGACGAGCTTCTGCTTACCCGTAAAAAAGGGATGAGAATCAGAAGAGATTTCAACTTCGAAAACCGGGTACTCCTTACCGTCGTCGAAGGTGACAGTCTGGCTGGTCTGTACGGTTGACTTGGTGAGAAACATCTTGCCGGTGCCGCCGTCGCGGAATACAACCGGTCGGTAATTGGGATGGATATCCTTCTTCATCAGTTCAACCTCCACTAATCGCCGCTTCCCGTGTTCATCGAACGCAGGAAGGCGACATTATTCTTGGTTTTCTTCATCCTGTCAATCAGCAGCTCTATGATCTCCACGTCGTCCATCGGGTTGATCACCTTGCGCAGGACCCACATCTTCTGCAGCTCCTCCTCGGTGAGAAGCAGCTCCTCCCGCCGGGTTCCGGAACGCTTGATGTTGATCGCCGGAAAGAGCCGTCGGTCCGACAGTCGCCGGTCGAGGTTGATTTCCATGTTACCGGTTCCCTTGAACTCCTCGAAAATGACCTCGTCCATCCGGCTGCCGGTCTCGATAAGGGCGGTGGCTACGATCGTGAGGCTGCCACCATCCTCGATATTCCGGGCAGCTCCAAAAAACCGCTTCGGTTTGTGCAGCGCGTTGGAGTCGACACCACCGGAGAGGATCTTGCCGGAGGTGGGAACGGTCTGGTTGTAGGCTCGGGCGAGACGGGTAATCGAGTCGAGAAGAATGACGACATCCTTCTTGTGCTCAACAAGACGCCGGGACTTCTCGAGCACCATCTCCGCAACCTGGACATGCCGGGTCGCCTGCTCGTCGAAGGTGGAGGAGATTACCTCGGCATCGACATTTCGCTGCATGTCGGTCACCTCTTCGGGCCGCTCGTCTATGAGCAGGACGATGAGGTAAACCTCCGGGTGGTTCTCGGTTATCGCGTTGGCGATCTTCTGCAAAAAGATCGTCTTACCGGTTCGCGGCGGGGAGACAATGAGGCCGCGCTGCCCCTTTCCGATAGGCGAAAAGAGATTGATCATCCGGGTCGCAACATCGCTGTTGCGGCACTCCATGTTGAGCCGCTCATCCGGGTAGAGGGGAGTCAGGTTGTCGAAGGGAATCCTCGACTGCGCCACCGAAGGGTTGTCGAAGTTTACGCTTTCCACCCTGAGCATGGCAAAAAAGCGCTCTCCCTCCTTGGGGGGGCGGATCTGTCCGTAGACGGTGTCCCCGGTCTTCAGGTTGAACAGCCGGATCTGGGAGGGGGAAATGTAGATATCGTCGGGGCCGGAAAGGTAGGAGTTCTGGGGGGAGCGAAGGAAGCCGTATCCGTCGGGAAGGATCTCCAGGGATCCGTAGGCGTATATCGTGCCTCCTTTCTCGGTGTGCGCCTTGAGAACCGCGAAGATCACCTCCTGCTTTTTCAGGGAGAGCAGGTTGTCCTGGGCGATTCCGATCCTGGAGGCGAAGCTCCTGAGCTCCTTCATGTTGAGCCGGCTCAACTCGTTTATGCTCAGGCTCTTGTCGTCCTTCGAGGAGAAATCCTCAAAGGAGGGCGCCTTCTTCTTCGCGTTCCGGGGCGCCTCGTCCTGCTGTTCGGTCTCGTAGAACCGGCTCTCCTCCTCGTTCGGGAGACCACTTTGGGCGGAACCGTTGTTCTCCTGGTTATCCGAGTCTTTGATCAGGGCAACCTTGACCCGCTTTCTTCTGGGACTCTTTTTGACCGTCAACTTCTGGTCCTTCTCACCGTTGTCGTCCTGTCTCTCTTCAGACTGTTCCATCTGGTCGGAATCCTTATTCGACCCCATAAGTGTCTCCCCTTTTTTGCAGCTTGAGGTGTGTTTTCATTTATTCGGTTGTACGCGCTCCGCCGGCACCCAGGGCGACGCTCTTATCTGTTATTATTGTAGGGATTTGCAGTCCTGCCTCTGATCGGGTTCGCTCTATGCAGGTATGTCCTAAAGTTTACACACGCCCTAGAGAGCTGTCAAGAGTCTCCCTTCTATTCGCTCGAGTAACTCCGACAGGGAAAGCTGCCCCGGACGCAGAAGCAGAAGAAGCGCCGCCTCGACGCTCTTTGCTCGTACCACCCTCCGGTTCCCGGAAAAGCGAAACTCGAACAGCTCTACCCTCCCGTCGTTGCACTCGGCGATGTAAACCAAACCCACCGGTTTTTCCGCGCGTCCCCCGCCGGGCCCGGCGATTCCTGTAATCGCTATCTGCGTCCCCCCGCCAAGGCGCTCCCGGCACCCGGTCACCATCTCCCTGGCGCACTCCGGTGAGACCGCGCCAAAACGCTCGAGGGTCTCTCTCCTGACCCCGAGGAGCGCCACCTTCATCCCGTAGGAGTAGCTGACCACGCCCCCGAGAAAGACCTCTGAAGCGCCGGGAGGGTTGGTCAGGGCGTAGCCGAGGGCACCGCCGGTACAGGACTCGGCGCAGGTGATCGTTCGCCCGGCGGACGCGTAACGCTCAAAGACCGCCTCCTCGAGGGTGCGGGTGGAGGCGACCGCTACCGTGTCATCCGGCTCGCGGAGTTTCGCCGGCATCGCGGTAGAAACAAAGGAGCCGTCCCGGGTTGGCGGAGTGACGAGATAGAGGGGCACAACTAATCGACGGCGGAACGGACCTCTTCTCGCAGCTTTTCGAGGGGAGCTGCAAAGATATCCACGGAGGAGGAGTTTCGTATCATCTCGCACTTGCCCTCGAAGACGACGCCGTCGGCGATCCGCACCCGTCCGGCCCGAACGTTTCCGTAGAGTTTACAGCTCGGAAGCATCTCGATCTCCTGCCGGGCGACCACATTGCCGTGGACCGTTCCACCGACGATGATGTGGTCCGCCTGGATATCCGCGCGAACCGTCGCTCCCTCCTCCACAAAGAGAAAACCCGTCGCCTCGATCTCCCCCTCGTAATGACCACCGATGCGCACCGACTCCTTGAAACGGAGCTTACCCTTGAGGAACGTTTCGGGACCGAGACGGGAGTGACATTCGGGGACAGCGTTGAAATCGGTGTGCTGAGCCATTAGCGTCGTTATCCTACTTTGTGGTCATCACGAACACGCCGTCCCAGTCCTCCGGCGGCGGGTTCTCGATGTAGTGCTTGCACCGGGCGTAGTAGACCTTCGAGGGGCCGTCGTCGGGGTCAACCTTGAGGGCCTCGGCAAAGTAGTCCCGGGCCTGCTCAAACTCCATCAGCTTGTAGAGTTTCCTCCCCTTGCCGAACAGCTCGAGCACCTGAGCCTTTTCCTCGGTGATCATCCCTTTCGTACCTCGTCAATGGTTTCAATGCTATCACGGAAGCGGCGAAAATGCTCCTGGTACTTCTGTTCCAGGTCTCCCACCGTTACCTCCTGCGCCTTGATCTCGTCTCCCTTGCCCCGAAGCTCTTCCACCTCCTCCTCGAGGGCGGAAAGGGAGGCGAGGGTCCGCTCAGCCTCGGTCTTGGCCATCTCGACAAAGGCGTCGACGGTTGATGGGTCCCCGGAATCGAGGTTCTGCGCCTGCTCGAGGAGCGTGGTTATAGGACCCTTCACGTGCTCGGTAAAGTAGAGGAGCGACTTGTTGAGAGACTCGACAACCGCGAGGCGGCGCTCTCGATGCACAACCTGCTGGGCCACCTCCCGGTGGCGGAGGACCGCCTTGATCCGGGCGAGAACCTCGGAAAAGTTGAAGGGCTTGGTGATGTAGTCTTCCACCCCGAGTTCGAAGCCCTCGATCTTGTCCTGGACTTCGTCCATGGCGGAGAACATTATCACCGGCGTATCCCTCACTTCGGCGTACGCCTCATCCTGCTTGATCCGGCGGGTAACCTCCCAGCCGGAGAACTTCGGCATGATGTTGTCGAGTATGATCAGGTCCGGCTTCTCCTCCGGAATCACGTCGAGGGCCTGCTCGCCGTCCCGGGCGGTAAGCACCCGAAATCCGAGGCGTGTGAGCATCACATCAAAGAAGTTTCGGTTTATCTCTTCGTCGTCTACGATCAGTATCGTCGGTTTGGTCTCCATAAGCGCTGTCCTTTTCCCATTGTCCCGTGACAACGGGGTGGTGTCAATGATACCTCCGTCCCAGGAGGGCGACAACGGAGCCGTAGATGAGCAGTCCCGCGGCGGCGAACAGATGGAGGTAGGCGAAATAGTCTCCAAAGCGGGTGTAGATCGTGGTGCGATCGGTAAAGACCGGGACGGTGTCCACCATGTACGCTTCGACAAAGGCGGGCAGCATCGCCCTGATCCGTCCGTTGGGGTCGATCGTGGTGGTCATCCCGCCGTTGGTGCTGCGTACCACGGTGCGTCGGTTTTCCACGGCCCGAAAGACCGCCATCCCCATGTGCTGCATCGCCGAGGGGACCGAGTAAGCCCAGGAGTCGTTGGTCAGGTTGACGATTACCTCGGCACCCCGGTTGACGAACCCTCGGGAGAGGTAGCCAAAGGTATCCTCAAAGCAGATCGGTGTAGAAAAACGCACCCCCCCGGCCTCGAAGACCGTCCACTCCTCTCCCTCCCGCCAGAAGGTAGTGTTGTTTTCCACAAGGAGCTGGTGGAGCCAGGGGAACTGCCTTTCGTAGGGGAAGTGCTCGGTAAAGGGGACGAGGTGGATCTTCCGGTAGGGCTCGGAGAACTCCTGGTCGTCGTGGACCAGGACCGCGTTGTAGTCGACCCGTTCAAACTCCCCCTCCTCGTTTCGAACCAGCTGTCCGTCGCCGTTTCCAACCACCACAGGGACATCGATCCCGGCGAGATAGTCGGTGAGGCGGCGGACGAGCTCGTAGGTCTCCTGGTCTTCCCGGTATCGGGTATGAAAGTCTATGGCCGGGACAAAGCTCGTTTCGGACCAGACCACGATATCCGGCTCCTCCTCGAGGGCGAGATCGCTCTGGCGGATCAGGGCGTCGAGGGACGCCTCGTAGGCGCGGAACCCGCCGACCCAGGGGTCGACGTTCTGCTGCACCATCGCCACCTTCCACTGTCGGGTACCGGAGAGGTCCACCGGGGCGAGAAAGCCGTAGACGAGGGAGGCGATAATAAGGACGAGGTAAACGAGGGGAAACCGGCGGTGATCCTTGAAAAACCCGCGCAGCCCCGGAAGCCCCCCTGCAAGCCCCTGGCCGAGATAGAGGGAGGGCAGTATCACCAGGAGGGAGACAATCCAGACGCCGCCGAAGTCGGCTATCTGGATCAGGGGTGTGACCCGGTACTGGGAGTAGCCGATAATGCCGTAGGCGTAACCGAGATACCCCTTTGTCCTGAGCAACTCGTAGGCGATCCATATCGCCGCCTGAACAAGGTAGGCGTTACGGGGAAAAAGGAGGGTTGCCAGTTTCAGGATCGGAAAGAGAACAAAAAAGTAGCCGGCGTAGATCACCGGGACGATAAAGATCGCCAGGGGGTGAAAGTTGGCAAGCCAGTAGTTGAAGACGGCGTAGGTGACAAACCCGTAGAAGATCCCATAGAACCAGATCCCTATCCATCCGGAGCGCCGGATCACCGGGACCACCGGGATCAGGGCGAGAAAGCCGAGGGGCGCGAGCCCGTCCACAAAGAGAGGGTTGGGAAACGCGCCGGCAAAGAGGAGCGCTCCGAGGGAGAGGAGGGCGAGGTTGACGCCGACGCCCCGTACGCTCGCGGCGAGGGGCAGGCGGTCGAGACTCGGCTGATCAGTGGATCTGGGAACCCCGTTTTTCACGCTACTGCCGGAGAGACCAGGACGCTTCCTTGAGTTCCTTACCCGGCCGAAAGACTACAACACCGTGATTGCGCACCTGAACGGTCTCACCGGTCTTCGGGTTACGCGCCCGCTCCCGCCCTTTCCTGGTACGAACCTCAAAGGTACCGAAACCGCGGAACTCAACGACCTTGTCTTCGAGAAGCGCGCCCTTCACCTCGTTGAAGAACTGATCGATGATGTAGTGAATGTCCTTCTTACTGACTTCCACCTCTGCGCTGATGCTCTCAACGATTTGTGCCTTCGTCAGCTTTGGAGCGCTCACGGTACCCCCCGATTCTACTAAAGCTGCTGGAGATGCTTGCTGAGGCGCGACTTGGTTCGGGCGGCGGTGTTCTTGTGGTAGACACCTTTACCCGCGGCGGTGTCAATGAGCTTTGTTACGGCCTTGAACTGGAGTTCCGCCTCGCTCTTGTCGTTAGCCGCAACGGCCTCCCGGAACTTCCTGATCGTAGTGCGCACGCGACTGCGAACAGCCTTGTTCCTGAGCCGGCGCTTCTCGGACTGTCGGTACCGCTTGGCGGCGGATCCTTTTTCTATCAACGGTAATGCTCCTTGTTGCTCTTTGATAGCAAGGCCGAAAGCTACCAGATATGTCTTTTCATGTCAACGGCTTACAGTAACCACCGCCTCCGGGGCTTCTCATAAAGCCGCGGGTGGAGTATTTTTACCACCATTCATGTTAGCCCGTCTCGTAATCGTGATCGTCCTCGGGCAGCTCCTCTACTGGGATCTGCTCATGAAGGCAACAATACTGTTCTCCTACGACGCGGCGAGACGCTACGTCGACCGGAGGGTGAGCTTCTGGGCGGCAAAGCTCTTCGGCTTCGCCCACGCCGCGGTGGGCCTGAAACTGCGACGCGTCGAGACCGACCTCTCTCTGCCGGTCCGGTTCATCCTCATCGCCAACCACCAGAGCCTCGCTGATATCGCCGCCCTGATGGCAACCTTTCCGGGGTCGAAGCTCCGGTTCGTAGCGAAGCGGGAGTTACGTCACGGGTTTCCCGCGGTCTCCCAGGTGCTCAGAATTCAACGTCACGCTCTCATAGATCGCCACGGGAAGTTCCATGAGACGATGCAGGAGATCGAGCTCCTCGGATTGAGAAGTCGCCGAAAGGGGTGGTGTCCGGTTATCTTTCCCGAGGGGACGCGCTCCCGGGACGGGAGGGTCCACACGTTTCACGCCGGGGCGGTCCGCCGCCTCGCCGAGGCGACACGCTTTCCCCTGGTCGCGGTAGCGATCGACGGCGGCGAGCGGGTCGTCCGCCTCTCAGATTTTTTCGGGAAGCGGGACCTCGGCTACTTCAGGGTGCGGCCGGTGGGAGTCTACCCGGTGGCCGAGACAAAGCAGCAACTCAAGGATCAGCTCGCCGACGCCCAGGATCGTATCACCCGGCAGGTCGAAGCGTGGCAAGGCAGGTAACAGGTGCTCAAGGAATACACGACGCTTTTGCCCTACATCAAACAGTACCGCTGGTCCTATCTGTTCGGCGTCCTCAGTCTCGTTGTCGCAAGCGGGGGGCAGCTTTTTATCCCCCGGTTTCTCGGCGAGGCGGTCGACATCATTGTTGAAGGCGCCTTTGAAACTCGTGAGATCGCCGAGCTCATGGGCACGATGCTCCTGGTGGCCGTCGCAATCGCCCTCGGTCGCCTCGGTTGGCGTTTTTTTATTCATGGAGCCTCCCGCCGGATCGAAATGCACCTGCGGGATCGGCTCTTCTCCCATCTTCTGTCCCTCTCGCGGCGGTTCTACGATGAGGCTAAGACCGGGGACCTGATGGCCCGGGCCACCAACGACATGAACGCGATCCGGATGGCCGCCGGTATGGCCCTCGTCGCCTTTATAGACGGCGTCTTTATGACCTTGGCAATCCTGGTAATCCTCTTTTCCCAGAACGCCCGACTGGCGGCCCTGGTCATTATCCCCCTGCCCCTGATTACCGTGGCGATGATCCTGGTCGGCTCCTACATTGGAAAGCTCTTCAAGCAGGTGCAGGAGGGATTCTCCGATCTCAGCGACCAGGCTCAGGAGACCCTCTCGGGGATCCGGGTGGTAAAGGCGTTCGTAAAGGAGGCGTACTTTCTCAATCGCTTCCAGGATGCGAACGAGACCTATAAGCAGCGTAACCTCCGACTTGTGCGGGTCTGGGGGCTCTTTTTTCCGGTAGTCTCCTTTCTGTCGGGCATAACGATGCTCCTCCTGCTGCTGTTCGGCGGTCAGGAGGTTATCCTCGGCAATCTCAGCCACGGAGCGTTCGTCGCGACCCTGAGCTATCTCGAGATGCTGATCTGGCCGATGCTCGGAGCAGGGTTCGTCGTCAATATGCTGCAGCGCGGCGGCGCTTCTCTGTCGAGGATAAACGCAATCCTCTCGGAGGACCCGGAAATAGTCTCGCCCCCGAACCCGTTGCACCATGTTCCGACCGGGGAGATCGAGGTCAGAAATCTGAGCTTTAACTATCCCGGCTCCTCCTTTCCCTCCCTTCATGAGGTGAGCTTCTCGGTGAGGCGGGGTGAGACCTTCGGCATTCTCGGGCGGACCGGCTCGGGCAAGTCGACCCTCCTGAGCCTCCTGCCCCGACTCCTCGACCCGCCCCCGGATACGGTCCTCCTCGATGGACGGGACATCCGGGAGTACGAGCTCGAAAGCCTGCGCAGCGCCTTCGGCATCGTGCCGCAGTCGACCTTTCTCTTTTCCGCGACGATCTCGGAGAACATCTCCTTTGCCCTGTCGGACCAGGACGAGAGGATGATAGAAGAGGTGGGAGATATATCGATGATAGCGAGGGATGTCGCGGAGTTCCCCGGGGGCTGGGATACCACCGTCGGGGAGCGGGGCCTCACCCTGTCGGGAGGCCAGAAGCAACGGGTCGCTATAGCCCGGGCCCTTGCAAAGGAGCCGGAGATCCTTATCTTCGACGACGCGCTGTCGGCGGTGGACACGGAGACCGAGGAGAAGATCCTCTCAAAGCTTCTCGACTACCGCCGGGGCCGCACCAATCTGATCGTCTCCCACCGCGTCTCCACCCTGCAGCACACCGACCGGATTCTTGTCCTCGACGGCGGCCGGGCTGTACAACTCGGTACCCACGAGGAACTCCTGGCCCAGGAGGGGCTGTACCGCGACATCTACCACCTGCAGCAGCTCGAACATGAGAAGGAGCACCGATGAGTTCTTCTGAAGCGGTAATAACCGAGGTCAATCCGAGGGTCGTCCGGCGCCTTCTTACCTACCTGAGGCCCTTCAAGGTCGCAACGGCGACGGCCGTCATCGGTCTGCTGTTTGCCACCGTGGGGGAAATGCTCATCCCGGTGGTCGTCCAGCGCAGCGTCGATAACTATCTCCTCCAGCGATACGTCCGGGTAGAACAGGAGGCGGCCTCCCGGATACCCGGTGTTGACGACGCGGGGGAGAGCGTTGCTATCGGCTCCTCCCGATACATACCGGACCAACTACTCGACCTGCTGACGGAGGAGGAGAAGGCGCGCCTCGACGATGAGGGGCTCCTCGACACGACCCGCTACTACGTCGCGCCGATTACCGATTCCAACCGACAGCTTGTCGAGGAGCGGGAGGATCTGTTCAGATCGAGCGAGAGCTGGACGGCCGTGCCGGAGGAGGAGCTCTCCCGCCTCTCACAGGAGGAGATCACCGCCCTCAGGGAGACCGATTTCGCCGGGGTTCGCCGAATGACGCTCTATTTCTTTCTCGTACTCCTCGGGATTCTGCTTTTTACCTTCTTCCAGGTCTATCTGATGGCCCACACCGGCCAGGGGGTCATGAAAAACCTCCGCCTCGAGTTGTTCGACCACAACATGAGGCAGTCCCTGAACTTTCTCGGCACAAGGCCGGTGGGAAAGCTCGTCAGCAGGATCACAAACGATGTGGAGACGATAAACGAGCTGTTTACCTCGGTCCTGCCGAACCTGCTGCGGGACCTCTCGATGATGGTTGCTGTGGTGGTTACGATGTTCGCCCTCAACAGCCGCCTCGCCGCCATCACCCTCGCCACCCTGCCCCCGGTGTTCATCCTCACCGAGCTCTTTCGTCGCCTCGCCCGGGAGGCGTTTCGCAGTGTCCGACGCCGGGTCTCCAGGATGAACGGATTTCTCTCGGAGTACATCTCCGGAATGTCGGTGGTGCAGACCTTTGTACAGGAGGTGCCGACAAAGGAACTGTTTGAGGAGCACAACACGAACCTGACCAAGGCGCACCTCCGGGAGATGTACGTCTTTGCGGTGTTTCGCCCGATCATAGACCTCCTCTCCTCCATCTCCATCGCCGTGGTCGTCTACTTCGGTGCGCGGCTGTTCTCCCTGGAGGTGGTCTCCCTGGGAGTGCTCATCGCGTTTATCAATCTCGTTCGCCGCTTCTACCAGCCGGTCATGCAGATCTCCGAGCAGTTCACCATTCTTCAGAGCGCCATGGCCGGGGCGGAGCGGGTCTTTGAGCTCCTCGATACCCGGGAGCGGATCGACGACAGCGGCAGCCGCGGCCTGCCGGAACCTCTGGAGGGACGGATCCGATTCGAGAAGGTCCAGTTCAGCTACAAGCCCGGGGAGCCGGTGATTCGGGAGCTATCCTTCAGCGTTGAGCCCGGGGAGACCGTCGCCCTCGTCGGCTACACCGGTGCAGGCAAGACAACCATCGCGAACCTGCTCACCAGACTCTGGGATATCCAGGGGGGAACCATCACGATCGATGGTGTGGATGTGCGGGAGTTCAGGCTGCCGGAGCTCCGGCGGGCGGTGCAACCGATTCAGCAGGATGTGCAGCTCTTTCGGGCGACGATCAGGGAGAACATAACCCTCGGTCTCGATATCCCGGATGAGGAGGTGGAAGCGGCTTGTCGCGCCGTTCAGGCGTGGGAGTTCATCGATCGCCTGCCCCGGGGCCTGGACACCGACCTTCAGGAGGGGGCGGCGAATCTCTCTGTCGGGCAGCGGCAGCTGCTCGCCTTTGCCCGGGTCATCGCCCATGACCCGCGTATACTGATCCTCGACGAGGCGACATCCAGCGTCGACACCGAGACGGAACAGAAGATCCAGGCCGCTCTCGAGCGGATCACCGAGGGGAGAACCTCCCTGGTCATCGCCCACCGGCTTTCAACGATACGGAGAGCCGACCGAATCCTGGTGCTCTCCCACGGCGAACTCGTGGAGGCAGGCCCCCATCAGAAGCTCCTCGACCAGGACGGGGTGTACGCTACGCTCTATCGGCTCCAGTATCAGAATCAGCCTGTCTGAGAACCTCCCAGCTCCCATCTCGCCTGGTGACCTGGTCCAAGGGAACCGTGACGTAGCCGCCCTCCTCGCCTGTGAGGTAGACCTTCCGGCTCAGATAGTTAACGTCCACAACCTTGCAGCTGCTGCCGTCGCAGCGCATCGTGCAGCCCACCGTCGGATGCTGCCGCCGGGCGTCCTCATAGAAGCGGTACTCGTAGGCGAGACAACAGAGAAGCCGCCCGCAGGGTCCTGAGATCTTCATGCTGTTGAGGGAGAGGTTCTGGGACTTCGCCATTTTGATCGAAACCGGCTCGAGACGATCGCTTACGGCGTTACAGCAGAGCGATCGGCCGCAGACGCCCATACCTCCGCTCATTCGCGCCTCTTCTCTCACACCGATCTGCCTGAGCTCGATCCGGGTCCGGAAGTGTGAAACCAGATCCTTTACAAGGGCACGAAAATCAACCCGGTTCTCGGCGGTAAAGAAAAACAGGAGCTTCAATCCGTCGTAGAGGAAGTGAGCCCGTACCAGCTGCATCCGCAGCCCGTGGTAGACCACCCGGTCCCGGCAGATATCCATTGCGCGGTTCGCCTCCCTGCGAAACGCCTCCCGGCGCCCCAGGTCGCGCTCCACGGCGGGGCGCAGGATCCGGCGCTTTTCCTCCCATCCACCCGCGTTACCGGCGGAAACCGGCCCGAGAACCCGGCAGATATCGTCGCCGTAGCGAGTCTCGGCGATCACATAGGTTCCGATCAGATCATCAGTGGGCGCAAGCTCATCCTCGCCTCGTATCACGCAGAGCTCGGTTTCCCGGATCTCGTCATTTCTTACCAGTACTAATCGCTCGCCGTCCATAGTTATCCCTACCCTCAATGCATCAAATCCACCAGCATCCCGTGGATCTCCTCCAGTCGTGCAAGTATATCGAGCTGCTTTCCCTGGGTTTGGAGGATACCTGCCACAAGGCGCTCTACCCTCTGATCAACCTGTTTTACAAGTGTAAACCGTTTTCGCTTGAGAATGTTGCCCCCGGATTGGTGTTCTTCCACGTCGAACGCACCAGGCACCATGCCCTGCATGAACCGGCGAATTAGGTCGCGGTACGCCCGGGCGAGCTGCGGGGTCGGCTCCTCGAGGAGTCGCTCCCCGGCCTGATGTATCTCGTCGAGAAGAAGGTGGGCTTCCTCGAGGGAGACCGCCCCTTCCACCGAGGTCCCCTCACCCGGGGTGCGGCTCTCTTCGGAGGTTACAATAGAAAGAAAGGAGCGTTTCGGCGCTTTGCCTTCGGAGAGCCGCCGCTTCTCCCTGGCGCGATCACGACGAGTAAAAAAACCGTCAGGCTCGATCCGATCCACGGAGAGCTCCTTCCCGGGCTCGTCTGCTCCAGGGCGCACGGCGAGCCCTGCCAGGCTCTTCCTGTCGCGCCGGTGAGCTCGGCTTCGCCTCCCTCTTCTGGGGGCCTGATATCATCAGTCCCGCGTCGATGAGGACACCGTCCTCGGCTATCAGACGGGCAGCGTATATGTTGCCGATGATGATCGCGCTCTCTAAAGCGATCACCTTGTCCGAGGCGTAGACATTCCCCCGGACAACTCCGCCGATCACAACCGTGTGGGCGTCGATGGAGCAATCAGCTCTGCCGCCCCGCCCGATTATTACCTTGCCCCCGGTCTTGATCGAGCCGGAAAAGTCCCCGTCGATCCGCAGAAGTCCCGAAAGCTCGAGATGCCCCCGAAAGTGCGTGCCATGTCCCACGATCGAGTTAACGAGGGCATCATCGAAGGGCTGACTCATTACTCTAAGGGCCTGTTACCCGACCAGCGCTGCCAGTCGTTGGAAATCTTCAGGAAGGCCGCAGGATCTACGACGTCCGTACCGAGCCATATCTGAAAGTCGAGGTGCGGCCCGGTGGAGATACCGGTATTGCCGAGGGTCCCGATAACCTGCCCCTGAACCACGTCGTCTCCCTCGGAAACACTGATGCTCTGCAGGTGGGAGTAGCGGGTACGAAAGCCGTACTTGTGGCGCAGCCAGACGTACATACCGTAGCCCGGGTCAAACCCGAGCTCCACGACCTTGCCGTTGCCGCTCGACACCACCGGCACACCGACCGAATCGGCGATGTCAAAACCCTTGTGCAGATACCACTGGGAGGTGACAGGGTGAATATTGGGACCAAACTCCATGGTAACCCGTCCCCGGCCGGCCACCAGGGGCCAGTAATTGGGAATGTCCGCGAGGAGGTCCTGCTGGGAGTGGATAACCTCCCGGATACTCTCGAGGGGTTCCACCGAGGCTCGCAGATTGGCCGCTATCGACCGCAGCTGCTGCAACTCTCTCAGCTCATCCCGCTCAACCGAACGGATATCGAGGAAGGAGGCGAGATCACCGGCGGAGGCGAGCTCCTGTTCCCCCTCCTCCAGAGAGCCGATGTCGAGCTCTTCGAGCGTCTGAGCCAGACTCAGATCGAAGGTCTCCGCGACCTTCACCACCTCCGCGAGCTCATCGAGGACCGATTCGAGACTCGCCTCGCTCTGCTCAAGACGCTCACTCTTTTCGGTGATCATCCGGGCGCTGCCGGTGTACATCGTTGAGAAGTAGAAAAACCCCCCGGCGACGGCGACAACGATCACCCCCACAAAGAGAATGGTCACCATGTTTATGTGGAAGTTTATGACTTTCCGCTCGGAATGAGGTATGAGCATAACCGTGAAACGCATGCGTCCCACGTCGGTAAGGCGAGAAAAAAAACGTCGAAAGGAGGTAAGCCCCCTATTTCGAGTCTGTCGAGAACGAGAACGCTCCGGGCGCGGCAATTAATCCTCCCAGGATAAAACTATGCGCTCCAAACAATAGCACGCGGCGATACTGCGTGTCAAATGCATCAACTATTTCTGCTTCTTGCTGATCCTTGACTACCGCCGGACGGGTTGCTATGCTTGCCTGCAGACCGGAGAGCCCAATCACCAGGGTGCCTCCTGTACTTTAATACTAATATCGGTACGGTCATGAAGTTATTTGATACTCACGCCCACATCGGGCTCATAGATGAAGACCCGATAGAGCAGCTTATTGTTGTGCAGGAAGCGCGACAGGCCCAGGTTCAAGGGATCCTGAGCATTTGCAACAACGTTCGCGACTTCTTCGAACTCTACACCAATCTCAAGACGGCCAACAACGTCTACTTCGCCATTGGTGTTTCACCGAGCGAGGTAACCAACCCCGGCTCCGACTGGGAGGGGGATATTGAAAAAGGTCTTTCCATGGACCGGGTTGTCGCCATCGGCGAGACCGGCCTCGATTACTACCGGAAGTTCGGTAATCGGGACGCTCAGATCGAGCTCTTTATCCGGCAGCTTGAGCTGGCGAATCAGTTCGACAAGCCCGTTGTAATCCACAACCGGGAGGCGGGCCGGGATGTCCTCGACATTCTCAAGGATAAAATTCCTCCCCGGGGCGCGGTTCTCCACTGCTACTCGGAGAACTGGCAGTACGCCGAGGAGGCGCTGGAGCTGCCGATCTACATCTCCTTTGCGGGAAACGTAACCTACCGGAACGCCCGGAACCTCCACGAGACGGCAAAGAGCATGCCCCTGGAGCGGATGCTCGTGGAGTCGGAGAGCCCCTTTATGGTACCCTCCGCCTACCGGGGCAAACGTAATCGCCCCTCCTACCTCGGAGAGACAGTCAAGTTCCTTGCTGCCCTCAGGGAGATGGAGGAGGAGGAGCTCGCGGCGGCTCTCTACGATAACGCCTGCGCCTTTTTCAGTATTGACTCCGGCAAATAGATAGACCGGGTCCGGGGGCCGGCGGGAGCTAGGGATGCTGCCGTCGGTACTCGTAGAGAACGATGCCCGCGGCGACGGAGACGTTGAGGGAGTCGATCCGACCGTACCGAGGAATCGCTACCAGCTCGTCGCTGCGTTTTTGCAGAAGCTCGCTCAGCCCCTTTCCTTCGCTTCCCAACAGAAAGACGGCGCGCTCGGAAAAATCGACGTCCCAGAGCCGGTTGCCGGACATCTGCGCCCCGTACACCCAGAAACCGGCGTCTTTAAGTTTAGCCACACTGTTGGCGAGATTTGCTACTGAAGTCACCGGAACATGCTTGACCGCACCGGCGCTGGTGTCGGCAACCACCCCGCCAAGTCCTGCCGCCCGCCGCTGGGGAAGCACCACGAGGTCGACACCGAGCTGCTCCGCCGAGCGAAGGGTCGCTCCGAGGTTGTGGGGGTCGGTCACGTGATCGAGCAGAAGCACAAGCGCCCGGCCCTCCTGATGCTCCTTGAGCCAGCTGTCGAAATCCGGCGTTCTGCCCTCCTGCGAGGACTCCTCGAAACAGACCGATCCGCCCTTCGGGTTCAGCCGCTTCATTCGCTGAGGCGAGACCGTGCGAACCTCGATTCCGTGAACTCGGGCAAGGGAGGCGAGAGGGTCGGCGCTCCTCGCCTGGCGGGAGACATAGAGGACGCCGCCACCCCCGGATCTGATGTGCTCCTCGATCGCGTGTTTCTGGGTGATCATTCCTCCTCGCCGAACTCCTTTTCGAGGTCGATCCGGCCGTCGTAGTCGGTGTCCCGTCGGTATCCGCTTACGTAGACTCCACGATGGAGGTAGACCCACAGATCGATCTCCTGATCGTGGTTGGTGTCGAGCTCCTGTCGGACCAGAACGCCACGACGATCGTAGAAGTAGAAATCATCCATGTAGCCGTCGCCGTTAAAGTCGACAGCTTCCCGCGCCTTCTCTCCGGCGTCGTTGCGACGGAGGGCGTAATCCACCTGTCCGTCACCGCTTGTGTCACCGAGGAGCCACTCCTCCCCGTAAGACTCAACATCAAAGATAATCGGATCTTCCTCCCCCTCCGGATCCGCCCGCTCACCATCGGAAGCGAAAAGGGGAATGCCGAGGAGAAGTGCAGAGAACAGGAACAGGTAATACGTGCGCATGGTATTGACGACCCTCCTCGTTTGACTGTCGGCAGGTTGGAGGCTCGGATGAAGGGAAACGGGTAGTGTCCTCCACTCTGGGGACGGGGAGTGGAGAGCCCGGCGGGCCGCCCCCGGGCTGGGAAGCCTACCGCAGTTCCTGGAGGGGGATCGGTCGAGGACTGCTCTCCTCGCCCTGCACCTCGGCGAGTTCCCTGAGCAGGTTCTTCGCTCTCCCCGAGAGCTTGTCCGGAATACGGACGTGAAGCTGGATGTACAGATCGCCACGCTTGTCCGGATTGCCGAGTCGGGGAACCCCCTCGTTCCGGAGCCGGAGAATCCGGCCGTTCTGGGTGCCCGGCGGCACCTTGAGGCGAACCCGCTTGCCCTCGATGGTGGGAACGGTGATCTCCGAGCCGAGGGCGGCCTGGGTGACGCTGATCGGGATCGCGCAGTAGAGGTCGTCTCCCTTGCGCTCAAAGTGCTCATGGGGACGAACCCTGATCAGGACAAAGAGGTCACCCGGCGGCCCCCCGTTCGACCCGGCGTCCCCCTGCCCGGGAATGTTAATCCGCTTGCCGCTATCGATGCCGGGAGGAATGGTCACTTTGATCCGTTGCTGCTTCTCGATAACCCCGTGACCGCCGCAGGCGTCGCAGGGTTGTTCGAGGGTGTAGCCGGTGCCGCCACAGGTGGGACAGACGGTGGCCATGGAGAAGAAGCCGCTGCTTCGCCGCACCTGGCCCATCCCCTCGCAGGTCGGGCAGGTCTTGCGCCCCGACCCGGCAGCGGCACCGCTGCCGCTGCACTTCTCGCAGGTTACCCTGCGAAGGAAGGAGATCTCCTTCTTGGTTCCGAAGACCGCCTCCTCAAAGGGCACCTCGAGCTCGTAGCGCAGGTCCGCCCCGCGATTGGCGGTGGCTCTCCCTCCACCGGACCGGGACCGGCGCCCACCCCCGCCGAAGAACTGGTCGAATATGCCGCCGAAGTCCCCGAAGATGTCCTCAAAGTCCCTGAAAGCGTTGGTAAAGTCCTGTGGTCCTCCGCCTGAACTACCCTCGACCCCGGCAAAGCCGAACTGGTCGTAAGCTTGCCGCTTCTGTTCGTCCGCAAGGACCTCGTACGCCTCGGTAGCTTCCTTGAACCGCTTTTCAGCTTCCTGGTCTCCGGGGTTACGATCCGGGTGGTTCTGGACGGCGATTTTACGGTACGCCCGCTTTATGTCGTCTTTCGACGCATCCCGGGCGACACCCAGCACCTCATAGTAGTCTCGTTTTGCCACCGGGACGCTCTCCTACACCCGCTACTTCTTTTCGTTTTCGTCGTCGTCGACGACCTCGTAGTCCGCGTCCTCAACGTTATCGCCGCCGGAAGCCTCGCCGGAGGAGTCTCCAGCCCCGCTCTCCCCGCCGCCGGGCGTCTCGCCGCCCCCTGGAGCCTCACCCTGCTCCTGCTGCTGCTTGTACACCTCTTCGGCAAGTTTGTAGGAAGCTTGCTTGAGCGCCTCGGTCTTCTCCTTGATGGTGTCGACCTCGTTGGAATCCATGGCGGTGCGAAGCTCTGCGACAGCCTGGGTAATCGCCTCCTTGTCGGAGTCCGCGATTTTATCTCCGTACTCCTTGAGGGACTTCTCGGTCGAGTAGATGAGACTGTCCGCCTCGTTTTTCGCCTCCACCGACTCCCTCGCCTTCCTGTCCTCCTCGGCGTGGGCTTCGGCGTCCTTTACCATGTTGTTGATCTCATCCTCGTTGAGTCCCGAGGACGCCTCGATCCGGATCTTCTGCTCCTTACCGGTACCGAGATCCTTGGCGGAGACATGAAGAATGCCGTTTGCGTCGATGTCAAAGGTGACCTCGATCTGGGGAACCCCACGGGGCGCCGGAGGAATACCGAGGAGATCAAAGCGGCCGAGGGTACGGTTCTGGCTCGCCATCTCCCGCTCGCCCTGGAGGACATGGATGGAGACGGCGTTCTGGTTATCCTGGGCTGTGGAAAAGTGCTGACTCCGGGAGGTCGGAATGGTCGTGTTGCGCTCGATCAGCTTGGTAAAGACGCCCCCGAGGGTCTCGATACCGAGGGAGAGGGGGGTAACGTCGAGGAGAAGTACGTCCTTGACATCACCTCCGAGGATGCCGCCCTGGACGGCGGCTCCTACGGCGACGACCTCATCCGGATTGACGCCCTTGTGAGGATCCTTTCCGAACAGCTCCTTGACCAGCCGTTGTACCGCAGGGATGCGAGTCGAACCCCCAACGAGAATAACCTCGTCAATGTCGCTCGCCGAGACCCCGGCGTCCTTGAGCGCCTGCTGACAGGGACCCTTCGTCTTCTCTACCAGATCCGCAACCATCTGCTCGAACTTCGCCCGGTTGAGGGTGTACTGCATGTGCTTCGGGCCGCTGGAGTCGGCGGTGATAAAGGGGAGGTTGATCTCCGTCGACTGGGTGCTGGAAAGCTCCTTCTTCGCCTTTTCCGACGCCTCCTTCAGCCGCTGCAGCGCCATGCGGTCCTGGCTGAGGTCGATCCCGTGATCGCTCTTGAAGCTCTGGACGAGCCAGTCGATGATCCGCTGGTCAAAGTCATCACCACCGAGGTGGGTGTCACCGTTGGTGGACTTGACCTCGAAGACACCGTCGCCGATTTCGAGGATCGAAATGTCGAAGGTGCCACCACCGAGGTCGTAGACGGCGATCCGCTCCTCCTTCTGCTCCTTGCCGAAACCGTAGGCGAGGGCCGCGGCGGTGGGCTCGTTGACGATCCGCTCCACCTCGAGTCCGGCGATCCTGCCGGCATCCTTGGTAGCCTGGCGCTGGGAGTCGTTGAAGTAGGCGGGAACGGTAATGACCGCCTTGGTCACCGTCTCTCCGAGATAGTCCTCGGCGGTCTCCTTCATCTTCTGCAGGGTAGCCGCGGAGATCTCCGGGGGGGCGTACTGCTTGCCCGATACCTCCACCCTGACCCCATCGTGGGCGTCCTTGGTGATCTTGTAGGGGACCATCCTGATCTCGCCTTCGACTTCCGAGTACCGTCGTCCCATAAATCGCTTGACCGAGTAGATCGTGTTTTCCGGGTTGGTAACCATCTGGTTCTTCGCCGGCTGACCGACGAGCCGCTCGAGGGTATCACCCTTCTGTACGAAGGCAACCATCGAGGGGGTGGTCCTGTTACCCTCGGCGTTCGCGATAACCTCCGGCTCGCCCCCTTCCATGACGGCGACGCAGGAGTTTGTTGTTCCCAGGTCTATTCCAATAATCTTGCTCATTTTTTCATCTTCTCCTTACCGATCAGGTCGACGCTGCTTCATCGCCGCCTTCACTCGGGGCGGGCATAGCGACTTTTACTTTTGCGGATCTGAGTACACGGTCGTGTAACATATACCCCTTCTGAAACTCCTCAGCCACCATTGCGGCCTCGGAACCCGGGGCAGGCGTGGACGCGACGGCCTCGTGCTTCTGAGGATCGAACTCCTCACCTTCCGAATCGAACCGCTGTAAACCCCATTTACGTTCAAGCATTGAGGTAAACTGCTTTTCGATCATAACGATTCCGTCGTGGAACGCGTCGAAGTCACGGGACTCCTCGGCTGATTTTATCGCTCTTTCAAAGTCATCAATGATAGTGATGATGTCAAGCAGAAGTTGCTGGTTGGCGTAGGTGGCTGCCTCGCTCTTCTCACGCTGCATCCGCCGCCGGAAATTCTCGAAGTCCGCCTGTTTGCGCAGGTACTGATCCTTGATGCTGCTGACCTCGGCGGTCAACTCCTCGATCTTGCGCTCGAGCTCATCGGAGCCGGCGTTCGCCTCCTGCCCTTCAATCTGTTCGGCCTGCACCTCTTCGTTATCTTCGCTATCCAGAGGTACAGAGGTATCACTCGATTCCTGGTTTTTATCTGACATGGTAACCTCTGAAATGTAATTCCTGTGTGGCGATAACATAGGCGTAATCACCCGCTCGGGTCAAGCCGGGATTACGCCTATCTGCTTACGAGAACATAGTTTGAGACCTTCTGCTATTTCTTGGACGCAAGCTCGAGAATGAGCTCCACCTCTCCCCGGCTCACCTTGGTCGCTCTTGCGATTTCGTCGACTTTCCAACCCTGATGGGCAAGCTTGGTGACCGTTTCCCGGGCGCTCATCGACGGGGCGCCCTTGTCGTTTACCTTGACGTCGTTGCCGCCCTTCTCCTTACGGAGAATGGAGCCGAGAAGTTTAACCTGCTCCTCCGCCTCCCGGCCTACCTCCTCGAGACGGGTTTCGGTGCGGGCGAGCCACTCCCTCGCCTTCTGAAGCTCCTGCATCCGCCCCTCGATCTCCGTGAGGCTCTTGTCGAGGCTCGACAGCTGCTTGATCGCCTGGTCCGCGCTCTTCTTGTTGGAGGAGAGGGTGTGAACGCTCCTGGAAAGCTCGGCGAGCTGATCCGGGAGGTTCTCAACGGAGCCCTGGAGGTCTGCAATCTGCTGCTCGATCTCCCCGGCCCGCTGGAAGCTCCGATCGATCTGCTCGGCGGTATTGTCGAGAAAACTCCGCTTCTTCTCGATCCGCTCGAACCGGCTTTCCACCTCCTCCTCGAGCTCCGAGAGGCTCTTGAGCTTGACCTGGATCTGCTGCAACTGGTCTTCACTCCCGGTCACCTGTTCGAGGCGCTGTTCCACCGACTGGGACATGCCGATAAGCCGCTTGTAGTCCTCTTCGAGCATATCTATCCGGCGCTTCTCGCCCATGAACCGCGCCATTTTCTCGTTGGCGTCGGAGGAGGCTTTGCGCATCTTGGCAAACTGCGCCTCGATCTCCCGAACCTGTTGCCGCTGCTGCTCGACCCGCTCGAGGTCCTTGCGAAGCTCACCGATCTCGGTCTCGAGCTCCTCTTTGAGGCTGTCCGCCCGCTCGAAGATCCTGGTCTGCTCGACGAAGTTTTTCTGCTTCTTCTCGATCTCCTGGAGGTTCACCGAGAGCACCTTCGCCTGCTCATCGAGCTCTCCGAGGAGCTTACCCCGCATGGTGTTGAACTGCTCCCTGCTCTGGTGGATGAACTCCCGCAGTTCCCGGGTGCGCTGCTCCGTCTCGCTGCGCACATCCTCGGAGTAGTTTTCCAGCTCCCCCCGGAAACCGTTATATCGACGCTGGAACTCGAGGATCGCCTCATCCGAGCGGCTCGCTATCTCCTTTTCGAGCTCCCCGAGGGCGTGACGGAGGGAGGAGAGGTCTTCCTTGAGGGCTCCCCGCTCCCGCTCGCTCTCCTCGATCGCCTGACGGTACTCGCTGGTGAGCTGCTGCCTGAGATTCCGGCTGTTCTCGGAAAGCTCTACCCGGACGTCGGCGAGACGACTGTCGATCTCGTTCCTGGAACTCTGGATCTCGTTGAGCACCTCCGTCTGCCAGACCGAAACCGTGGAGCGAGCGTCACCAAGCATCTGCTCGAGATCCTCCCGGCCGGAGTGCATCTCCTGGCGAACCGTTCCGATCTCCTCCTCCATCTCCCGGGCGAAACCCCGGACCTCCTCCCGGAGGGAGGCGTCGTGCTGGGCAAACTCCTGCCGGAAGTTCTGGGCCGACCGCTCCCTGAAGGCGGCTATCTCCTCCCGACTGCTCTCCTCGTGAGCGGTGAGGGCGTTTTCTCCCGCCTCGATCCGCCCCTCGAGGCTCTCCCGGAAGGTGTCCACCTGGGACTGGAACTTCTCGAGCTGTCCCCAGATCCGCTCCTGGAGCTCGGCGAGTCTCTGCTTGAGAGAGCCGGTGTACTCCTGTTCGAGCTCGTTTCGCTCACCCCGGGCAGCCTCGCCCATCGCGGTGAGACGCGCATCGAGCTCCTCCCGCCAGGAGGTGATCTGCTGTTCCATGGCGGCGGCCCGCTCCCGCAGATCCTCGAAGAACTCGTCCTCGAAGATCTTTAGCTTTGCGCTCACGTTGTCATAGGCGCGCTGCTTGAGTTCGTCGAGACCGTGTTCGAGCTCTCCCATCTCTCCGCGGATACCTTCCATCTGTTGCGCCGCCGCGCGTCGCTCCTCTTCCCGCTCCTGGCGTAACTGATCGCCGAACTTTATGAAGTCTCCCTTGATCCGCTCGGAGATGCGCTCCATCGATGTTCTCAGTCCCTGTTCGAGGGCGTCTATGTCGCCTCCCACCTCTTCGAGGCGGTTGACCCGGTAGGAGAACTCCTGTTCGTACTCCTCGAGCCTCTGCTCGGTCTCCCGCAAAACACGCTGCTCCACATCCTCGGAGGCGCCGGAAAGGGCGAGGGTAAACTCCTGCCGGAAGGAGTCGAGGCGGCTGGTTATCGCCGAGGAGTGCTCATCGAGGGCGACCTGCCGCTCGTCGAGGCTCGTTCTCGCCTGCTCGTAGAGCCCCTGGATCTCCCCGATAGCCTCCTCGAAACGGCTTCGAAGTTGTTCAACCTCGCCGTTTACAGACTCCACCGTCAGGCGGCCGAGCTCCTCCCCCTCCTCCTGAATCCGTCGAAACTCTCCGGATACCTGGGTCTGGAGCTCCTCGACCCGCTCGTTAAAGGTGGTCAGCACCGAGGTGGTGAGTTCCTCGCTCCGGCCGGCAAGGGTACGGAAGCGCTCCTCCATGGAGCTCTCCGCCCGGCGCAGATCCTCCTCGATCCTGAGGATACGGCCGGTGAGATCACTCTCATGGCTCTCGAGCCGCTCGCTGCTCTCGGCGATGTGCCGCTCGAGGCTCGCCCGGTGCTCCTCATTGGCCGCACTCGCTGACTCGTTGAGGGAGCGGACCTGCTCTTCGAGCTCGACGATGTACCGCTTTGTCTGATCGGTCCAGGAGTCCACGCCCTCCTTGAGCGCCTCGAAGCGGCCATGGACCTCCTGGTAGTGGGCGTCGGTGGAGTTCTGGAGGGAGGAGAGCCTCTGGGTCACCTCCTCCCGAAGGGTTTCGCTCTTGGTCGCGACCTCCTGGTCAACCTTGGTCAGGACCGCGTCTGCCCGGGAGAGCCCCTCCTCCCGGACCGCCTGGAGCCGATCCTGAAGCTCCTGCTCCAGGTTATACAGCCCGCTGCGCAGCCCCTCGAACCGCTCCCGCAGCTCGCTGTCGGTTTCTTCCACCCGTTCCTCGATCTGTTCCCGCAGTCGCTGGAGCACCGTCGTCTCGAGCGCCTCACCCCGGCGGGCCGCCTCCTCGATGCGCTCATCGTACTCGCCGTGAAGCCGCTCGAGTCGATCCTCGTAGGCGGCAATGGAATCTCTCAGCTCCCCTTCGAGAGCGACCTTGGACTCACGCATCTGCTCATCGGTCCGGTTCGCCAGAAGCTCGGCGTCCTCCTGGATCGAGGCAACCCGGGATTCGAACTCCTCTACCCGGCCGCCCGCCTCCTCCACCGAGGAGAGGACCTCCCTGAGGCGCTGGTCCGTGGAGCGGAATACCCCCTCCTCGATCTCCGCGAGGCGCTGGTTGTTCTGGTTCTCGAAGCCCGAGACCAGGGCGGGTATTGCGTGCTCCATCTCTTCGAGCTTGCCCTGGAGCGCCTTGATCCGCTTGCCCACCTTGTCGACGTAGTCCGACTCCTTGTGGAGACGGGCGATATTTTCGTCGGTCCGACGGGTCATTTCGACGAGGTCGTTTATCGAGCTGTCGTAGCCGTCGATCCTCGAGCGGATCTCCTCGAGCCTGCCGGCTCGCTGCTCGAGTTGCTCTTCGATCTCCTGATTTCGCTTGAGAATCTCGAGGGCGGCTTTCTGATGGACATCGACCTCGATGCCGATATCCCGAAGGTTGGTGATCTTCTCCTGGACCACCTCGTCCATCTCCGCGTGGGCGCGGTCGACGAATCGCTTCACCTTGTCGAGCGATCGGTTGTTCCGATCCAGCCGGCGATATACCGCGAGAATCGCGATAACGACCAGCAGGACGACTGCGTTACTTAGTGAGATTAGCGGCATAGTTCCCCTCTCCAAAGGTCCCCAGTTGACCTTGCACTAAGTATATACGGCTTCTGCTGTTATGTGTATTCCTGTTGCTGCACAATCCACCGATGTAGCTGCTGAAATGAGGAAAAAGAGAGGTCCGCGGCGGAACTCGGCGCCGGTCTCGAGGTGTAGTGGGCGCAGAGCATCCCCACCTCCTTGCTGCCGAGCACGTCGTAGCGATAGCTGTTACCGACGTACAGCACCGCCTCAGGCCGGACCCCGATCGCCGAGGCAACGGCCTCAAAGGGCTCGGGGTTCGGTTTCAGGTAGCCTACCCTCTCGGATGAGAGCGCCGCGTCCCAGCCGTGGTCGAGGCCGAGAAGGGAGAGCTTGCGGTCGATAGGAAAGTCCGAAAGGACACCGCATTTGAGGTCGCTCTCCCCTTTGAGAAAGTGCAGGAGCTCCCAGACGCCCTTGTTTATCGGCAAACCCGCCAGCTTCGACTCCCAGTTGTGGTAGATCTCCCGATCCACCAGTTCCCGCGCCTCCTCGGCGGTCACTCCCAGCTCCTCGGAGAGCATCTCGGACTGGAGCGCGTAAAAGTCGTTAATCGGCCGGACCGTGCGAATCCGCCTGCGAACCCTGCTGAAAGCGGCTATCAACCGCGGGTGAGCGAGGCCGAAGGGGATCGAGCGCAGGTACATGCGCCAGTTGTCGTAGAGTGTGCCGTCGATGTCAAAGACGACGGCGTCAAAGCTTCTCATTCGCCCCTTCTTTGATCTGCGTACTCACATCTCGATGACGTAGGTTACCCGGCCGAGCTCCTCCGCCGCGGCCGCACTGCTCTGCTCGAAGCGCCAGCCCGCCACGGTCCGATCGATCGCCTCCCTGAGCCCGGAGGGCGCGAGGAGGGTCAGATCCCCGGGAGAGGTCTCGTGGCGGACCACAGCCCCTTGCCGGCTCACCCAGAACCGTACCGTAATCACCACCTCTCCCGGAAGCCCCTCCCTCCATCGGACAGAGGAAAACTCCGGTCTCGGTGAGCCTGCCACCAGCCCCCGGCCTCCCCGGGTCCGGGGACCCTCATCACTGCGGGGGTCCGGTTGCTCGCGCTCCTCCCCGGGGGTTACACCGAGAACCGACTCATCCTCTCTGCGCCTTCTCAGGTCGGAGAGCGCCTCGTCGAGCTGCGCCTCGAGGGCCGAGAGGGTGGCGCTCTGTCGGGACGCGTCGCTGTCGGCGGCGCGCTCGGTCAGCACTTCCTGCTGGAGCCTCTCGATTGAGTCGAGCTCCTCGGAGAGCTGGGCGAACGCGTCCTGTCGGGCGCGCTCCTGTTGTCTCTGAAACTCCGCGTCCGGACCGGTGGGGATGTTCTGCCGCAGCTCCTCCCGGTCGATGCTCGGTTCCGGCGGCGGCGGCGAGCTTCTCTCCTCCTCGGTCTCCGGGATATCCCACGGTTCCCCGCCCGGGGCCGGCTCCGGGGTCGGGGGCTCCGGCGGTGGGGCGGGCTCCGGGGTCGGGGGCTGCGGCTCCGGCTCAGGTTCCGGCGGGGGCGGGTCCTCCGGGTCCTCCGGGTCCGGCTCCGGCTCCGGCTCCGGCTCCGGGGGCTCCTGTTCCGGGGGCGTGGGCAGGTCAGGTTCGTTAAAGACTACCCGCAGCGGCTGCCGGTACTCCTCCTGCTCCGCCGTTCGCCGGGGCACGGTCAGGTAGAGCACCCCACCAATAACGAGGTGGATGAGAACCGCGAGGAGGCCCGCCGCGAGGAGCCGGTCCCGGTCGGCGTGTTTCATTCTCTCACGGTCCTCAGGTTGGCGCCGGAAAGCCCGTTCTGCCGGAGAACATCGAGGACGTCGATCACAAGCTGGTAGCTCACCTCGGCGTCCGCCTCGACCACCGCGGACGTCGGTCCCTCCGACTCCTGCCGGGCGGCGAGCTCGCTGTTGAGCGCCTCGAGGGTAAAGGCCTCACCGTTGAGATAGATCTGGTCGGCAGAGACAATGGTCACCGTATAGTTGGACGTCACCGTCTCCGCGGCGGTCGCGGAACTCGGGAGGGAGAGACTGATGCCGGCGGTTGTCGCAAGGGTGCTCGAAACCATAAAAAAGACCACCAGCTGAAAGACAACGTCGATCATCGGGATCAGGTCCACCCGTGCCTGGGGCTCGAGGCGACGGCGAAAGCGCATCAGGACGCCCCTTTTAGAAAGAAGACAAGCTCACTCACCCGGTTTTCGAGGCGAATGATCGAGTGGTTCACCTTGCTTACCAGGTAGTTATAAAAGGCAACTGCGGGAACCGAAACGATAATACCCGCGGCGGTGGTGATGAGCGCTTCGGAGATCCCCTGGGCAAGGATGGAAGGGTCCCCGCCGACGACACCTCCGGAACCGAGAACCCCGAAAGCCTGGATGTTCCCGGTTACCGTGCCGAGGAGACCGAGGAGCGGACTGACATGGGCGATCGTCCCGAGGGAGGTGAGAAATCGCTCCATCCTCGGAATCTCGAGATTAGCCGCGTCGGTGATCATATCCTTGATCAGCTCCTGACTGTAGTCTCGATGCTCGATGCCGACTTTCATCAGATTGGCCACGGGGCTCGGGTTGGACTCGCAGATCGCGAGGGCCTCATCGAAATGCCCCTTCTCGAGGGTCGTCTTGAGCCGACTTATGATCACCTCCTCGTCGGTCCGGATCTTTCGGAAAAACAGCAGCCGCTCGATGATGATCGCAAGCCCTGCTACGGAGAGAAGAATAATGATCCATAGAATCGGGCCGCCGGATAACAGTAGGTCACGCATGGTTTGGTAAGCTCCTAAAGGGTGATTCGGGTTTCGAGTCGGACGAGAAAGCCCGGCTGGACGAAGGGATACGCCTCGAGGGGTTCACTCGCGCCATATCCACGGCCCTCCTCGAGAGCAACCGCGAGGAGATCCTCGAGGCCGAGACGAACTTCCACCGCCTCGAGGGGCGAGAAGTACGCCTCGAGGTTCCAAAACGGCATCACCAGCTCATCGTAGAAGGGAAGGGTAATCTCACTTCGCCCACCCCAGACTCGCCCGGGCCTCTTGTAATCGATCGAGAGCCGCCCCTCCTGGGATCTCTCGAGGAAGTGGCGGTCGAGAAAGCGAGCCTGCCAGCCACCGGTGAGCTCGAAGCGCGCATCGGGCTGCCAGGTCGCGTTGATTCCCGTTGTAAGCTGCTCCCGCTCCTCGAGGGAGAAGGGGAGAAAATCGGTGGCCGGATCGTAGGCGTCGAAGACAACCGCATCCCGCCGGGTCTCGTAACGGCCGGTCACTTCGATTTCCGCGCCGGTAAACGGCGGGCGCCACCCGAGGTTTCCCGCGAGGAACCAGGCGTCCTGGGAGGGTAGCTCTCCCCCTGAGGAGGGGGCGAGGAGAGGCTCCATCTCCCATAGATCCCGCAGGTAGCCCGCCTGATGATCGAGACCCCCGGAGAGCTCACCGGAGAACTGATCCTCGAGATCAAAGCCGAGGGTAAGATCGAAGGGGAACAGAAAGTCCCGGTCGCTCTCCCGGAGAAGCTCCACGGAGGAGGAGGCGTACCAGGTACGGGGGAACTCGTACTCCGCCTCGACGCCTCCGGCAAACTGCTGGAGCGAGGGAACCTCGCTACCCTCGAGGGAGCGCAGAGCGTAGCGCCCGTACAGATCGAGGCGAAAGCGGTTGTAATCCAGGGCGACACCGAGACGTGGCTCGAGACGGGACTCCCCGGTCTGGGGCGGATCGAGGCTCGGGTCCTTGACGGTGTAGAGCCTGTTGAGGTACCCCGCCTGACCGGCGAAATAGGCGGACGCCCTGTCTGCGAGGGGATAGGAGAGCTCGAGGAGGCCCTCGATGCCGCGGAACTCGGCGGAGTAAAAGGTGGGCCTTCCCTGAAATCCGATCTCCCGCTCCCGGTAATCCGCCGAAAACGCTACACTCCCCCCCTGCTCCGCCTCCGCGGCAACCCAGGCGCTCAGCTCGTCCCGACGCTCGAAATGGCCCGTCCCGGGATCGTTAAAGGAGAATCCGTCGAGACCGCGGTGGAGAAACTCGAAGCGGAAGCGCGGGTCCTCCCCGATCTTGTAGAGGGCGAGCTCTCCGAGGATGTAGTTTACGCTTCCCGCACCGACGGTGCCGGTGGTAAAGACGGAGGACCCACCGGGAGCGGCGTCCTCGAGAAAGATCTCCTCCGGTTCGGGAAGAGAGAACGCCGCCCGCTCCTCCCTCAGGCCGGGTCCCTCGGGCAGGGGAATATTCACCGTCGGCGCCGGGATCGAGGGAAGCTCCGGCAAAAGCGCTTCCACCTCTCCCGGAGGCGCCTCACCGAGGTCAAAGAACTCCGGCGGAAGGAGTATCTCCGTCTCTACCGGCGGCTGCGGCGCGCTCTCCTGGGCCGCAAGCGGGTTGAGGGAGACAAACAGTATCAACAGCAGAGCCGGCGCCGCCGGACAGGGTCGGTGATGTACTCTCGTCATCGGTTGCTACCCCCGAGGAGACGTCGTGCCTCGGCGGCCCAGGGGGAGTCGGGGAACTCCTCCTCGATCCGGGAGACAACGGTGCGTACCGCCGCCCGGTCTCCCTGGGCGCCGTACATCTGAGCGGTGCGAAAGAGGGCTCGGGCGGTAAGGTCCGCCGTCGCCTCGTCGGCGGTGGCGAGAAACGCCTCGATCGCCTCATCGTAGCGCTCCTCGGAGGCGAACCACTCACCGAGCAGAAATCGCGCCCGGGGAGAGGAGGAAACACCCTCGTCGGCGAGCTCCCGGAGATAGCCGACCAGAAGCTCCTGCCTCGGCCCGGCCACTCCCCCCTCATAGGCGAGAATTCTCCCGAGCTCGAGGATCGCATCCCTTCGGCTTGCAGTCCCGGTCTCGGGTCCCTCCACCCGCGCCCAGAGGGACGCCTCCCGGTCAGGGAGCCCCTGGAGGCGGAGAGAGATCTCCTGCCGCTGCTGCTCGAGTCCGTCCTGTCCCGCGCGGTCGGGATAGGCGGCAACCAGCTCGCCGAGGAGATTGAAGGCGCGCCTGAGCTCCCCCCGCTCCTCGTAGAGGGGCGCGAGGGAGCGCTTTACCTCGTAGACCAGGGGACTATCCCCGTGCTCCTCGAGAAACCGCTCCCAGACCAGGAGG
This sequence comes from Spirochaetaceae bacterium, assembly GCA_046541355.1. Lineage (GTDB taxonomy): Bacteria > Spirochaetota > Spirochaetia > DSM-27196 > Alkalispirochaetaceae > CAYZHV01. The sequence goes on from JBKHDM010000008.1 coordinate 37,064, forward strand.
GCCCCGGCGCTTTGACCCTGGGCTACCAGACTCCTGCCCTCCCGGTAGAGGGCCGCATCGGCCCACGCACCCTCGGGGTAGCGTCTGCGATAGCTCTGAAACCGCTGTCTCGCCGCCTCGTAGGAGCCCTCCGCCTCGAGGAGGCGCCCCGCCTCGTAGAGGGCGCGCTCCCCCTGGGCTGTGGAGGGAAACTGCTCGTTCAGGGAGGAGAGGGAGTCGAGAGCCTCCTCCTCTCTGTCGAGGTTCGCGAGGAGGAGGGCGTAGGAGAGCCACGCCTCGGCGATCACCTCCGGCCGCCGGGCTTCAGCCATGATCGTGCGGTACACCGAGAGCGCCTCCTGATCCTCCCCCGCGGCGCGGTGAGTCTCGGCGAGCAGCCGCCAGGCGTCCTCGTTCAGCTCCATCGACGCGTCGAAAGAGGGTACCCGTCGCAGCAGTTGGGTGGCCCGGTCGTAGGAGCCGAGGGCAAAGGCGCTCCATCCCCCGAGGTAGGCGGAGCGCGGAGCGAAGGGGGAGTTTCGGTCGCCGGAGATGTCGTCGAACAGCTCGAGGGCGTCCCGATTGCGACCGGAGCGGTAGTAGGACCAGGCGAGATAGAAGCGGCGGTAGGGCTCGAGAGAGCCCGTTCCTGCAACCCCCTCCAACGTCGAGATCGCCTCCTCGTAGCGACCGAGGCCTACCTGAGCAAGCCCCCGGAGGTAGGCGGCGTCGGAGGTGGAGATCCCCGCCTCCCGGGCGTCGAGCTCCTCGAGGAGGCGTTGGTACTCGTCGAGGCGAAACAGCAGGGTGAGGTACTCAAACCGCGCCTGTTCATCATCCGGGGCGAGAGCGAGATACTCCCGGATCGCCTGGAGCGACTCCCGGTACCGCTGGAGGTCCCGGAGGGAGCGGGAGCGCAGGCGCAGAAGTTGCGCGGTCTGGTCGCCGCCGATACCGGCGGATAAGGTGTCGTCGATGAGATCGAGGGTTTCATTCACCCTCCCCTGCTGGTAGAGGACAAAGGCGAGGCGGTAACGCACCTCCGACTCCCGGGCAGTGGCGCCGTCGAGAAGCCGCTGAAGAAGCTGTTCGGCATCCTCGAAGCGGCCGGCGTCGCTGTAGAGACCCGCGAGGGCGAGGGCGATCTCCCCTGTCGGTTCCAGACGCGCCTGCCGCGCCTCCTCGAGGATCTCCATCGCGTCCTCGTTCGCTCCCTCGCCGACCAGGATCCGGCTCAGGTAGAGCGGCGCGGCCCCGGAGATCCTGGTGCGCCCCCGCAGGTCCCAGACCCGACGGAAATAAAACTCCGCGAGATCCCGGGAGCCTGACTCGTACTGCTCCTGCCCCACCTGGAGCCAGAAGCGCTGAAGCACCGCAACCTCTCCGGCCAGCCGCTCCTCCGCCTCCTGGAGAAGCGGACGCACATCCTCCCCGGAGCGCCGGGCGACGGCAAAGCGACGCTGGAGGGTTGCAGCGGCGAGGTCCGTTGAAGCTGCGGAGACATCGATCCTGCGAAGGATCTCCTCCGCCTCCTCCGGCCGCTGGAGCTCGAGGTAGGCGTCGCCGATGTAAAAGAACAGCTCGCTTCCCCACTCCCCGAACTCTTCGATTGACCACCTCTCCTCCTCGAAACGGGTGACCAGCTCCGGGAACTCTTCGCGGCCGTAGAGAAGCTCACCCCAGAGAGCTCGGGCGTAGCCTGCGATTTCCGCCTCCCCGGAGGATGCCGCAGCGTCGAGATCCTCCGCCGCCTCCTCGGGCATCCCGCGACGGGAGCGGATGATACCGCGGTAGAGATACGCCTGGGCGGTCCTCGGCCCCGCCTCGGCGGAGGCTATCTGCCGGGTGAGTTCCTCCGAGGCGTCGTCGAGGGAGCCGTCGCGATAGAGGGCAAGGCCCTTCCAGAAGGGCAGAGCGTCGAGAAACTGGGTCGACCGAAAGCGGCGCTCCACCCGGTCGAACAGAACAATCGCCTCCTCGTAGGAGCCGAGATGGTAGAGGGAGAGGGCGCGGCGAAACTGGGCGTCGGCGACAAAGGGAGAGTCGGGGTAGGTCTCCACCAGCTCGGTATAACGGTCGAGGGCCGCCTCGTAGGAACGATTATTGAACCGATTTTCCCCTTCGAAAAAGAGCTGCCGTGCCTCCTGCTGACTGTAGAGGGGGTGCAGGCAGCCGACTACCGCCAGGAGGGCGATGAGGGCTTTCTTCATACACCTTAGAAGGTATCTCAACTGCCGGGGATGTTCAATCGAGGCACGGCCCCGGGAAGCGGGGCCGCCTGGATATGCGCGAGGGCCCCAGAAAGCGGGGCCGCCTGGTTATGAGCGAGGGCCCCGAGAAGCGGGGCCGCCTGGTTATGCGCGAGGGCCCCAGAAAGCGGGCCGCCTGGTTATGCGCGAGGGGGGCTGAGGGCGGCTCTCGGCGACGCCCTCACGGCTCTGCGAATTGTGGAGGGTCGAAGCGCTCGGTGGCGGGAACGCGGACGAGGTGGATGTACTCCTCCCCGTAGCGCCCCTGGAGGCTCTCAACGCTGGTTTCCACATTGCGCTCGAGAACCACCGTCTCGAAGGTGCCGGCGGAGTCAAAGTAGGGAAAGAGCACCACCACGTGGGTGTGCTGCCTGAGGACCGGGCCGCTGCCGAACTCCCGATTTACCGAGCCGAGGTAGAAGTATCCCGGGTCCCTGACGGCGAGGTAGTAGAGCAGGTGGGGAAGTGACTCCACCGGATACCCCATGTCTTCGGTGTAGGTAGCGAGAGGAATATCCCGGACATCGAGAGCCTCGGGATGGATCCTTTCGGGATCTCCGCCGCCGTCGAGGGCGGCAACGGTGCGGGCGAGATTGCGGGTCCAGTCGAGACCGAAGAACGGGTCCCGGTCACCCTCCCGGGGCTCACTCCAGCCGGTGCCTCGCAGGTCGAGGTGCTTCTCCTTGAGAGGCTCGATCGACATGAAACTGCCGGTACGGGGCTGATAGACGCCGTCACAGACCCACTTGGCGAAGCCTGAGCAGTTGAAGCCGGGCAGATCCTCCATCGTCCCGAGGTTCTCGATAAAGACCAGGCTCCCGTTCTCGTCCATCGCCCCGTCCTCGGCGTCCGGCAGTGTCGGCAGCGCCTGCCGGGCTCGGCGCACCATCGTCTCCACCGCCTGGTACTCCTCGACAGTTCCAAGAGGTTCGAGGAGACTCCAGTCCACAAGGTGACGGGTCGACCGTATCACCTCGGTAAAGGGGAGGGTGAGAATCTGGTCGAAGGGAACAGCCACAGGAATCCGGCGATAGAGCTCACGCCCGTTGAGGGTAACGTCCATCTCGCTGCGCCGCCCCCGGGGACGGATCCGGACGAAAAACCCCTCATCGCTACGGATAAAAACCTTTACCTGGGCGTAGGACCCATCGTCGAGGGATCGCTTGATAATGTAGCTACCCGCGGCGTACACCGGAAAACGGCCGTCGTACTCGGTGAGAAAGAGCTGGTAGAGGTGGCCTGACTGTTCCTCGGTGCGATAGAGGACCTCTTCGGCTCCGGGAAAGGGAACGACAAGCTCCCGCTCCACTCGAGGTATCTCCCCTACCGGGGCAAAGATCACCCGTTCCATCGCCTGTCGGGAGGAACTACTGTCGGGAAAGGGCTCGTCCTCGCTAAAGCGGAGGAACTGCGGATAGACCGCGAAACCCGCCGCCAGGAGCAGCAGGGTGACTAACCCGGCTCTCGGAGCCGGGGCGAAAGCCGCGGCTATCCCTTTACTCAAGCTGTTCGCTCCTCGCAAAACGCCTCCTTCTTCGCAGCTCCTCCGCGTCCTCGGCGTAGAGTGGGTCGATCTCCCCTCCCCCCTCCAATCCGAGAGCCTCCCGGCACCGCCGGAAGTGAATCCGCCAGAGCGTTGAAAGCTCCTGCGGCCACCACCGGTCGTAACGGCCGGGACGGAGAAACTCCCCCTCCCAGGGGAGGGTCGCTCCACCGAGCCCTTCGAGCAGATGGCCCAGGGAAACCTGCCTTTCTTGAGTATCGACAGAACCGGCGGAGCTCTCCAGCGGGAGGGGAGCGCGTCTGAGGGCATCCACGGAGAAGATCTGTGGGCCCCGAAGTCGCCACCCCGCGGCTCCCCGGTGGACCGCCCGGGCGATCCCGCCGCCGCCCCTCGCAAGGAGGACTGCAAGCAGCTCGCCGTCGAAGAGGGGCGGACCGATCTCCTCGAGGGAAAAGAGGTGGAGGTAGGCGGGATACTCCTCGAGGGCGGTGAGATGAGCGATCAGGGTCGCAAAGGGCGCCCGGCCCACCGGACGGACCGCCTCGGGCAGCTCCAGGGAGCCCGCAGCGCCGGGAACCGGCAGGAGCGTCGGGCGATAGAGGGGGTCGATCCCCTCGAGGTGACGTGAAACCTGCAGGGAGGCGTCGCTCCAGACGAGGTGCATCCATCGAAGGGGACGGCCCAACCGATAGCTGAGCCCCCGCATCCGCTGGGAGGCGTGCTCGAGAAGGGATCGACGGGAGTCCGGAAGAACAGGAACCGTTTCCGCCGGTAGACCCTCCCGGGGAGCGAGAAACAGATGCGAGAGGGTAACGAAGCAGATCTCTCCGTGGCCGAGGAGCTCCTGCGACGCCTCCCGGACCCAGGGGCCCACCTCCTCCCGGTAGAGGGGGATCCGCGGCGGCCGCCGGGGAGCGTCGGCGAGGCGACGAGGGTCGAGGCGGGCAACCACGAAGGAGCGCCGCGTTTCCCGGCGCCCCGGGGCGGGGGGTTCCGGGGCGGGGGCGGCATCCGGGGCGGGGGCTTGGGCCGCCGGGGCGGGGGCGGCATCCGGGGCGGGGGGTTGGGCCGCCGGGGCGGGGGGTTGGCGGTGGAGAAGGCGCCGCAGGGCGAGAAGCTCTCCCTTCACCTCTTCGAGCAGCGCCTTTCGCCCCTCCCTGTCCGGAGACGCCTCATCGAGAATCCGTTCGAGGGCGCCCTCGAGGGTGTACTTTTTCTCCACCACCAGATGGCGAAGGCGAAAGAGGAGCCGCAGGTCCGCCTCCCGGTAGACTTTGCGGCCACCGGAATCCCGCACCGGCGAAATGAGGGGGACTTCCTGCTCCCAGTAGCGCAATACGTGAGGCTTGACGCCGAGAAGCTCCGAGGCCTCCTGGGTTCCGACCACCCGTTCCATGCTAATCTCCCCGACTGTTGTCCCGCAGCTCGAGAGCTATGGGAACCCGGGAGAAACCGAGTTCTTTTCGGATACGGTTGAGGAGAAACTGGTAGTAAAAGCGGGGAAAGTCGGATGAGCGGTTGACAAAGGCGACAAAACGTACCGGATGGGTTGATACCTGGGTCATGTAACGCACCTTCCACCGCTTCCGGCCACTTGGCGGGGGCGTCTCCTCCACCCACGCCCGGAGGGCGGCGTTGAGCTGGGAGGTGTCGATCCGGCGGTGAAGTTGGCCGTTGACCTCCTGGATCACCCCGAGAAGTCTGGAGATACCGAATCCGGTGGTCGCCGAGGTGGGGATTATCGGCGCGAAGGCGAGGACGGGAAAGAGAAACCGGGTCCTGTCAGCTACCGCCTCCTCCTGGTTTCCGTGGTCTCCCATGAGGTCCCACTTGTTGAGGACCAGGACAAGCCCTCTGCCCCGATCCACCACCAGGGAGGCTATCTTTTTGTCCTGCTCGACCAGCCCCTTCTGGGCATCCACCACGAGACAGACGACGTCGGCCTCCTCGATAGCCTGTATCGCCCGCTGAACCGAGTAATACTCGATGTTGTCGTGGACCTTGGTCTTGCGACGCATCCCCGCGGTATCGAGTATGCGAAAGGGCCTCCCGTTGTACTCGAAACGCTCCTCCACCACATCCCTGGTCGTTCCGGGGATGTCGGAGACAAGGGCGCGCTCGCGACTCAGAAATCGGTTCATGAGACTCGATTTCCCGGTGTTCGGCCGGCCGAGAACGGCGATGCGAATCTCCCCCTCCCGCCGGGAGCTCTCCTCGAGATCGCTCTCCACCGCATCCTCGCCGTTCCCGTCGAGCTCAGTGAGAATCTCGAGTATCGCCTCCTCGAGGTCCTCGATCCCGAGGCCATGGGCGGCGGATATTCCCACAGTACGATCAAAGCCAAGAGCGTGAAAGTTCCACAGATCCTGTTCACGCTTCTCGTTATCCACTTTGTTGACCGCGCAGACGACCGGTTTTCCCACCTTCCGTACCGCCTCGAGAACCTCCTCGTCCTCACTCGTGAGGGCCGTCACATCGAGAAGAAGGACAATCACATCCGCCCTTGCCATCTCTTCGAGGGCGTTTCGGGTGACGATCTGGTCAAAAGGACCCGACTCCCTGGTGACACCTCCGGTGTCCGCGAGCCACACCTCCCGATTTCCGATCTCCGCGCTGGTGCGAATCGCGTCCCGGGTGACTCCCGGGGTGGCGTCGGTTATTGCCTGGCGGCGTCGCAGGATTCTGTTGAAGAGGGTGGATTTGCCGACGTTGGGACGCCCGGCGATAACTACGGTTCGTTTCATGATGATTCTCTGTCCAACCTGTGGGGGGATTCGCCGGAATGATCCCCGCTACCTATACCACCGGAGCCGCGGTTCCCTATAGACCCGGCGACGGCAAGGGTGGGGCTATCAGCGGTAATGCTCTACTCCGAAACGGCTCTCCATCGTCTCCCGGATAAAGCGATCGATCTCGTCGGCCGAGCGCATGTCCAGAACCGTGCCTACGATCTCCTCGGCCTCCAAAAGAGAGACCGACCGGATGATCCGCTTGACCTCGGGGATGCCTACCGCGCCCATGCTGTACTCGTCGAGGCCAAGACCAAGGAGGACGACCGCAGCGTCCGGGTCGCCGGCCATCTCACCGCACATGGCAACCGATATGCCGCCTTCGTGAGCCGCCTCGATCACCGACTTTATGAGCCGCAGCACCCCAGGGTGGAAGGGGCGGTAAAGGTAGGCGATATTCTCGTTGCCCCGGTCCACGGCGATCGTATACTGAATGAGGTCGTTCGTACCTATGGAGAAGAAGTCCGCCTTGTGGGTAAGAACATCCGCGGTGAGGGCCGCGGAGGGCACCTCGATCATGATACCCACGGGGATATTCTCTTCAAAGGGGATCCCCTCCGAGCGCAGCTCATCCTGCACCTGTTCGAGAAACTCGTAGGCGTGATGCAGCTCCTCGATGCCGCTTATCATCGGAAACATGATCCTCAGCGTTCCGTTGACCGAAGCCCGCAGGAGCGCTCTCAGCTGGGTGCGAAAAAGCTCCGGATTTGCCAGACAGTAGCGGATTGCCCGCCATCCGAGAATCGGGTTTTTCTCCGGGTGCTCCCGAAGCCCAGCGCTGATTTTGTCACCCCCAACATCGAGGGTCCTGATCGTTACCGGGGAGCCGTTCATCGCCTGGAGAACCCGGGTGTAGGCGTCGTACTGCTCCTGCTCCGAGGGCAGTGCGCCGGGGCCTAAAAAGAGAAACTCCGACCGGTAGAGGCCGACCCCGTCGGCACCGTGGGAGAGTACCGCGTCAACCTCTTCGGGAACCTCGATGTTTGCCTTCAGCGCGATCAGTTTGCCGTCCCGGGTCTCCGCCGGCAGCTCGTTGAGTCCCATCAGCTGCACTTCGTGCTGACGCCACTCACTCTGGACCCGGAGGTACCGTTTGACGGCGCTCTTATCGGGCCGGCAGATCACCCGCCCCCGGTTTCCGTCGACAATGATCTGCTCCCCGGTGGTGAGACTCTTGGTCACATCCGAGAGACCGAGGACCGCGGGAATCTCGAAGGAGCGCGCCAAGATCGCGGTGTGGGAAGTCTTTCCCCCGGCGTCCATGGCGATGCCCTTTACCATCCGGCTGTTCATTGCGATGGCGTCGGAGGGCATGAGATCGTGGGTGACCAGAATGACCTCTTCCTGGAGATCGGCGAGGGAGATCCGGTCCCGAAACATCAGGTGATTGAGCAGACGGTTTGATACGTCATTGAGGTCCGCAGTCCGCTCCCGGAGGTACTCGTCGTCGGAGGCTGAAAGCTTGCCGGTGAGGTCCTGGGTGACCCGGTAGAGGACCCATTCGACGTTCATTTCGAGCTCGTGAAGCTTCTTCTCGATATTCTCGAGGAGACTTGGGTCCTTGAGCATGAGCAGGTGGGAGTCCAGAAACTTGAGAGTCTCCTCGTCATGCTCCTCCTCCCGCTTCGACTTAAGCTTCTCAAGCTCCGATTCCGCGTTCTTGACCGCTTCGTGGAGACGCTGCATCTCCGTTGTGATCTCCTCCCGGTCGATGGCATATCGCGGTACCGAGGGCTTCTCGTCGAGGTAGAGAAAAACTTTGCCTATGGCTATGCCCGGGGAGGCGGAAATGCCTTCAAGCTCTTTCATTATGAGTGCACTATACGTCCTGGATTGAGCTGTGTCAAATCTTTGCTATACAGACATTAAGCTACTATTAAGCGATGGACCCGACGCTTCCGATACTTAAGACCATGAGGACCCAGCGACCAAAGAACAGAGGACGCCTCGGCTTTCTCTTCTGGACAGCCTTTATTCTTTTTGTGGCAGTCATATACCTCGCAAATCGGGATGATATCAGCACGGTACTCGAGTCCACCCGGTTCGTGGAGATTGTCACCACCCGACTCCGGGGCGATGACCCGACAGTGGTAGTGGAGCGACGTCAGGCACCGGTCCCTCCCGCCGATGGGGAGCCGGGAGACGGCAGCATGGAACAGAACCCGGCCGCCGATGCTCCCTCCTCACAAGAGCCGACACGGGAAGAGTCTCCGCGCCGGACTCCGGAGGGGGAAGAACCGGAAAGCGAGGATGAGACGCTCCGGGACGGTGCGACGGATCAACCGGAGGGTGAACAGCCGGAGGAGCCGGAAGATTCACAGGAGTCACAGGAGTCACAGGAGAGTCTTACCGCGTTGGAGGAGATTCCCGAAGAGCAGCAGGAACCTGAGCCTTTCCAGCGTAGCCGGGAGTCTAAACTCTTCTACATCCGGGTAACCGAGGACGGTTCGATCTATCCCCAGGCGGTGAAGCGGCCGGTGCCGTTTACCGACAGCCCGATGACCGAGACAATCAAGGCGCTCCTGTCCGGCCCGACGATAGATGAGCTCAACATGGGACTTCTGAACCTGATCCCCGAGGGAACCGAGCTTCGCTCCGCCTGGGTCCGCGACGGCGTTGCCTACCTTAACTTTAACGAGGCTTTCCGGTTTAATCCGATGGGGGTAGAGGGCTTCCTCGCCCAGCTGCAGCAGGTGGTCTTCTCGACCACGGAGTTTTCCACTATTGAGGAGGTGCAGATCCTCATCGAGGGAGAGCGGGTCGACTACCTCGGAGGAGACGGCATCTACATAGGAGAACCCCTCGCCCGGAGCCACTTCTCCTCCTAATCGGAAGGGAGCACCTGTTCCACAACCGTCTCCGGCGTGAGCCGGGACTGTTTGTCACCCAGGAAGCGCAGGTCGGCGAGAAACTCCCGGTTCCCCTCCCCTCCCCGTATCGGTGACTCCATCAGGGCGACAACGCCCGCCCGGTCTCGCTCCTCGAGAAGCCGCAAGGTCTCGAGGAGCACCTGCCGAAGCACCCCCTCATCCCGAACCACACCGTCGAACTGCTCCTGACCCAGGGCGTGTTCATGCACCCCTCGCAAGCGCTCCTCATCCCGGATCCGCCGGGCGAGCTCGAACTGCGGCTTCAGAAGCGCAATGAGCCGTCTCTCCCGGGTAAGCGTGAGCAGGTGAGAGGCGGCACCAGCGAGGGAGCGAAAGGAGAGATCGCAGCAGGCGTAATCCGCCGGGGGCTCGAGGGAGGTGATCTCAAAGAGACTTATCCCCTCCAGTGGCGAGACTCGGCTGTCCCGGCGGAGGGTGTAGGCGAGCTGGTTGGTGCCGACGTCCACGGCGTGAACGTGTGCTGCGCCGGCCTGGAGGAGAGCGTCGGTAAAGCCGCCGGTAGAGCTGCCCGCATCGAGCCAGACCGAGCCTGCAACCGGAAGCGACCACGCCTCGATCGCGGCGGCGAGCTTTTCGCCGCCCCGGGAGACAAAGCGACGACGGCGCAACTCGACGGTGGAGTCCGCCGGGACGACTGCTTTTGGATCTCTGAGGCGCTCACCGTTGAGGTAAAGCTCTCCACAGAGGATAGAGGCGTACAGTTCTTTGCGCTCGATTTCCGGGAAGGTCGCCTCTGCAAGCTCGAGGAGCTTTACCCGCCTCACCTGAGGATCTCCTCACACCGGGGAGTCGACCCGGTAACGCTCGATGGCGGTCGCCCGGCCGCTGTGCGCCTCGGCGGTAATAACCACGCCATTGAGCGCGGCCACTCCTTCGGCAACCTCGTTACGAAGGGGCATCTGGGTCAGGGCGCGCTCGACGCTGATGGAAGGATCAAAGCCGATCACGCTCTCGATCGGACCGGTAGCGCCGAGGTCGGTGATGTAGGCCGTACCTTTAGGAAGGATCCGCTCGTCGGCGGTGGGAACGTGGGTGTGGGTGCCGAACAGAGCGGTCACCTCACCGTCGAGATAGAGTCCGAGAGCCTCTTTCTCCTCGGTGTGTTCGGCGTGAAAGTCGACAAGGATAAGCTTTGTCTCTTTTGAAACCGAACGTAGCGCCTCACGGGCCGCCTTGAACGGGCAATCTATCGGCTGCATCCGGTAGCGTCCCTGGAGGTTGATAACAGCGACTTTCAGCCCCCGGCTCTCGTAGACACCGTATCCATGACCGGGGTTGCCTTTCGGATAGTTGTGAGGTCTCAAAAGCCGTTGCTCGTCATCGAGGGAGCGGTACAGCTCGTCCCGATGCCAGATGTGGTTCCCACTGGTTATAACGTTGGCTCCGGCCTGGAAGAACTGACCGAGCTGCTCCGGAAAGAGTCCGAACCCCTCTGCGGCGTTCTCACCGTTTACTATGACGAAGGACGCCCCGGTCGCCTTTATGGCGCCGGGAAGAAGGGTAAAGAGGGCCCGGCAGCCGGGCTGTCCGATTACATCCCCGACTACCAGGATTGTTACACTGTCGGCCTTCCCCAAGGGAGCTCCTCTGTTACCGTGCGTACTCTATGATTCGGGTCTCCCGGATCATCGTGACTTTGATTCGCCCCGGATAGCGCAGCTGTTCCTCGATCTTCTTGGCGATCTCTTTGGCGATTTCCTTCGCCCGGCCGTCGCTTACCTTCTCATGGTCGACCATGATCCGCAGCTCACGACCAGCCTGAATCGCGTACGCCTTCTGGACACCCTCGAACTCCTCGGCGATACGCTCGAGGTTCTCAAGCCGCTTGATGTAGTTATCAAGGGTCTCCCGCCGTGCGCCGGGTCTGGAGGCGGAGAGGGCGTCGGCGATTTGTACCACCACCGACTCCACGCAGCTATGGGGAACATCGCCGTGGTGGGCCGCTATCGCGTTGATCACCTTCGGGTCCTCCCCGATCCGCTTGGCGAGCTCTACCCCGAGCTCCACGTGGTTGGAGTCACCATCCGACTCGATCCCCTTGCCGATGTCATGGAGCAGTCCACCCCGTTTGGCGAGCTCGACATCCGCTCCGACCTCCGCCGCCATCATCCCGGCGAATATGGCAACTTCCTTGGAGTGGGCGAGGACGTTCTGTCCGTAACTCGTCCGGAAGGCGAGTCTCCCGAGACCACGAATGCCTTCCGGTTTGAGGTGGTGGATGCTCAGCTCGAAGAGCGCCTTCTCCCCTTCCTCGTAAATCGTCTGACTCATCTCCTGGGTAACCTTCTGGACTACCTCTTCGATCCGGGTCGGGTGAATCCGCCCGTCGGAGATGAGACGCTCGAGGGAGCGCTTGGCGATCTCTTTACGAACCGGGTCGAAACAGGAGACGACAACCGCCTCGGGGGTGTCATCGATAATAATGTCGACGCCCGTGAGGGTCTCGAGGGTACGAATGTTACGCCCCTCCCGACCGATGATCCGCCCCTTCATGTCGTCATTGGGCAGACTCACGGAGGTGACGGTGACTTCGGCGTTCACATCGGATGCTATCCGCTGGATCGTCGAAACCAGTATCTCCCGAGCCTGTTTGTCAGCGGTGAGATTCGCTTCCTGTTCTATCTTATTGATGAGCCCCTGCGCCTCGTGTCGAGCGTCATCCTGGAGGGATTGCATGATCATCCGCTTCGCCTCCTCGGCGGTCAGTCCGGAGATATGCTCCAGTTCCCTTCTCAGTCGCGCTTCTTCTTCACCAACCTCGGACTCACGTTCGGTCAGTTTCCTCTCGCGGGCAACTACAGATTCCTGCTGCGACTCTACCGCAGCCAGCTTCTGATCTAGGTTTTCTTCTTTTTGCAGAAGTCTGCGTTCATACTTTTGAAGCTCGTTACGCCGATCTCTTAGCTCCCGCTCCTGCTCGTTACGCTCTCGCTGGAGTTCGTCTCGACCCTCGAGGATAATCTCCTTCTTCTGGGCCTCAGCTTCTCGAACCGCATCTCTCTTTAACCGTTCCGCCCTCTGCTCCGAAGAGGAGAGTTGGAACTTGGCATATAACCATCTTATTGACCAACCTAGTAGCACACCCGCGAGGGGAAGGGTTATTAAAAGCCAAAGCTCCACAGCCTTCCTCCCTTCGCGTTGTAATGGGTTAAATTAGCTGCTATACAAAGGGTTGTCAAGGGAATCTCCGTTTTCATCACTGGTATGTTAATTATTAAAGATTTCAGTATAATTATGGACGAAACGAGCTTCAAACATGTGATCGACATAGAAAACGAGGCTGAGGCCGCCCGGCTCGAGGGCATGCTCGAGGAGGAGGAGATCCCTCATCGAGTTGTACGCAACTTCGACAACGTCTACGCCGGCATCTTTATCCCCCAGTACGGCTGGGGCTACCTCGAGGCGCCGGAGGCGTACCACGACCAGATAGTCGATTTATATCTCGACTTGCGGGAGAGTCGGGGCAGCGACGACGCTGAGTGATCAACCGAGTAATCAACCGCCGGCCCGGACCCGGCGGTCGAAGTCACCGAAGTTCCGCCCTACTCGCCGTCGAGCCAGTCCGGTCCTTCTCCATCTTCAAGGAGCCGCTCGTCCCTGCGCTCATCCCTTCTGCGTATCCTGATAACCCGGCGCAGTCCGCGTTGGACGAGAACCAGCAGGTCACTGATGAGTTGATCGACTCCGGGGTCGTCTATGTGGGCGATTACCGTATCGAGAATCGAAACGACCATCTTCGATGCGTTGTTATAAAGCCCGGTACGGAAAATCCCGCGCCGACCACCTTCGCTCAGAATATCCAGCAGAAGCGCCTCGATGTACTCCCTGACCCCCTCACCTCGCCGGTTTCTTGCCTCGAAGCCGGGATAGAGGAACTTCTCGTCCCTCAGTAGTACCCCCCGGAGAATCGGATACTGCCGCACCCCCAGGGTAATGAAGCGGTAGACGGCCTTGAGTTTGCTCACCGGGGATGAGAGGCGACCAACGATCTGGTCCGCCTTGCGCTTACCCTCCCCCTCGAGACGGTCGAGAATCTCCTCGTAGAACTCTTCTTTACTGCGAAAATACTTGTAAAAACTGCCGACGCTCATGCTCGAGGCTCGGGCGATCTGCTCTACAGATACATCCCGGAATCCGTGCCGGGAGATCAGTCTGATGCCCTGCTCGAGAAAGAGCTCCCGGCGCTGTTTCTGACGTGAGGCGTGCATGACTGAATGGTACCACGGCTATTGGAAAAAATGAATCTCACGCTCGAATATTCACCAGCGGGAACCGGTTGTTTCGCAGGAAAAAGGTCCGAAAGAGGGTCGAGTATGAGGGTACGGTTAAATCCTCGGCACTTTGATTGACAGATCCCGACCGCCTTCGGGATACTCACGGCGAATGCAGCGGGAGGAGATTCTCCCTCAAGGAGTGTAAAGCGATGGCAGACCTTCAGCAAGCGACGAAATACGTTGACATCTTCGACAAGTGCGACACTGATGCCGGCTACTTTGGGCCGCAGCGTGCTGCCGGGGACGAGTACTTTACCCGCCCGGTGCTTCCTCCCACCCCGGACCGGATCATGGAGTTTCAGGGGCAGAAGCGTACGATGTGGTCGGTCAACAACTACCTCGGCCTTGCCGACCATCCGGAGGTCAAGGAGGTCGCCCTCGAGGCTGTCCGGGAGTTCGGCGTAAGCGCCCCGATGGGTTCCCGCATGATGAGCGGCAACACTGAATATCACCTCGCCCTCGAGGAGCAGCTCGCGGAGTTTGCCGAGAAGCAAGCAGCTTTTCTTTTCAACTATGGTTACCTCGGTGTCCAGGGTACGATTGCCTCCCTCGCCGGCCCGGACGACGTTCTGGTCATGGACAAGCTGGCCCACGCATGTATCGTCGACGGCGCTTTCGGTTCACAGGCGCAGGTGCGGGTCTTCAAGCACAACAACATGGAAAGCCTCGAGACTGTCCTCAAGCGGGTCAACCGCGACCGCAAGGGGGGGGTCATGATTCTTACCGAGGGAGTCTACGGAATGACCGGTGACCTCGCAAAACTCCGGGAGATCACCGAGCTCAAAGAGCGCTACGACGCCCGACTTTACATTGATGACGCCCACGGCTGCGGAGTGATGGGTGCCGAAGGGCGGGGCACCGCCGACCATTTCGGCGTCCAGGACAAGGTTGATATCTATTTCGGTACCTTTGCCAAAGCGTTTGCCTCGATTGGCGGATTCTCGGCGACCACAAAGCCCGTTCGGGACTGGATCATGTACAACGCCCGGACCCAGGTGTTTGCAAAGAGCCTGCCGATGGTCTACGTCAAGTCACTCGGCAAAACCCTTGAGCTTGTTCGTGGTGCTGACGGGAATCGGCAGCAGATGTGGGATATCAGCTACAGCCTCAAGCAGGGTTTGAGGGATCTCGGTTACTACGTCGGCCCGGGGGAGTCTCCGATCTGCGCGGTCTTCGTCCCGATCGGCACCGAGGAGTCCGCCACTGTGGGTATGCGCCTGGTTCGCTACCTGCGGGACCGGGGCATCTTTGTCACCGCGATTACCTATCCTGTCATCCCGCTGGGACTTCTGATGTTCCGGGTGATTCCAACTGCCGCTCATAAGCAGGAGGATGTAGAGGTCACCCTCGAGGAGTTCCGACGAATGAGGGATGAAATGGGTCTTACTCTGGATATGTCGGGAGAAGACGAAGCCAAGGTTCGAAAGGTATTCGGCCTGTAGCTACTGTCCTCCACCCTGGGGATAAAAGCAGCCTAAGCCGTGCAGTAGGCT
>JBKHDM010000009.1:0-51593 GCA_046541355.1 Spirochaetaceae bacterium
GCTCCTCGGCGAGATAGCGCTTGCTCTTCCCAACCATAGGATGGATGCTACCACGGGCCGGGCTGCCGCGGCGAGGTTGGTGGCTCGCCGGCACGAGTGCATCTATACTTGGGAGTCAGGAGGCGGGGATGCAGAGTCACGAGATTGATTACGAGATTGTCGGGGATGATATGCAGCTGCTGGAGGTGGAGCTCGACCCTGGGGAGGTTGTGGTCGCCGAGGCTGGGGCGATGGCGTATATGGAGGAGGGGATCACCTACGAGGCGCGCATGGGAGACGGCAGCCGCGCGGGAGAGACCATCTTTCAGAAGGTGTTCTCGGCGGGGATGCGGGCGCTCACGGGAGAGTCGATTTTCCTTACCCACTTTACCAACGGAGGGTCCGGAAAGGCTCGGGTCGCCTTCGCCGCTCCCTATCCGGGGAAAATCATCCCCGTGGATCTTGGCGAGATCGGGGGTGACATTATCTGTCAGAAGGACGCCTTTCTCTGCGCCGCCTTCGGCACGACCGTGGGCATCGTGCTCAACAAGCGCCTCGGTTCGGGACTCTTCGGAGGTGAGGGATTTATCCTGCAGCGCCTCAAGGGTGACGGCCGCGCCTTTTTTCATGTCGGCGGCACGGTAATCAAGCGAAAGCTCTCCGGAGAGACACTGCGCATAGACACCGGCTGCATCGCCGCCTTTACAAGCGACATCGACTACTCGATCGAGCAGGCAGGCAATCTCAAGTCCATGCTCTTCGGGGGTGAGGGGCTCTTTCTCGCGACTCTGAGAGGTCACGGTACCGTCTGGCTCCAGAGCCTCCCCTTCTCCCGGATGGCGGACCGGGTGATCCGCTCCTCCGGGGCGGTGCCGGGACACAACAAGGGTGAGAACTTTCTCGGGAGGATCGGCAACTTCATGGGAGATCGTTAACCGTCTCTCTGCCGGCCCTGGGAGAATCCATCCCGGGGAGGTCGAGAGCGGGCGTCTACCGCCGGCTCACAGCCGTCGGAGGACCGATCCGGCAAAGGGAACCCACCGCAGGAGACGGGCGAGCCACGCCTTTGTGCGGGGTGAGACGGCGAGGAGGGCCTCGATCCAGTCGTAGCCGAGGATCCGGTCTCCTTCGGCTCCATTGAGTTGGACCAGATAACTCACCTCACGGCTCACCTCAGGCTCCTCATCCTGCATCCGGCCGCGGACCTGGATCGCCACCGCTCCGGGACGAAACCGACTCCTCCCGGGAACCGAGAGGGAAAGCACCCTGCGCTCGCTGCAGCTGTCGTTATAGGCGAACAGATCGATGTTCCTGACGAATCCCCCGGTAGGAGCGGAGACGTGGAGTCCCTGCTCCTCGAGAAGTCGAGCAATCAGGTAGACCAGCTCGTTGGTCGGGAGACAGAGAAGCAGGTGGTAGAGGTTGCGCTGGTCCTCCCGACTGTGGGGATAGGTCGACTGGAGTCCCCCTTTGAACAGGACGTGCTCCACGGCGAGCTCCGTTCCGAAGTCGTCGGAAATCTCCTTGAAGGTGCTGCTCGATAACTTCCGGTTCGAGGTTATCTGGGCGAGGAGACCTGGTATGTGGGTGAGATCGTCCCGGTAGGCGATATGGACCGGGACGAGTTTGGGCACATCATCTCCGTGAGGGGTAGGGCCGACGGTCTTCTCGAACAGCTGTTGCTCCATCTCATACATCGGACCGACCGGCTCGAGAACATAGAGGGTGCCCCCGGCGACGGTCACCGCGTAGCCCGGGGTCTCCCCCCGGGACCAGCGGTAGAGATCAACCGCCTGCCGGCTGAAGCGCGGCCGCTGGTCCGGAGTGAGTTGCTCGATAGCAGGCAGGCGCAGGTCCCGAAAGAAGCCTGCGACCGCCGGCCGGCTGAGCCGACCCTCCTCGAGGAGCGCGACGGCCAGGCTGTTTCCGGGACCAAGCTTCACAAAGTAGTATGCCACCCCTCCATTATAGCAAATTCTCCCGCCTCGTGGCGCTCGAAGCGCCCCCCAACCGGGCTCATGCCGGCAGAGCGTCGGCAAGGGGGAGGCTGCGGAGGGATCGGGTCAGCCGGGCGTGTAGAAGGTCTCGAGGTTCCTGACCCCCTCGGCGACATGTTCGGCGGAGTTGTCGAGGGCCGCCTTCTCCTCCCCGGTGAGGTCGATCTCATAGATCTTTTCGACCCCACCCTTGCCGAGAAGAACGGGAACACCCAAAAAGATATCCTTGTAGCCGTACTCCCCGGTCAGATACGCCGAGGCGGCTACCAGGCGCTTCTCGTCCCGGACCAGCGCCTCCACCATCTTAGCCGCCGACGCCGCCGGGGCGTAGTAGGCGCTTCCCTTCTTGAGGTAGCTGACGATCTCGCCCCCGCCCTTGCAGGTCCGCTCGACGAGGCGCTCGATGGTCTCCTCCTTCATAACCTCCCCGAGGGGAAAACCCCCGACGGAGGTGTAGCTCACCAGGGGCACCATGGTGTCGCCGTGGCCACCGAGGACCATCGCCATTACCGCCTCGGGAAGCACGCCGAGCTCCTCCGCGATGAAGTAGCGAAACCGGGTGGAGTCGAGAATCCCCGCCATACCAACTACCCGCTTCGACTCGAATCCGGTTTCCCGAAGCATAACCATGGCAATGACGTCGAGGGGGTTGGCCACGGCTATTACCAGGGAGTTCGGGGCGTATTTCTTGATCGCCTGAGCGGCGCTCTTCGCGATGCCGACATTTGTCTTGAGCAGGTCCATCCGGTCCATCCCCGGTTTCCGGGGTATCCCCGCGGTGTGGACGACCACATCGGAGTCGGCGATCGCCTCGTACTCGTTGCTGCCGACGATGGTAACGTTGTATCCCCGGGAGGGGGCGGCGTGGGAGAAGTCGAGCGCCTTACTCTGAGGCATCCCCTCCACCACATCGACCATTACGATATCGGCGAAGTTCTTTTCCGCGAGATAGTAGGCGGCTGTGGCGCCGACGTTGCCGGCACCGATGATTGAGACTTTACTCATGATGCTACACTCCTTTGACTGTGGCCGCGAGCTCTTCCGCCGAGGAGGAGAGGACGCTCTTCTCAGCGGCGGAGAGAGTCGGTTCGAGTACCCGCTCTATACCCCGGCGCCCGATCACCGCGGGAAGCCCCATGGCGACACCGTCGATACCGTAGTGCCCCTGCCAGACAAAGGAGACCGGGAGCACCGCTCTTGTATCCCAGGCGATTGCCCGGGCGAGGTCGGCGATTACCGCTGAAGGTCCGTAGTATGCGCTCGCCCGGCGAGCCATCTCCACAATAAGGTCCCCCGCCTCTTTGAGCTCATCGAAGATCGCCTCGATTTCGGTTTTCTCCATGATCTGCGAGAGGGGAACTCCGGAGATCTTGGTGTACGCCTCGAGGGGCAGCATCCCGTCACTGTGGCGGCCGATGACCATCGCGACTATGTTCTCCGCGGTAATGCCGGTCTCCCGGGAGATCAGATAGCGAAGCCGGGCGGCATCGAGAATGGAGCCGAGGCCGAGGACCTTGTTCCAGGGAAGCCCGGAGGTCTCGACAAACCGGGTGGTCAGGGCGTCCACCGGCTCTATCGCGTTAATCACAACGCCGGTAAAGTTCTGCAGCCCCTGGGCGAGATCGTCGATGATCGCCACATTCTGCTCATAGAGCTCCTCCCGCTTCATGCCGGGAGTACGCACCGACCCAGGGGCAAGAATAACCGCCTCATGGCCCATGAGCTCGTCCATTGCCTGTACCCCGGCGATACGCCGCTGGTAGCCTCTTACCGGGGCCGCCTCCATCATATCGAGAGCTTTGCCGAAGGCGAGACCATCCTGAACGTCGTAGAGGGAGACGTTTCCGATGTTCCGCTCGGCGATGAAGAAGGCGCTATTTGCCCCCACGTTTCCGGATCCGATGATTCCAATATTTGCCATTATTTGTCTCCAGAGGGTAATATAACGGCCACGATAAGACATTGTCATTACCACCGCCGGTAGGAGGAGCATAGGAATGAGCGAGGAACTGATGCGTTCAGAGTCCGATTCCATGGGAGAGGTCGCGATACCAGCCTGGGCGTACTGGGGTGCCCAGACCCAGCGAGCCGTGAGTAACTTCAACGTCTCCCCGTTGCGTATCCCCGTTTCCATGATACGTGCCCTTGCCCTTGTGAAGAAGCACGCCGCTCGGGTCAATGCGCGGCTCGGCCTGGTAGAGGAGCGGCCGGCTGAAGCGATTGTTCAGGCCGCTGAAGAGGTACAAAGGGGTGAATGGGACGCCCACTTTCCGATTGATGTCTTTCAAACCGGAAGCGGCACATCCTGGAACATGAACATCAACGAGCTGATAGCCAACCGGGCGAATGAGATCCTCGGTGAGCCGAGGGGAACGAGAAAGCCTGTCCATCCCAACGATCATGTCAACCGGGGCCAGTCATCGAACGACGTCATCCCGACGGCCCTCCACATAGCAAACCGGGTGGAGCTCGAACCGCTTTTCGCCTCCTTGCGCCATCTCGTTGACACCATCAGGAAAAAAGAGGTGGCGTTCAAGGATCTCGTAAAGCTCGGCCGGACCCACCTGCAGGACGCGGTTCCGATGACCCTCGGTCAGGAGTTTTCCGGGTTCCGGGTCCAGGTAGAAAAGGCGATCACCAGGATCGAGCACACCAGGGGCCACCTCGAGGAGCTCGCCCTCGGCGGCACAGCCCTCGGAACAGGTCTCAACGCCCACCCCGAGTTCGCGGAGGATGTGGCAAAGGAGATCGCCCACGAGACCGGCATCCCGTTTCGAAGCGCCCCGAACAAGTTCGAGGCGATCGCTACCCGGGACGCGCAGGTCGAACTGATGGGAGCGCTCAACACCTACGCCACCAGCCTCATGAAGATCGCCAACGACCTGCGAATTCTTGCAAGCGGCCCCCGGGGCGGCTTTGGCGAGATTGTCCTGCCGACCCTACAACCGGGAAGCTCCATTATGCCGGGCAAGGTAAACCCGGTGATCCCGGAGATGATCATTCAGGTGGCGGCCCACGTAAACGGAAAGGCGGTGAGTGTGACCATCGCCGGTCAGAACAGCCCGCTGGAACTCAACATGATGCACCCTCTGCTGGCATACGAGACCTTGAGCGCCATAAGCCTCCTCACGGAGAGCTCGAACGCGATGGCCGACCGGTGCTTTGCGGGCATCGAGGCCGACGAGGAGCGTCTCGCCTACTGGATCGAGTGGTCCCTCGCCCTGGTCACCCCCCTGGCGACGGAGATCGGCTACGACCAGGCGGCAAAGCTCGCCTACAAGGCGTACCGGGAGAAACGTCAGATCCGGGAGGTGGTCCGGGAGGCGGGGGTGCTGGAAGAACAGCGGATTAGAGAGCTTCTCGACCCGAAGCGGATGGTCTGAGCTTTCTACCGCTTTACCCGGGCGTTTCCGCTCCAGATCGACCAGATCTGCTCCTCGTCCGCGGGCTGGGCGTAGTCTGTCAGAAAGGTCGTCGCCAGGGCGCCGGAGGCCCAGGCGAACTCTACCCACTGTTGCGGCTCCCAACCTTTGAGAATCGCGTAAAGCAGCCCCCCCACAAAGCCGTCGCCCCCGCCGATCCTGTCGAGAACGGTAATCTCCCTCGGCTCGGCAACGTGCCACCCGTCGGGGGCGGATACCAGGGCGCCCCAGAGGTGCCGATTCGCGCTTACCACCTCCCTGAGGGTGGTGGCGCAGACCGCGACCTCGGGAAACGCGGTTCGGACGGTGGCGATCATGCTCTTGAAGCTTTCCATCTTTCCGGCGAGCCCCTCCCCGCCGGCGGGCGGGCCCGGAAGCAGGAGGGCGAGCTGAAAGTCCTCCTCGTTACCCACGAGGATATCCGCGATGGAGGCTATCTCCGTGAAGACCGGACGCAGCTCCTCCTCCCGATCCTTCCAGAAGGAGGCGCGGTAGTTCAGGTCGAAGGAGATACGGGTCCCGCACTCCTTTGCAAACCGGGCGACCTCGAGGGAGAAGCGGGCGGTTTCACTCGAGAGGGCGGCAAAGAGCCCTGAGAGGTGGAGCACCTTTACCCCTTCGGTTCTGAAGATCCGCTCGAGGTCGAACTCCTCGGTGCGGATCGACCGGGCAACCTCGCCGGCCCGATCGTTGTGTACCCGGGGGCCCCGGCTTCCATAGCCGGAGTCGGCTATGTTGAACTGGTGGCGATACCCCCACGCACCCCCCTGCTCCCGCTCGGGCCCCTCGTAGTCCATGTGGCGGGAGGCGAGATTATCCTTGATAAAACGTGCGACCGGACTCTCCTTTACAAAGACGGTGAGCACCTTTACCGGCATGCCGAGGTAGGAGAGCACGCTCCCACAGTTGGTCTCCGCGCTCGTCGCCTGCATCTCAAAAAGAGTCGAGGCGTGAACCGGCTGCCCATGTACCGGTGTGATCCGGACTCCCATACTCGTCGCCACGGCAAGAGCGTAGGCTGCGTCGCTTCTGAACTCCATTGCTCCTTACTCCTCTTTCGCTTATCGTAACCGACCAGAAGCCCCACGTCCAAGGACCAGGGAGTGCCGGGCACGGCGAACCGCCTTGCCGGCCGCATTGTCGGTACCGGTGCACCGGCAACACGGCGCGCCCCCTTTGACCTCTCTCACCGACTGACCTACAATGGAATAATCACATGAAAGAGACATCATTCCTGCAGGTTCTCGGAGATTACTCCTTTGATGAAAAGACGGTTCGGATACACCCGAATGACGGCTTCGACCTCGGTGTCATGACCACGGACATCGTTGTAAAGATCTACGCCGGAGCCACCCTCGACGAGCTCGACAGGGAGGAGACCCCGTTTGTCTACGGCACCCTCTACCTCGAAAACAACACCAGAATGGGGACCTGCGAGCTCGCCCTCAAAACGGTGCAGAAGATGGGACAGCCGAAGAGAGTTCGCCTGCACCTTCTCGAGGCGGAGGAGTACCCGAAGCTTCTGCTCTCGGGAGGCTAATTTCTTGCAAACAGCCGCGCCCCTTGCTACACTCTCTGCAGGAGCCCGCAGATGAAAGCGTTTTACTCGGACAGTGACTACATCACCGCAATGTCCCATTTCCTCGCCGGGGATTGGGCGGAAGCGGAAACCGCCTTCGCCGCCCTCGACGAGAAGCACAGGAACGAGCCGTACCTGAAGCTCCTGCGGGGCAACATCGACTACTCCCGGGGCAATCTCGACGAGGCGGTGGAGCAGTACAACGCAGCTGTCGAGCTGAATCCGGAGTACGGCAACGCCTACTACAAGCTCGGGGTCTGCTACTACCGGATGGGGCAACTCGACAAGGCCCTCGACGCCTTCAGAAAGGTGGTCGAGATTAAAGACCAGAGTCACGCGATGGCGAGCTACTTTGTCGGGCTCATCGAGCTGTTTCTTGGTCGGGACCGGCAGGCCGGCGAGGCCTTCGAGATCTTTCATGAGATGTCGCCGGAGTCGAGGATCGCAAACTTCTACCTCGCCCACATGAAGATCCGACAGAAGGAGTTCAGGGAGGCTAAGGAGCTTCTCGAAGAGCTTCTCGAGGCGACCCCCGGCTTCGCCGAGGTCCACTACATGCTCGGGGTAACCCACTACGGGCTGCATAACAACACCGAGGCGGTACGCTGCTTTCAGAAAGCCCTTGAGATAAACCCCGAGGATGAGCGCTCAAAGAGCAAGCTCGCCCTCATAACCGAGGTACAGTGGCCATGAAAAAGTACGTCTGCAATGTTTGCGGCTACATTTACGACCCGGAAGAGGGCGACCCGGACGCGGATATTCCCCCACAGACTCCTTTTGAGGAGCTTCCGGAGGATTGGGTATGCCCTGTCTGCGGGGCGGACAAGTCGGAGTTTTCGGTGGAGGAGGAGTAGAGAAGCTCCCCTCCTCGCCCCGGACGCTCCCCTCCTCGCACCGGACGCTCTCCTCCCCGCACCGGACTAGCCGCGGCTCGACGCCTCCCGCAACGCCTGCCGCCAGCCGGTCTTGAGAAGATCCATTACCCTGTCGGGATCGCTGATCCTCCGAACCATCAGCGCCCCTGACGCTCCGGCAGGAGTAACGTTCAATCTCCCCTCCTCGAGACCCGGCGACCCGGGATGCTCTCGAGGCTCGAGAAATCTCACCCGCTCCCCTGCGAAGAGCTCCGGCTCGAGGAGCCAGATCCCCGGCAGAAGATCCCAGAGATAGAAGCCGCCGGTGCCGTATCGGCTCGAGAAGCGGCGGAACCACGCCCAGGTAGTCCGTCGCGCCCAGGAGGGCCATCCGAGGGTTGTGAGGAGGGAGCGGTAACCGAAGAGCAGCTGCATGCAGGTTTCCGCGGGAAAGAGACAGACGCGATCCGAGGCGGTGAGAACCTTCAGGGCCGATTCGGGGTCCGCCGAGAAGTTCAGCTCCCGTCCCTCACGTTTCGGATAGTGGAGGGGCGCCTCGACTCCTCCCATCAGTGCGATCGCCGGGGCTTGGGCAAGGATACCTGGGCGCAGCTTTTCTGCGGCGGCGAGGTTGGTGAGCGGACCTGTTGCGAGGAGGCGGGTTTCCGGCTCGGCGGTGAGGGTTTCGACGATACCCCTCGCGGCGGGGGTCTCCCGCTCGCCGGCTTCTGCGGCGCCACGGTAGACCGGGATCTCCTTGCGCCCGAGGAGCTTCAGGAGGCTCTCGGTCGCGTCTGTTACGCTGTCGATCGGTCCGTTTCCAAAGGTGAGGGATATTCCCCGCAGTCGAACCCGTGGCTCTCCGAGGAGATAAAGAATGAGAAGCCCGTCGTCGATCTCGGCCTGAGGATTTCCGAAGGTGTTGTCGCAATCGAGGAAGATGTCGATCAAGAGACGGCGACCTTGTCGAGGCGCCCCGGGCTCCCGATAAAGTAGCCCTGGGAATACTCAACCCCGAGCTCCTCGAGCACATCCTGGATACCCTGATTCTCGACGAACTCGGCGATAACAGGTATGTCCGAGAACCGGGCAAACTGGTAGACGACAGAGGCGAGGTTGCGGTATACCGGATCGTTCGCCACGTGACGGACGATGGAGCCGTCAATTTTTATGTAGTCTACATCGAGCTCCAGGATACGATGAAAGTTGGAGTACCCACTTCCGAAATCGTCGATCGCAACCTTGACCCCGTAGCTCGCCACAGTCTCTATGAACTCCTTGACCTGATCGTAGTGACGGATCGACTCCTCCTCCACAAGTTCGATGGTCAGCCGGGTGGCGACCTCCCGATACTTGTCGAGGAGAGTGACTATGTGCTCCCTCGTCTTGCCGTTCTCGATATCGATAAAGGAGAGATTGACGCTCAGGCCCTCACTGCGATCCTCGAAGATCTCGAGGGACTTCTCGAGCATGAGCCTTGTAATCACATCATAGTACCGGCTGTTCTTCGCGACCAGGAGAAACTCTCCGGGAGAGATGATCCTGCCGTCCATGTCCCTGAGTCTGGCGAGCGCCTCATACTTGGTTATGAGGCCGCTCGAGTTCTCCCGAATCGGCTGGAAGAAGGGTACGATGTCGCCGGCGTTACAGGCTCGCCGGATCATCTGGAGGCACTGCATGTTTCTCTCGATCTCCCGGTACGCGCGATCCGCGACATCCGGGGCGAAGATGACGTTCTGTTTTTCCGACCGGGCCCCCTTGAGGGCGACATGAGCGTCGTTGTAGATCCGGTCGCTACCGCTTGAAACAACAACAGTACAGTCGCTCACCTGGTCGAGACCCGGGGAGGAGTCCTCCTCCGAGGCGAGGGCGTTGTGCAGCCGCTCCCCGAGGGCGAGCAGCTCGTCCCGGGAAAGCTTCTGTTCCGCGTTTTCCAGGACAAGTCCAAAAGAGCCTCGTTGAAAATGAAAGAGCCGGGTCTCGGAGAGCTCATCGGGAACTTTCGCCCTGAGATTGTCGGCAAAGCGAACCTCGAACTGGCTCGACTTCTCCTCGCCGTAGAAGCTGTTAATTGTGTCGATCTCGTCGACATGGATCAGGTAGAGAACCGGCTGCTCGTACTCGCCGTACTCCTCGGCAAAGGCGGTATGGTTAGGAAGCCCGGTATACCGGTTAGCGGTGGACAGGATATAACGCTTGTTGATAAGGGAGAGATTGATATACGAGCGGACGTGAGCGAGGAGTTCGAGACGGTCGAAAGGCTTGGTGAGAAACCCGGTCACTCCTGCGTCAAACGCGCTCACCCGGTCTTCGGTATCGTTGAGGGCGGTGAGCATGAGGATCGGGATGCGTCTGGTGGAACTCTCCGCCTTCAGACGGCGGGTCGCCACCAGACCGTCAGTTCCGGGCATCATCAGATCCATGAGGATGATGTCCGGATGGTGCTCCTTTGCCATCTCAACCGCCTGCTCTCCGTCCTCGGCCTCCAGAACGACGTAGTCGGAGCCGCGAAAAGTCGCCCGCACAACTACCCGGTTTATCTTGTTGTCATCCGCAATAAGTATGACTGGCTCTTTACTCATGTAGGCTCATCCAGGGGCTAATATACTCAGAGCCGTGGATCGGCGAAAACCTGGATAAGGCGGTAGGGCGACCGCCACAATCGGAAGAGGCGGCAGATCAGAACCGCCGCCTCAGTTGAGGCGACGCAGTATCACAACACCGTTATGGCCGCCGAACCCGAAGGTGTTGGACATAGCCACCTCCATCTTCCCCTCGATACCGGTGTTGGGAACGTAGTCGAGGTCGCACTCAGGGTCCGGATTATCGAGGTTGATCGTCGGCGGATAGAACTGCTGCTCCAGCGCCTTGGTGGCGACCAGAGCTTCGATACCCCCGGCTGCTCCCACACAGTGGCCGGTCATCGACTTCGTGGAAGATATCTTTACCTTGGCGGCGTGGGCACCGAAGACCTCTTTGATCGCCTTCGTCTCCATCGGATCGTTGATCGGTGTGGAGGTGCCGTGGGCGTTTATGTAGTCTACCTGCTCCGGCTCGAGACCCGCGGCCTTGATCGCCCGGTCCATCGCTTCGATCGCGCCTCGTCCCTCGGGGTGAGGAGCGGTGAGATGATTGGCGTCACAGGTCATGCTGCTTCCGGCAACTTCAGCGTAGATCCGGGCACCCCGCTTTTCGGCGTGGGTTCTGCTTTCGAGGATGAGGATGCCGGCGCCTTCGCCCATTACAAAGCCGTCCCGGTCCCTGTCGAAGGGGCGGGACGCCTTTGCCGGATCGTCGGCGTACTTTGTGCTGAGCGCCTGGATGACGTTGAATCCGGAGATACCGAGACGGGTGATGGAAGCCTCGACACCGCCGGTTACCACCATGTCGCACTCACCGGCCCGGATGGAGCGCAGGGCGGAGTGGATCGCGTCGGTACCCGAGGCACAGGCGGTATTGAGAGAAAAGGTCGGGCCGTGGACATCCATGGCGATAGCGATATGGGCCGGGGCGATATTGGCGATGAGTTTGGGGATCGTCATCGGAGGCACCCGGTCGGGTCCCTTCTCGATAAGGGTGGCGATCGACTCCTCGATCGTCTCGAAGCCGCCGATCCCTACCCCGATGATGATCCCGGTGCGCTCTTTGTCGTACCCGGTTCCTCTCAGTTCGAGCCCTGCGTCCTCGAGAGCCTCGAGAGCGGCGTAGACCGCGTAGTGGGAGAACCGGTCCATCTTCCGGGCGTCCCGACGGTCGATGCGGTCCTTCGGTTCGAAGTCCTTTACCTCCGCGGCGTAGGTCGTTGCGAACTGCGAGGCGTCAAACCTCGTGATCGGTCCCGCACCGCTGTTTCCGTGTCGTATGTTCTCCCAGCAGTCGGCGACACTGTTACCCAGGGGGTTAACCGTCCCGAGTCCGGTTATTACAACCTGTTCCATCTATCCGGTCCTCCTCACATTCCCAGCCCGCCGGTAGTATGAAGCACCTGGCCGGTCACATAACTCGACAGCTCAGAACCGAGAAAAAGACAGCCCTTCGCAACTTCCTCAGGCGTACCGACTCGCCCCATAGGAATCTGCCGTACGAGACTATCCCGTTGCTCGTCGGTCAACCGCTCGGTCATATCGGTCTCGATGTATCCGGGAGCAATCGCGTTGACCCGTACGTTTCGCCCCGCAACCTCCCGGGCGAGACTCTTGGTAAAGCCGATGAGTCCCGCCTTCGCGGCGGAGTAGTTCGTCTGGCCGGCGTTTCCGATTATACCCACAATCGAGGTTACATTGATAATCGAGCCGACCCGCCGCTTGATCATGTGCCGGGCGACAATCTTGCAGATATAGAAGGCGCTGGTGAGATTGATGTTCAACACCTCCGCCCAATCCTCGGCGTTCATACGAAAGACAAGACCATCCCGGGTGATGCCGGCGTTGTTGACCAGCACGTCGAGGCCACCGCTCTCTTCGAGGACCTCCTCGATCACCCGGGAAATCGTCTCCTCGTCCCCGACGTTGCCCTCTTTATAGACTATCCTGCGTCCCTCCTCCTCAG
The DNA here is from genome assembly GCA_046541355.1 of Spirochaetaceae bacterium. Taxonomy (GTDB): domain Bacteria; phylum Spirochaetota; class Spirochaetia; order DSM-27196; family Alkalispirochaetaceae; genus CAYZHV01. Next base: position 12,380 of record JBKHDM010000009.1, read on the forward strand.
CAATCGAGCTGAACTCCTCGAGGGAATCCCCGGGACTGCGGGAAATGTAGAAGACGTCGGCCCCGTTTCTGAGAAAGGTCCGGACTATTTCGCGGCCAATCCCGCGGCTGCCGCCGGTAACCAGCGCTTTCCTGCCCTCGAGAAGCATCCTACTCTCCTTTCATAGACATAATCGTTTCGACGGTGCCCCCGGGGCGAACAGTCAGCTCCTCGAAACCGGCACTCTTGGCAAAGGACTTCCATAGTCCGGCAAGAACCGTTCCGGGACCTGCCTCGATAAGCTCGTCGTATCCCTCGGATAGAAGCGACTCCTCAACTCTAGTCCACATAACCGTGGAGACAAGCTGATCGAGGCAAAATCTGCGCGCCTGTTCCCCCGAGGTGATCCGGCCACCGGTCACGTTGGTGTAGACCGCCTTCTTCGGCTCCTGGAAGCTGATACGCTCAAAGACGTTCCCAAGCTCCCGGCGCGCCTCTTCCATCAGGGGCGTGTGAAAGGGGCCGGAAACCTTCAGGGGGATGACCCTTTTTACGCCATGCTCCTTGAGCGCCTGAGGCAGGGCAGCGATTGCCGCGGCGTCGCCACCGATCACCGTCTGGACCGGGCTGTTGTATATCGCCGGGTAGGCGTGGTCGAGGCCGATCGCCTCGAGAGTCTCGACGATCTCGGGATAATCCTTCCCGATCGCCGCAACCATGCCCGGGGAACCATCTTCGCTGTCGAGATTCCTGCTCGCCGTCTCCATCAGTATGCCCCGTTCCCGGACCGCGAAAAGGGCATCCTCAACGGTCAAAACCGCGGCATCCACAAGGGCGGCGTACTCCCCGAGACTGAACCCGGCGGCGCCGTCGGAGTTGATGCCGCGAGCGTGGAGGAGCCGGGAGGCGGCAATATTGACGACGGTTATGGCGATCTGGGTCTTGTCGGTAGCTTTCAGCTCCTCCTCGCTCCCGTCAAAGACCAGCTGCGCTACGTCGAACCCCGCTACGTCCGTGGCAACCGAGAAGAGATCCCGCACCTCCCGGCTCTCGTCATAGAGGTCTTTGCCCATGCCGGGATACTGCGCCCCTTGACCAGGATAGAGAAAAGCGCGTTTCATATACCGCACCGTAACAAGTAGCAAAATCGGCTGTCAAGTAGTCGGTCGGCGACCGATAATGCTCGGCGCTCCCCCACCCTGCAAATCCCGATCGGAACGCCGATCACCTCCTCCCGGCACTATGTGTTGATTCACCCTACATGGTAGTTGTACATTTGGAGCCTTCTAAAAGTCGGCGACGGGTTATCGGGTCGGGAGATGTTACTATCGACTACTCACCCCGTGGGTGGCTGTCTTTATGCAGGAGATCATCCGACTTGAACGCGATAATCGAATCAGTTGCCAGCTACGTGCCATCCCGTCGTATGTCCAATGATGAGATCGCGAGCCTCGTGGACACCTCGGATGAGTGGATTTTCTCCCATACCGGCATACGGTACCGACATATCGCAGCTCCCGGGGAGTCCGCCTCGGACCTCGGCACCGAGGCCGCCAGGCGAGCCCTCGAGGCGGCCGCCCTCTCTCCGGACACGATCGATCTGGTCCTCCTCGCCACCTCCACGCCCGACTATCTCGGCCTTCCCTCAACAGCGTGCGTTGTGCAGGACCGCCTCGGGATACCCGGAGCCGGGTCGATGGATGTCATGGCTGCGTGTTCCGGCTTTATCTACGCCGTCGAGACGGCACGAGCCTTCGTCGAGTCAGGGACCTCCAACCGCGTTCTGGTGATCGGCTCCGAGGTGTACAGCAAAATCATCAACTGGAACGATCGGGCCACCTGCGTTCTCTTCGGGGACGGCGCGGGAGCGGTTGTGGTCGCCCGGGGAGAGGGCGGCCACGGAGAGAGCCGTATCGGTCGCGCGCTTCTGGCATCCAGGGGTTCCGAGGCGGAGTCCCTCTGCCGACCTGCCGGGGGCACCCGGCACCCGTATATCGAGGGAGAGACCCCCCGGGAGCAGCTGCTCCTGTCGATGAACGGGAGGCGGATCTACAACTTCGCGGTAAAGGCTGTTATCGATACGATAAACGAGATACTCCGGCGGGAAGGACTCACCTTCGAGGAGATAGACTACGTCGTCCCGCACCAGGCAAACGCCCGGATCCTCGAAGCCTCGGCGAAACGGGCTGGTTGGGATATCAACAAGTTCTTTATCAATATCGGCGAGTACGCAAACACCTCCGCCGCCTCGATCCCGATTGCCCTTACCGAAATGGAGGAAAAGGGGTTGCTCAATCGCGGCATGAAGCTCATCACCGTAGGGTTCGGGGCGGGACTCACCTACGGTGGCAGCCTGATTACCTGGTAGCTTCCCGCACCCTCTCCCGGGAGTGGAGGAGGGCAGAATCACAGCTCCCAGCGAAAGACATTTTCACTTACCGTCGCCGCAAGCCCCTCGATTCCCCGTCTGCCGCCGAGACCGTAGCGAAAGTAGCGCAGCTCCCTGCCTCCCCGGCGAAGCTCCGCGGTGACCGTGCGTCCCGCCCCCGTCGCCGCCGCCGCCCCGAGGCCCGCCTCAGCGGTGAGGGAGAGCTCGAGGGGGGCATCCTCCTGATGGTGAATGCCCCGGGCGGCGAGGGCGCGGCGAAGCCTCCTCATCTCACCGCGCCCGAAGGTCTCATCACCAGCGAGACGAACGGGCAGAAGAATACGGTTCTGCTGGAACGCTCCTGGATTGAGGAGAAAGAGCTCCGCCGCCCGATCCGCGTAGCGCATCGGCTCCTCCCGCGGGTCGAGAAACCTGAGCTCCTCCCTGATGGAGATCGCTATCTCCGAGCGCTCCCAGCGCGGGTCGAGGCGCCCCCGGGAGGCGGCGATCAGATCGGGGTCCTCCTGGAGTACCGCCTCGTGGAGCTGATAAAACGGGGCGCTCTCGGGGATGAGATCGGTCTCGAAGCGTCGCGCCCGGCGGAGGTAGTCCAAAGCGATCCGCGGACGCCTGTCGTAGGCGACTCTGTAGGTCCAGTAGGCGTTGAGGGTGCTTCCCTCCTCGTAGTAGGCGTCGGCCGATCGCATCGCAGCCCGGCGGTAGACTACGTCGTGGTACCAGCCGAGGACGCCGTAGCGTAACCGGTCAAACACGCCGAGGAGCAATCCCTGAAGACTCCGTTCCCGATTGATCCATCGAGTTCTGCCGAGCCCTTTGTAGACGTCCGACAGAAGCCCGTGGATGTCCATGGCGTGTCGGGAGAGGTCGGTGCCGAAGTTGTACATCCAGCCGCGATTCTCTTCTTCGAGAATCTCCGATGCGTAGGCGAGGGCGTCCTCGAGGCGGCCGTAGCGCTGGTAGAGGGCGGCAAGGCTCAGCTTGGGCAGGGGCGTCTCGTCGTCGAGCACATAGGCGCTCTGGTAGCTCTGGTAGGTTCGCTCGCCGTTCATCTGCTGCTCGTAGAGCTCCCCCCTTGCCAGATATCCGCTCGGCCGCTCGGCGAGCTCGATGGAGCTGTCGGTGTAGCGCAGGGCGTCCTCGAAATTGTAAAAGCTCTTTTCCAGAAGACTCAGGTTGTAGTAGGCGACGGAGGCAAAGGTGTCGGCACCGTCCCGGAGGGCGGACTCGATCGCGTTGAGGTACCAGCGACGGCTCTCCTCGTAGCGGTACATGTCGGCGTAGATCGTGCCGAGGGTCATGGTGAGATAGCGATCCTCTCCCTGCTGCTCCAACGCCTCGAGGAGTCGCTGTTCCCCCTTTTCGAGCTGGTGGGTCTTGAAGTAGAGCCAGCCGAGGTCGCTTACAACCTCCGGCCCCGCCTCGTGGATCGTGTCGAGACGCTCGAGATAGCTGATCGCCCGGCGCTCCTGGTTGAGTCGCCCGTAGGCGGTTGCGATGCTGTAGAGAACGTCGTAGTCCCCGGGGGCTTCCTCCTCGGCGTTCCGATAGGAGTCGAGGGCGAGGGTGTAGAGCTCCCGATCGTAGAAGAGGTCCCCGAGGAGAAGTGAAATCTCGATCACCTCCGGAAACCGCTGCTGCCCCCGCTGGAGCAGCCGGATCGCCTCCTCGTAGTTCTCGTTGTCGATCGCCCGCCAGGCGCGGTCGAGAATGTCCGCGGCGCTCTCCACCTCCTCCGGGGCAAGGGGTAGCTCCTGAGCGGTGAGGGGAGGCTCCACCCCACCGACGAGAGCGGTCGCGCCGAGGATGATGAGCAGCGACCGACGCACCCCGGCCCCTCCGCGGCGACGGCTCTCTCCCCTCGAGGCGCGCTTCTCCTCCCGGGAGTCGGGGCTCGCGCCAAAGAGGGGGAGGGGAACAAAGAGCGAGAGGAGCTTCCGGTGGCGTCGCGCGCCCGAGAGGAGCGCCTTCCACCCCTCCCGGAGGCGTAGAACGTCGTCCGCACCGAAGCGCGGGGCGAAAAGGGAGCGCTGATACCCCGGAAGGAGCGCCTCCACCGCCCCTGCCTGCTTTTCAGGAAGCAGGGACGGCCAACGGAAGGGGGGCTCCCTCGGAGGGAGGGTAGCGCAAATCCGTCCGGCGGCGTGGCGGAACAGGAGCCTCGCCTCCTTTCTCGGCTCCCTGGCGAGATGGGCGGCGAGGGCGTACCGGTTTCGATGGAGGGCGAGCAGGAGGATCAGCCCGAGGGGGGCGAGAACCGGCAACAAGCGACGCGCCTGGCGCAGGAGGGAGCGTTCAGCCTCCCCGCCCTCTGCCTCGAGGAGCTCCTCTCCCCCGCGCTCTGCGAGCTCCTCATAGCGAGAGAAGATCTCCTCGAGAAGCTCGGAGACCTCGTCCTGGTTCGCGCCCATGGAAAGATCGAAATCCTCCCCCGGGGCGAGCTGCTGGGAGGTCGGGTCGAACTCGATCCAGCCGTAGCGGTCGAAGTAAACCTCCACCCAGGCGTGGGCCATGTTGGCACGAACCGGATAGAAGTTGAGCACCTCCTGCCGCGGGTCGAGAAAGAAACCGACGGCCACGCGACTCGGGATACCGAGGCTGCGGGTCATCAGGGCCATTGAGAAGGCGAAGTAGGAGCAGTACCCTTTGCGGCTGTCAAAGAGAAAGTGGCTCAGCTGGTCGCCGTCCGGCGCCACCCCGGGCCGCAGGGAGTAAAAGTACTCCTCCTGAAGGTAGTCCTCGATCGCCCGGACCTTTTCGTAGTAGCCCTCGGCGGAGGCCGTTACCTCTTCGGCGAGCTGCCGCAGGATCGGCGAGCCGCCGCCGGCGGTGTAGTACTCCATCCACGCTCTGCTCTGGGTTCCCGGACCCGAGACCTCTGACAGCATCCCGGAGTCCGCCTGAGAGACCTCGCTCTCCACCCGGTAGATACCGTTAAAGGAGGAGTCCTGCCAGTTCTCCAACGGGGCAACTCTGACCGGGTAGTTGACGGCAACGAGACTGGTGGGGTCGAAGTTGACGATGTAGTACTCCTGGTCGAGGGGCGTCCTCGCCTCGTCCGACTCCCCCTCGTAGCGCCGAGGGCCGGAGCCGAGGCGGTTCGGCACGTTGTCGAACCCGTCACGCTCACGGTAAAACCCGCGGCTGCCGGAGTAGCCGCTCAGGACGTAGCGGCGAAGCAGCCGGTTCGCCGGGGCGCCCTCCTCGTGGTAGAGAAGCACGAGATCCCGATTCAGGGAGATCTCGCTTTCCAGGGAGAGATAGTCGGAAAAGTCGAAACGAAAGAGGGTCGGACGCAGGAGCCCGCCACCCTCCTCGAGGGCGCCTTCGGCGTAACCGTTGTAAATGTAGAGTATCGAGAGGAATGCGACGGGCAAAAGAAGGAGTAGGAGCACTCCAAGACGCCGCAGCCGCCCGACCCCGGCGGCCGTTCTGTCGTCTCCGAGTTTCCGGTCCTCTATCCGCCTGCTTGTGGACAGGACGGTCAGAACGCCGAGAAGCATGAGCAGGGCGAGGGCAACGACCCAAATCGGGTGGCTGTAGAGGGTGAGGCGGTACTCTCCCTGGGGCAGAAAAACGAGAAACGCGAGAAGAGCGAGGGCGAACGCCTCGTAGACCGGAAACCGCCGGAACCTGGTGGCGAGGTAGGCGAAGAAAAAGGCGAGGCTCACCGTCGACGCGGTCGGAAGAAAGAAGAACTCGAAGATCGTCGGAAGGGCGTCTATCCTCGGCGAATCGATGAGGGCGCGAAGCAGAGTGAACAAGCCTGATGCGAGGAACCAGACGAGGAGTACCCCGATCGCGAGGGCGACAGCCGCGGGGATGAGTCGCAACCGTCTGCGGGCGAGGTAGAAGCCCGCGGCCATCGCCGCGAGATAAAAGGGAAGGAAAAACAGCACCGGCACCAGGCCGTCCGCGTACCGGTTGAGGTGGAAGACCACAAAAAGAAAGAGAAGGGAGCGGCTCAGGAGGAGGAGGCTGTCAAGACGCCGTTCACTCATCACAGCAGTCCAAAGGTACCACGCTCATCCCGGGGAACAAAGAGGAGCCTTCTAAAAACCGGCTCTTCCGGCTCCTCATCCTCCCGGCACGCCACATCCCTGAGACGCAACGCTCCCCTCGCCACGGCGCGACTCACCTCGGGGCTCCGTTTCAGCGCCCTCCCCCGGGGGGAGATGAGAAACCCCGACTCGAGGTGCTCGAGATCCGCCGCCCCGAGAGGTCGCCCCTCGCCGGTCCAGAGGGCGGCAAGAAGCCGCCTCACCCCGGGGCCGCTCTCTCCCGACGCCTGCGCGCCGGTGTCACAATCCGTGAGGCGGCAGCTGTAGCCCTGCCGGCTGAGCTCCTCGAGGATACTCGCCGCCTCCCGGGCGACCTCATCGGGACACTCCCCAGGGTCGCACAGAAGGGTGATACGTCGGTGCCTCGGGGGGATCTGTTCGCCTATCCGGACCAGGAGCTCATCGGTTCTCGCGAGGGCCTTCCAGTTGAGCCGGCGCAGGTCATCTCCAGGGTGGTAAGGTCTGGTTTCGATAAGAAGCTCGTTACGCCGCTGGGAAGGTCCGCCGACCCGCTCGGAGAGCTGCCCGGCCGAGGGCGGTCGACCGGGGTTCAGCTCCTGCGCCGCCGGGGGGACAACAAGCTCGAGGCGTCCCGGGTAGGAGAGGCGCCTCACAGCGAACCCGAACAGATCGCCGAGGATCAGTTGGAGTCCCCCGCTCTCATACAGGCCGCGCCGCGCCCCGGAGACCACCCAGACCTGCCGTCCCCCGGCACCGGCGTGCCGGCGCAGGGCGATGCGTCGGTCGTGAAAGGTGAGGTCCAGCCGCCACTGCCCGGAGACCCCGGGGAGGGGCGAGATGAGCTGCGGCACGCTCACGGTAATCCGGCCGGTTCCACCGGGGGCGTCGGGGTGTTGCACGCCGATAACCCCCGGCTCCTCCCCGCTTCTTCTCAAGAGCGTGTCGAGAACGAGGGTCGCCGCGTAGGCGTAGAGCGCGATAAGGGTAAGGGTCAGCCCGAGGAGTGAGGAAAAAAGCTCATTTCGCAGGAGGCCGACGGAGAGCAAAAGGATCGAGAGAAAAAAAAAGCCCAGCCCCTACCGGTGAAGATCGCCCAGCGCCCCACGGCCTGCCTCCTCGATAACTGCCCGCACCGTCTCCCGGTCCCTCGCAACAACCCTGTGACGCAGCACCGGCTGCGCCACCGCGAGGACGTCCTGGTCGGTGACGTACTCCCGCCGGGCAAGCAGTGCCCTCGCCCGGGCGGAGGCGAGAAGCATCAGCGTGCCCCGGGGGGAGACGCCGTAGATCACCCGCTCGTCCTTCCGGATCCGGTTCGCCATATCCACAACCCCGTCGATCAGCTCCTCCCGGCAGTAGACGGAGCCCGCCGCCTCCTGGGCGGCCACCACTTCCTGGCGACTTACCGTCGCCTCGAGAAGGGGCAGGACCTTATGGGAGGGATCATCGGTGAGGATGCCTCGCTCCTCCTCCGGGGCGGGAATCCCGATCTCCAGCTGCATGAGAAACCGGTCCAGCTGCGCCAGGGGGAGATTGTAGGTCCCTTCGAACTCCACGGGGTTCTGGGTAGCCACGACAAAAAAGAGAGGATCCATCCCGTAGGTCCGGTTTCCGATGGTAACCTGCTGCTCCGCCATCACCTCGAGGAGGGCGGACTGCACCTTGGGCGTGGCGCGGTTGATCTCGTCGGCGAGCAGAATGTGGGTAAACACCGGGCCGGGCTGAAAGGCAAAGGCGCGGCGGTCGGGGTGGAACACATCCACCCCGGTGATGTCATAAGGCAAGAGATCCGGGGTGAACTGGATGCGGCGAAAGAGCGTCGGCCGCGGGTCGCTGCTGCCGATGAGGGCGGCGAGGGCCTTGGCGGCGGTTGTCTTTCCGAGCCCCGGGAGGTCCTCAATAAGAAGGTGACCGCCTGCGAAAAAGCAGGTCAGAAACAGGTCGAGAAACTCCTCCTTGCCGCGGATAACCCGGGAGAGCTCCCGGTGCAGCCGCTCTATCACCTCGAAGTGATGTTCCATCGAGACTACCCTAACACATAGGCGAACAGGAGATCATCCAGCTCCCCCGGGCTCACCGCCGGAATCTCCGAGGCAAGGGCATCCCGGAGACCAAAAACCGCCGTCTCCACGGGTCGACCCGAAAGCTTTTCCGCCGCGTCCCGATAGAGGGAGAGCTGATACCGGTACTCCCGGGGCTCGAGGTTCCTGTCGGTCTTGAAGTCCAGGACCCAGCATACCTCGGGAAGCTCGGCGTAGAGGTCGAACTGACCCTGGACAAAGAGAGGGCCCAACTCCGGGTGGTCGTATCGGGAGAGCACGGACAGCTCTGACTCCAGACGCGCTGCCCCCTCGAGGTTCTTCCAGATTTCGCTGTTGAGAAAGCCCTCGGCCATCGCCGTCGCCTCTTTAGCCGTCCGCTCCCTCACCCCCTCGGGGATGTCTGAGAAGAGCTCAGCCACCCACTCCGGGTCCGGCTCCGACGGCCCGCCCTCCCGGAGGGAGCGGATCTGCAGTTCTATCAGTCGATGGGTGAGGGTGCCGAGGGCGCGCTCCACCGCTCCGCCGGTTGCCCCACCATCCCGCCGGCCATCGTTGTCCGCCGGGGCGATGCTCTCAGGTGACCCAGGGCCACCCTCGGCGGCAGCAACCCGGGCGCGGGCGAAGCTGTTAAACTCGCTCGGAATGATCCTGCGAAGGAGCCGGGGCTCCTGAATCTCCGCCGCCCCCTCATAGAGCCGTTCCCCCGACGCCGCGGCCTTCGGCAGACGACTGAACAGCCCGAGGTACTCCTGCCGGGAGAGGGGGCTGATCCGGGAGAGCGTGAGCCTCCCGGCGAGGGCCGTTGTCGGCCAGTCGATGAGTGAGGCGAGGTCGAGGTCGATAGCCTCGGCGAGGAGATGGAGAAACGCCTTCGGTTCCTTCTGATTCCGGTTTTTGCCGTGGAGGTAGCCGCTGATGTAGAGGTGGCTCTCCGCCCTCGTGGCGGCGACATAGAGGAGCCGACGCAGCTCCGCCTGCTCCTTGAGCTTCTCGAGATCCTCCGCTCGACGGAGAAAGTAGTTGCCCGACCGCTTCCCTCCCGGGCCGCGGCTGTCAGCTATGTTGAAAAGCGGCCCGTACTCCTCCATCCAGTAGAACAGCTCTCCGGCGTTGCCGCCTCCGGTATTGCCCGCGTCCATCACGAAGACCAGAGGAAACTCCAGGCCCTTCGACCTGTGGATCGTCAGAAGCTCCACGCGCCCGCTGCCCTCGGGAAGGTTGAGCTCGTTGAGCCGCTCGAAGTTCCCGAGGCCGGCTCGCAAAAACCGGAGAAAATCCTCGAGAGGGCGGTTGTCATACTCGAGGGCGAGCTGAAAGAGGTAGTCGTAGTGCTCGAGATACGGGTGGTTGGTCGGGTCGCTCAGGAGAAACTGGCGGTAGCCCGCCTCGTGCCAGAGAAAGTCGATGAGCTCGGTCAGCGGCACCCGGTCGACGAGCTCCAGGACCTCGGAGCGCTTCTCCCGCAACCGCCGGTAACGCTCCCGGTCGCCGGGCTCGGAGATTGTCTGTTCGGGTGCCTCGAAAGCACCCCTCCCGTCGAGGAGTATCTCCACAAGCGAGTCATCGCCGAGGGAGCCGAAGGGAGAGCGCAGTAGAGCCGCGTAGGCGACCCGGTCCTCGGGATAGAGCAGGGAGCTGAGAAAGGCGAAGATGTCGTACGCTGGAGCTTCGAGGAAAAAGGAGCGGACACTCTGGGTTCCGTAGGGAACGCCGTGGAGCCGAAGCATCTTCTCCAAGACGTGCTGATTGCCTCCACTGCGAAAGAGCACCGCAATATCCCCGGCCTTCGGCCTTCTCAGCTCCCCGCTCTTCCTGTCCCGGACCCGGGCGGCAGGATCTGTGAGGAGCTCCCTGATAGTGCGGGCAACCCAGTTTGCCTCACTCTCGCTGTTCTCCTGATCACTCTCCGGGTCCCGGTCTGCCCCGTCGAGAATCGCGAGCTCGAAGCGGGAGTTCAAGGGGGCCGGCTCCTCCCGCGCCTCGAGGGGTTCGTACCGCGCCTGGTACGGCTCCCCGTGCTCACGAAAGACCCGGGAGAACAGCGCGTTGAACGCATCGATCAGAGCAGGCTCGCTGCGGTAGTTCCGGGTAAGGGAGAGTGAGCGCCCCCCCGCCTCGGAGAGCTCGGCGGAGAGCCCCTTGAATACCGAGACATCCGCCCCGCGGAAACGGTAGATCGACTGCTTCTCGTCACCGACAAAAAAGAGTTTTCCCGCCTCGAGAGCCGCCGCCGGGGGAATCCCTTCACGCTCCACATCCTGCGCCTCGGCCAGGAGAAACAGAAGCTCCCGCTGGTCGTTGTTGTTATCCTGAAACTCGTCGATCATGATCTGGGAGAACTTTGCCTTGTAGTAACGGCGCAGCTCTTTGTCGTCCCGGAGGGCGCAGATGGAGAGCTCCACCACATCCTGGTAGCTCAGAAGGCCGAGCTCCCGCTTCACCGCGTGGATACGACCGCGATACTCCTCGAGGAGCTCGAGGAGATCCTCCCTGATGAGCGGGAGACTCTCGGCGATCTCCCGCAGCTTGATCGTCTCATCCTTGATCAACGTAACCCCGGTTCTGAGAAACTCGTAGGCCGGGTTGCTGCCGTGCTGCTTCCGGGTTCCCGCAACAGCCTTGCCGAGGGCGTCGACCCAGGCGGAAACCTCCGCTGCCCCCTCCCCGGTTACAATCGCCTGCCGGACACCCGCGACGCGCTGCTCGTCGAGGAGCTCCTCCACTGCCCGGGCCGCGTGAAACCCGTCCCCGATCGTCTTTGAGATACCCGGGTCGAGTTGCAGCAGAATCTCGCAGCCCTCCCGCACCTGGGAGAGAGACTCGGCAAAACCGTCGGCGAGGCGCCGTCGCTGCAGCGACGCGTACTCAATTAGGGGCTCCTGTCGGGGGAGGGAGAAGTGGGAGAGCCCGAGGGGCTGGAGGAGCTTCCGCCAGGTCTGGGTGAACCCTTTTGAGGAGAGCAGGAGCTTCATCCCCGGGGTGTCAACGGAACGAAGAAGAAACTGGAGGCTTTCGGCCTCCAGGAGAGCCTGAAGCTCCTCCTCGTCCACCCGAAAATCAGGGTTGAGGCCGTAGCGGGCGGCGGCGCTGCGCAGGATCCGGCCGGAAAAGCTGTCGAGGGTTGAGATCTGCGCCTCCTCGAAGTTTGCCAGCGCCCGGGAGGCGGCGGGGGAGTCCCGCCTCCCTTCGAGAAGGGAGCGGTAGACCCGCTCGTACATCTCCGCCGCCGCTTTACGGGTAAAGGTGAGACAGAGAATCCGCTCCACCGGCACTCCCTCCTCGAGGAGGGCGAGGTAGCGGCGGGCGAGGACCGTTGTCTTTCCGGACCCGGCGCCGGCGGTGACGACGCTGTTGCTTCGAGCGGCAACAGCCTCCTGCTGCCGGCGGTTCAACTCAGCCACGGTGATCCCTCACGGCAAACCTGCTCCTGCAGACACCTCGAAAGGGGCAATCCTCGCACTCCCCGGCACCGTCGGCGCAGCGAAAGTCACCCGCCCTTATCGCCTCGGCAACTTCGGCGAGGATCTCCCTGGTCGCTTCGAGAAACGAGATGAGTTCTGCGGGCCCGAGGTTATCCTTGCTCTTGCCCGCCTCGCTACGCAGAGCGCGGATCTCCCTGTTCTCGAGGCCGAGATAGTAGACCTCCTCGGTCTGGGCGGGCGAGCGGTCAAGCTCCGCCTCGGCGGCGAGAAGATAGATCGGAAGCTGGAGCGTTCGCACCCGCCTCGCCCCCCCGGCGGTCACCGGATTCGTCTCCCTAGCCGCTCCGGGCGACGACTTCTTGTAGTCCACAACGGTGTAGCCCCCCGCCTCGGTGACCCCGAGGCGGTCGATCCTGCCGGTGATCCGGTAGCTCTCGTCGACAGCAACATCAAAGGGAAACTCCCTGTGGGTAACGGAAAAGGGACCGAGGGTATCGATCTCCATCTCCAGGGCCGCCCAAAGGCGAGCGGGAGCGTTCTCCACGAGGGTACCGAGGGCGGGCTCCGGCAGGGCGAGCTCCCGTCGCAGATACGTCTGCCCTAGTCGGGAGGCGCACTCATCGAGGATCCCCCGAACCTCCTCCTTTGTCTCGGTGGAGGCAACCAGATTGCGCCGGATGAGCTCCTCGTTCAGATCTCCGAGGAGGGCATGGTAGTAACTACCCACAAGCAGGGCGCTCTCGGCGTGAGGGTCGGTATCAAGCTCCTCGAGTTTCAGCCGGCGCTGCAGGAGAAAAGCAAAGGGAGAGCTGCGGTATGCGTCGACACCGGAGGGTGAGAGCCGCAACGGTTCCTCCGGCGGATAGAGCCGGGGGAGGAGCGGGGTGTCGGTAATCCGCTCCCGGGTGTAGTCCCGACGGCGGCGGTCGAGACGCTGTCGTACCATCCAGCGGCCCCCTCGCCGCTGCCCCGGGTAGAGTCTCACCGCCCCGGAGAGTTCCCGCTCCCCGGCGTAGTACTCCCGCTCAGCGTCGTAGGGGTCGTTGTAAACCTCGAGCTCATTGAGGCCGACCGGTTCATCCGCCGGCGCGGCGCCGGCGGGCTCACCCGCTCCGGGTGCCGGCTCAACGCTCTTGCCCATAAAGTACGCGGGAGTAATCTGGGCGCCGGTCGCGTTGACCCGGGAGTGGGAGATCGAGACGTGGCGGCCCGACCGGGTATAGGCGGAGAGAAACGGCTCACTCAGTTCTACAGGCGCAAGGGCGAAGCGCTCCCGTAGATCCTCCCGGAGAAAGGAGAGGGGATCCTTGCGAACCCGGGTATCCGCGTGGGTTAGGTTGATCAGAACGTGGTACTCCGGGGCAATTCCCGCGGAGACCCGATAGGGATAGAGCGCCACCCCCTCGCGACTCTCCTGACGGACGTAATGCTCCTCACCGAGGAGCGCGAGGAACTGGGACCAGGGGGAGGAGAGCTGTAGACCGAGCTGGGACTCCACAGCTACAAGCCGGGAGGCGAGAAGCGTCCCCCGCTGGAAGATCGCGAGAGCCTCCGGCTGCCAACGCCGGTCGTCGAGGAGGGCACCGATGAACTCGTAGAGAGCGGTGCGGAGAGCCGAAAAACCCCGGGCCTCGATGATCTTTCCACCGAGGGTCGAGAGCCGACGGAACAGCGAGCTTGCCCCGTCGTTTCCGGCGAGGGCGCGAAGCCACCGTCTCCGGGCGGCGTGTCGGTCGGCCCCGATGCAGCGCGCCTGTCTGCCGAGGCTGATCAGCTCTACCCCAGCCTTCGGCTCCGCCCAGGGGATGGAGCGGTCGAACAGGAGCGAGGCGAGGGCGTCGGGGTGATAGGCGCGACGGTGCCACTCGTCGAGGAGGCTGAACAACCGCCCCCCGGGAAGCTCGGTGATCGCGGAGCCCGACCGTTCCCGCAACGGGACACCGTAAGCCGCGGCGAGGGAGTTGATCTGTCGGCGGTGCCGCTCCAGGTCGGCGAGGGTGACGGCGATCGAGGCGGGAGAAACCCCCTCGTTCAGCAGCGCTCCAATCTCTTGAATCGCCGCTTTCATCTCGTTTTGAACGTGCCCAAACTCCCGGATTTTTCGTTCCTTCGGGTCAGGGAGATCCGAAGCGGGAATGAGCTCGATCTCATCCATCGACTCGAGAAGCGCCTTATGCTCCCTGAAGTCCGCCAGAAGCTCCGGAAAAAAGAGGCTCCCACCCCCCGGGCAAGGCTGCGCCTCCGGGGCGATCCAGGAGGGCTCAAAAAGCCCCCGGGCCGCCAGGAACTCCCCATAGCTCTCTGCGAGCTCCCTCCAGGCGCTGCGCATTGGGGAGGGCAGGTGAGAGGAAGCCTCGGCGGATGTAAGGCGCGGCAGCTCAGGCAGAACTCTCGCCAGAAACGTCACAGCCCCCCCTGAGGCAGGAACGACCGCCTCGAGGGCAGCTCCTCCAGCCTCGAGGAGGGAGGCGGCGTAGATACGGCGGGCTGTCTTGTTTACCGGCCGCAACTCGCTCTGTCGGGTCAGGTAGCGCTCCTTGAAGGCGTCCCAGGAGCAGAAACGGTCGTTCTCCACAGCGAGGAGCGGCCCGCGTTCCAGAAGCCGGCGCTTCCAGAAGTCCGCGGCGACCTGGGAGGGAAAAACGAACAGATGGGACCGGTCCTGTGACCGGTCCGCGAGAAGATTCTCAATCATGTCTCAACGCCCCGGGGCTAACGGATACCTGCCGGATGAATATAGATAATCTCTCCCTCCCGGGTGCCGACGGCGATCCGTTCCCCCAGATCAACCGGGCGCGTCGTCGCAACCGAGGGAAGGTCAAGCCGGGCGAGGGTAGTCCCGTTGGAAGCTCTGCGCACCACCAGCTCACCTGCCCGGGAACCGTAGTAGATCCGTCCGTCCTTGACCAGTGGGGACGTCGCCGCATCCTCGAAGGGGCCGTAGGCGGCGGTTCCATCACTCAGATTGAGGACGTACATCGTCTGACGCGCATGAACAAAGAGCCGACGCCCGTCGCTGACAGGATTGGTAAAGACACCACGCTCCGCGTCTCCAGTGAGAGGGGTCTCCCAGAGCAGGGAGCCCTGCTGGTAGTCCGCAGCCGCCACGGTGCCTCGACGTCCAACGATCACGGCGGTACTGCCGGAAACCACCGGAGCGATCGCAACCGGCTGGGCGGCGCCGGTGGAAATGGTATGGACCGTTTCGCCGGTATCCGCGTTCAGCACAACAAGCGCGCCCTGCTGATCACCGATGATCAGAGAGTCCCCGGCTATGGCAGGGCTCATTTTCGAGCCCCCCGGTATGGGGAGGCTGCCCCGTTCCTCGAGACTCGAGGGATCGAGGAGGAGCACGCTCTCATCCGTGGGAACGTAGAGCCTCCCTCGGGCAAAAACGGCCTGGCGACCGAACAGGTGGCTCTCGGTGTTGGAAAGCTGCCTGCGTCCAGTGACCGCGCCGCCGGCGGGGTTGATCGCCAGAAGCTCAGCGGCCCCGGAAAAGTAGATCTGTCCGCCCCCCGCCACAGGCTCGGAGTTTTCGTTGCCGCCGTTGGCGCTGTTGACGCTCCAGGCCGGGCTGCCCTGATTGCTCGCCCCGGCGAGTGTCCCGTCGCCGTCAGCCCCGACGACCACGGATCCCGCCACCGCAAGGCCGCGAACCAGCGGATTCCTCGAGACAGGCACAACCGATTCTATCGGCCTTGGCTCGAGGTTAAGCTCGTAGGTCCGATTCCCGCCGCCGGCGGTGATCGTCCTGCGGATCGGGGAGAAGCCGGCGCGAACAGCTTCAATCTGGACCTCACTTCCAGGCTCCACCTCGAGGGTGAGACTACCGGTTCCTCGCTCACCGCTGGAGACGGTTATCGCAGCGTCCCCCGGGTCGGCGACGATACTCAGGCGGACCGGCTCGGGTTGCTCCTGTTCCGGCTCCTGAACAGTTTCGCTCACTTCCGGCTCAGGGTCAGGCTCGGGCTCGGGCTCGGGCTCGGGTTCCGGTTCCGGTGCAGGCTCGGGCTCGGGCTCCGGTTCCGGGGGCGGAGCTTGCCGCTCCGCCAGGCTAACCGATATCGACCGTCCCCGGTCGGCGGTCACTTCGAGCTCGGCCTCCTCGTACCCCTCGGCGCGGATCCTGAAGGAGAGCTCTTCCCCCTCCTCGAAGACTCCTGAGTAGCGACCCCGGGCCACGGGTGAGCCGTTGACAAAAATCTGCGCCTCCACCGGGGTCGTCCTCAGGGCGAGGCGGACAAGACGCACTTCCGGCTCCTGTTCCTCCTCCGCTTCCGTTTCGGGCACCGAGAGGCGCACAGGAAGAACCCGCATATCATCGGCCTGCTCGAGCTCCCGGGAGCTCTCCGGGGAGATCGCTTGAGCGGAGGGCACCACCTCCTCGGTGCGCTCGGATACCTGTTGCCGTGCCCGGGCAGTCACCTCCTCGAGGGCTTGCCGGTCAACCTGTCCGCCCGCGGCCTCCGCCTCGGCGACCACGTCTTCGACCTCCCGTATCGCTTCAGCGGTCTGCTCAGCCTGCTCGTCTGCGGCTTCCGCGGTTATGTCGGTCTCCTGATTCGCCTCGACCACCGGTGCGGCCTCTTCGACCTCCCGTATCGCCTCGACGAGCTCCTCGTTCCCCGTCTCCCGGGCGCGCCGCTGCAGCGCCCCGAGATCAACCGATGCGGGCAGTACGGCGACCCGCCCCTCCCGTACCGCCACCCGAGTGTCGCGATTCTCTCCGACTCGGACGGCGAACTCCGTTCCCCGGACGCCCATGACGGCGGTATCCGTCCTGACGCGGAAGGAGTCGCCCCGGGCGAGGCGCTCGACCTTGTTTATGACGCTCCCCGAGGCGAGGCCGAGTTCGACATCGCCATTGCCCGCCTCCAGGGAGATCTGAGAGAGGGTCACTCTGGTGTTTTCCTGGAGACGAACCACCGCCGCCTCACCAAACTGCAGTTCCGCGTAGCCGGTCTCGACGAAAAGGGTATCGTCGATCCCGTAGGTATCGCCAATCTCCGCGTACACCCAGCTGCCGGCATCATCGACGAAGACCTCACCGGTGTAAAACGTGAGAAGCGCCTCGGTAACCTCCGGCGCCTCCACCTCAGGCAGCTCGGCTTCTTCGACAACCGTTTCCGCCGCCTCTTCGGGCTCCTGCCCGGGCGGAACAGCCTCTTCCTCCGTGGGCGCGCCGCAGCCGATAAGCAGAAAGAGCAGAAGGGTCGAAAAAAGCACCATACGTCCGTATCGCATCGTCACTGTGCCCTCCGGTATTCCTTCCAAGTCTATTGCGTCTTCCGCCTCAATTCCAGTCCGTTGATCCGGCGGCTCACGGGTAGAAAAGGAGTTGCCCGAGGGGATATCCCCAGAGTGGAGGAGAGCAGGTAAATTGACAGATCGTGCCCGGGCGTATGAGACTCTACCCCATAGTGGCCGAGAAAAAAGCCGTTCGACTACAGGAACTCCTGAAGCGAGACCGTCGCGTCCTCAAGATGCTGATAGACCTCGGAGAGGCGATCATTGCCCGTAATCGTGAGAGCGGAAACCTGCGTACGATCTCGGCGAGAGCTCTGTACCAGAACAATCCGAACTTCTATCGAGTTTCCGGGGGGAAGTACGACTATCTGGTTGCGGAGGAACCACTCCGTCGGGTCCTCGATACATTAAAAGAGATCGATGAGAAACGGCGAAAGAACGGGCAGCGATCAGAGGGAGAGCAGTCGAGTAGCGACGAAAGGGCGAAGGACGAGGAAGCGAAGACCCAATCGGCGGGAAAATCTGATAGAGTCCAGGCGCCGTTAAAGGGGGAAAACCGGGAGAACCGCGCTCCTCGCGAGGGTGAGGGCAGAATTGATCCACAGATGCCTCCGAACTTCGGGGAGGAGCACGACCGGATTCTCGAGATGGCCCCGGACGAGCGGATATCGCTCCTCGAGCGAGGCAAACAGATGCTCAAGGAGATCGCGGCAAACGGCGGGGCAACAGCGGAAGAGCTGAATGAGGCGCTTGTCACTACTACCTCAGAAGCGGCCCTGATCAACAAAACCACGATCCAGGAAGCGTTGAGGATGGGAAACGAAGAGGCGAAGCGGTATACCCAGGAGATGGTCAGCTTGACCCAGGAGATGCTTCGCAGTACCACCGTTCTCGTCGACAACGATTTGTATAACGAAGAGCTGATCAATAAGGTAGTACAGCGGTCGAACGGCACCGTCGTCCAGCATATGACCCGGGTATTTCTGACCGGCTTCGCCTTCATGCTCTATTACAATCGCCAGATCCTGACCTCGAGTCTCGCGAACAGGATACGGATCAACTTCAACAAAACATACAAGAAGCTCTATCAACGGCTGCTTCCGCACCTGCATGAGGACTACCTGAGTTTAGAGCACGTCTTTTACGGCGGTATCAAGGCGCTAAGCGAGGTTGAGATAAACCGGTTCGCCACAGGATTTCTTGTCCATGACGTCGGTAAAGTCGAAGATATCGAGTATCACGAAGGTGAAGCGGGCTACGACCGGGAGACGGTGGTCCGGCATGTCAAGCTCGGGTACAAAGCAGTGATGGACAAAACGACCTACCCGAGGGAAGCAGCCCTCATAACCGGTTATCATCACGAGTACTACGGTGACCCGAGCGGCTACGGCTACTTCCGGGAGTTCCTCCAGGCGTACAAGAACATGAAACCCGACGCCAAGATAGACTACCTGATGTCCTACGAGATGGAGCCGCTCATCGACTACGAGGTGATGGCGTATTTTCCAGCGAAAATGCTGGAAGTCGTCGACGTTTTTGATTCGGTGACCGACCCGAATCGATTATACCGTCAACCCCTCTCACCGAGGGAGGCGATCGAGATGATTCAGTCACAGTTCGTCAACGAAAAGCTGAAAATCGACCCGATTATTCTCGATCTGTTCAAACAGTTCCTCACGGAGCGCGGTATTCTCACCTGACCCGTTACTGCCCGGCCACCACTGCCGGGTTGACAGAAACGGCTGAGAGCCTCTATTGTTCCGGTGATTCCGGGGGTGTAGCTCAGTTGGCTAGAGCGCGTGAATGGCATTCACGAGGTCAGGGGTTCGATTCCCCTCACCTCCACTTCTTTCCTCAACTCCGGTGACAACCGGCGGCTGTTTAGACTTTTAGAACAATAACCCCCCGGCCGTCTCGATACTGGAGCTGCAACAGGTCCACGCGGCTCCGCCGGTTTCCCTGCGCGGTGTCCGGCCGCAGGTTCGGGGAGTCCACCGCCCCCCTCGACTACTTCTCGAAAAAGGCGATTGATCCCCAGGGTGGAGGAGAGTAGCTACGCTTTGCCAAGGTTTACGGGAAGTGGTATAGTTTGCCTTGGCATGAGTGAGTCCTTCGACAACATCTTTGTTGACTCCGAAGATGAAGCACCGGATCAGGACGCACCGGATTTTTCCGAGCTCTTCGACGAGGAGGGTCAGGAGAGTACCGCCGGGTCTCCGGATGAGCGATTCGAACAGATCTCAGAAACCCTCGAGGATCCGAAGCCTTACTTCACCGACCCGAACTTCTATAAAGTCATTTTGACTGGTGAGGGTGAGACCTCCAAACGGATGCACAGCAATCTCGCCCAGTTTCTCAAAGCCGAGGACGGCCAGGATAGATCCCTCTATCGTGGCCGGATTATCCCGGTTTTCTGGGAGCTCGCCAAACAGATCGCCACAAAGATAAACCACCGGGATCTTCCCCAGCCGAAAAGACTTTTTCTCAGATATGGGGTTCTGCTCCCTACAATGATCAACAAGGACCACCGGATGCTTCTGGCCAAGCTCATCTTTGAGAACCGCACAGGAGATCCGATCCACTATGTGGATGAATGGGTGGAAAAGGTCGCCAGAGGCCGGGTGAACGTCTCTGCAACCGACGAGACTTCCCCGAAGCACCGTAATCAGGAGAGTAAGATCTCCTCCCAGCTCGAGAAGACCCGGGGCCGTCTCGATGCCCAGCTTGACCTGATCCGGAGCCACAACCGTGACATGAGCAGACTGGAAGACGAGCTGCGGGAAGCGGTGGAGGCGCTCACTCATCATGAGGTGCACCCGACCAGATCAGATCTTCTTATGCCCTATACCGAAGAGCAGCGGGCGCTGGTTTCCGAGATCAACAGTCTCCTTCGAAAACTCAGTAATCTGAGTCGCCAGCTCGGAAACGATCATAACGAGCTGGAGAAGATCGAGGATCAGTTTGAAGAAGTAAGCGACCAGGCTGGGCAGCTTGAAGACGGACAGGACGAGTTCGACTCCACGGCGGTAGGCGAGGAGATGAACACCATTCGCCAGATGGCCAAAATGTGCGTCGGACGGCAGGGAAACCACTTTCCTGTTCTCCACAAGCAGTATTTTCGTGCGTCGCCCTACGACATAGGCAGCAGAGAGAATGTGATCAACGTTCTCGCCGAGGTTGAGCGGCTCGACCCTGGAATATTTCTGCGTACATTCAAACAGAAAACAAACCGCATCGTGCCGAATATCATTCTCGTACCTTGCTACGGAGATACCGGAATCTGCTGGGAGCCCTTTGAACGATTCAATCGGGCTACCAGTCGTGGACGTATAGCCGTCCCGATGTACCCCAAAGACCTGAAAGCTGCGGTCGTATCAGCTATGGCTGACCTTCGTTGGCAGGTGGCAAAGGAAAAGGCAGCCCATTACTGGATGGAAGAGGGCCTCACCGGACGCTACTACCAGTGGTTTACCGAAGAGAAGATGAAAGGGGACGTAAAAGACGCTTTCATCGAGCACTATCTCCTCTGGATCACAAAGGAGAGCGAAGGGACGCAGAAGCTCCCAAAGGATGTCCGCGGCATCTTCTGGCGAAACATGCCCTTCCCCCAGGAGATCAAGGACGACCTGAAAAACCGCGGATACGTGTACAGCGAGCTGTACAAGAAGGACCAGAACCGGGCGATGTCCGACGGATACTGAGTCCCTCTCTACCCGCCTGCGCGGAGTGGAGGAGCGCACATACTCATCTGCCTCTCTTACCGAAGATAGGATCAAAATAGTTGCCGAAATCGATCTTCGTTGAGAGCCATCGCACCATCCTGTGATAGATAAAATAGGTTGCGCCGATGGAGAGCACGAAAATCACCACCATGATCAGCTGGTTCAATCCGGGTGAGAGACTCGGCGCGAGAAACCTCGCGAACAGGACAAATAGCGCAAGGAAGAGCGCGAGCATCAGAATGACGTTTACAACGCTTGCCCCGAGGACAAATAGAATTGTATTGACTCGTTTGTTCATGGTTCGGACCTCTCGATAAACATTGACAGGACGAGAAGGATTCCACAAACGACGACACTCGAGTCAGCCACGTTAAACGTCGGCCACCGCTCCATGCCGAACAGGCCGTAGAACTTCACGTCGATAAAGTCGACTACCCCATCGGGGCGAAAGATTCGGTCGATGATGTTACCCACACCTCCCCCGAGAACCCCGGCCACAAACCAGCGCTGCAGGGGCGAGAACTCCTCGCTCCGCCAGGTGTAGACGCCGATCCATGCCATCGCCACGATCGGAAGCAGGATGAACAGCAACATCCGCGCAAGGTCCGGGAGGCCCTGGCCGATGGAAAAGGCGATACCAGGGTTTCTCGCGTGAATAAGCCTCACAACCTCACCAAAGACTTCGATTATCGGGCCGCCGTCATAGATCGGCTGGATGTTGCGCACCACCAGCGCTTTGGTAATCTGGTCGGCGACGACGATACAGGCGGATAGTATGAAAGGAGCGTACTCGCTCCGTTCAGAGTGCCGTTGGTACATCGATGAAGCGAGTTTCAACGCCCGTCTCCTGAAATAGTTTCTCCCCTAACCGCGCTACCCCCCAGGTTTCCGTCGCGTAGTGCCCTGCAAACATAACATTTAAGCCGCTTTCCAAACAATTGTGGTAGACCGTATGCGCGGCGTCACCGGTTATAAAGAGATCTAATCCCTCATCAACCGCCGTTTCGAACTCCCGGGGAGCGCCGCCGGAAATGATACCGACGGAGCTGACCTCCCGCCTCCCGAAGTCGAGGATCCTTATGGGAACCTCGACGCTGCCGAACAGCGTTTCCGCGATCTGCCGCGTTGTGAGCGGCTCCGGCAGAACACCCTTGACGCCGATGGTTACTCCCTTGAACTCCCCGAAGGGCTTGATCTCCCGGAGACCGAGGTGCCGGCCCATGACGGCGTTGTTGCCGACCTCGAGATGGGCGTCGAGAGGAAGATGGCAGGCGTACAGACCGATGTTGTTGTCAATGAGAAAGCGAACTCGCTCATAGTGGGTTCCGGTGAGGGTCTGCTCGTGACCCCAGAACAGCCCGTGATGGACCACGATTGCCTCCGCCCCCCACTCCGCGGCACGGGTAAAGGGCTCGAGGGCGGCGTCTACAGCAAACGCCACCTTTCTGATCTCCGAGGCCGCCCGATCTACCTGTATCCCGTTTTTCGACGGATCTATCCTCGAAAAACCGTCGAAGTCGAGAAAACCGCGAAAGTACGTATCGAGATCCCTAAAAAGCATCGTGATCGCACCCCATCTTTGCGCAGAGAAGGCGAGCCGTCGGCTCATCGACGATCAGTTCACTCATGAGACCTGCCCTGAGGGCCGCATGAAGCCCGGTCACCTTTGCCCGCCCGGAAACCACACAGATCGCTCGGGGCACCTCCTTGTAGAGCTCGAGAGGCGGGCCGCTTGCCCGCTGATTTATCGGAATGTCGGCGTAGCTGCCGTCCTGCCTGAAAAAAACCGTAGCGAGATCGCCGACGACCCCTTGTTCCACGAGCATCTTCTCATCCTCCGGCTCGAGGTATCCGCTGGAGTAGACGTGGCTCGGAACGCCGGCATCGACGGCGCCAATGCTGTAAAACAGGATATCCGCCGATTGCTGGAGGTCGATGATCTTTCGGATGCTCCGCTCACGCCAAAGCGCCTCTTTCGTCTCCTTGTAGTCAAAGAACGTCGGCACTGGAAAGAGCATAAAGCTCGCCTGATAGTTTTCCGCAAACTTCTGAAGAATGTTCGCCGCGTACCGGTTGTCGGGAGTGTAGGTATTTCCGGACCCATTCATCTGGACGATGGTGACTCCAGGAATTCGCTTCGGAATCAGGTGCGTCCCAATCTCGCTTATTGTCGTTCCCCATGCAAGGGCAAGAGTGTTGCCGGGAGCGAGGATCCCGTTGAGGTAGCCGGCGGCGTAGCGGGCAACCCGCTTGAGCCAGACCACCTCGCCCATGAGCTCCGGGACAGGAACAACGTGAACCCGATCGAGATTGAACCGGTCACGAATCAGTTGCTCCAGAGGTCCGAGGGTGTTTTGCACGTTCACAATGCGAATTTCCACCATCCCCGATTGCCTCGCGTGGTTGAGCAGTCGGGAGACCTTTGGGCGGGAGAACTGCATTTCCTGAGCTATCAACTCGGTGGTCATGCCCTGATAGTAGTACATGGTAGCGACCTGAAGTGCTTCCTGGTAGATTCTATCCTCGCTGTTCATAGCCGCAGCTCTCTCGGCCAACATACCCCGTGTAACATCGCGTTTCAAGGTAATGAAATACTGTTCAGAGGAAAACGGGTATCTCCTCGCCCAGGATGGGTGAGGAGTACAGGGGACCCCCTCACCGTGGAGCCGGGAACCGACCTCCCCGGAGCTGATGCGGATGACACTGCGCCCGAAGGCCGGGTATCATGCGCCCCATGCATGAAAGACCGGAGAGCCATCTCTCTCCCGAGGATGTCCGCTTCGCCATTACCGAAGCGGAAGTAGCAGAAGCGGCACAGCTTACCGGACAGTTTGACATAATCGGCCAGCCCCGGGCGGTCCGGGCTCTGGAACTCGCGGTTGCCCTGAGGGCAAAAGGGTACAACGTCTTTGCCACCGGCATGCCGGGCACCGGCAAACGGAGTACGATCACCAAGCTGCTCAAAGCGCTCCCCTTCGAGGCCGCTCGCCTCAAGGATATCGCCTTTGTCCATAATTTCCTCCAGCCCGACCAGCCTCGGCCGCTTTATTTCCCACCGGGTCACGCCCGGAACTTCAGGGATGAGCTGCGCAACCTCGTGGAAATGCTCCAGGCGGAGAGTTCGGTTCTCTTCGAGCAGAAGCCGTTCAAGGAGGCCCGGGACAAACTCATGGTCGAAACCGAGGGCAGGGAGAATCAAAAACTCGCGGAGTTCGACCGACGCCTCGAGGACGAGGGATTCGCGATTGTCAAAGTAAACGGAGACGAGGAAGAAGAGCACACCGATATCGCTCCTGTGGTGGACGGTGAGGCAACGAGTTTCGACGACCTGCAGCAGAAGGTAAACGCCGGTGAGATCCACGCCGCCGACTGGAGCCGTATCCGTGAGAAGTACTACCACTTCATGGACGAGCTCGACCGGATTTTTCAGGAGCTCCGGGTCGGTAGAATGGAGGTCGAAAAGAAGCTCTACGAGCTTCAGCTCGAGACGATGGAACCGGTCGTCCAGAAGGCCGTCGGCTCCCTCCGGGAGCGGTTCGACGGGGAACGGACCGAGGTCTGGCTGAACGAGCTCGAGGACGACATCCTCGGAAACCTCGACCTCTTTATGCCCGCCGACGAGGAGTCGAGCGAGGAGGCGGAGCAACAGCTCGAGCGCTACGGGGTCAACATCATCGTCGATCACACAAATACCAGCGAGAATCCGATTATCGTCGAGAGTCACCCAGACTTCCAGAAACTCTTTGGGGCTCAGGAGTATCGGGGAGAGCAGGACAGCCGCCTCGGTTACCAGACCCTCAGGGCGGGCAGCGTGATCCACGCCTCCGGGGGCTATCTCATCCTCCGGGCGGAGGACGTGCTCTCCCAGGAGGAGGCGTGGAACGGCCTCAAGCGGGCACTCCAGGACGGTTGTACAGAGATTCGAAACACCCCTTCACCCTTCAACCCACCGGGTCAGGCGATCAAACCGGAGCCGGTCGAGATTGACGTTAAGGTGATCATCATGGGAAGCGAGCACATCTACGACATCCTCTACATGCAGGATGAGGAGTTCGGAAAGCTCTTCAAAGTCCCGGCGGAGTTCGACTCGATGATGGACCGGACCCCCGAGACGACGCAGCAGTATATCGCGTTCATGGATATGATCTGCCGGGAGGAGAAGCTCCTTCCCCTTACCACCGACGGTAAGGCGGCGGTTCTCGAGTACGGCGTTCGGCTCAGCGAGTTCCGGGGCAAGCTCTCCACGCGGTTCTCCCTGGTCGCCGATCTCATTCGAGAGAGTAATCACTGGAGCGCGAGGGAAGCCAAGGATGCGATCGACCGCAACGCCGTGGAGCGCGCCCAGCGGGAACGGCAGCACCTCTACAATCTCCCGGAAGAGAAGTTTGATGAGCAGGTGGTCTCCGGCGAGATGCTCCTCTCGGTGACCGGCGGACGGGTCGGCTGCATCAACGGTCTTTCGGTCCTCGACCGTGGCTACTACGCCTTCGGTCGACCAATGCTGATTACGGCGCGAGTGGCACCCGGGAGCGACGGGATCATCAACATCGAGCGGGAGTCCGGCCTCTCCGGGGAGCTCCACGACAAGGGTATGTACATTCTCCAGGGGTTTCTCCAGGCGACCTACGCCCACGATTTTCCCCTCTCCATCAACGGGAGCATCACCTTCGAGCAGAGCTACGTCGAAGTCGATGGAGACTCCGCCTCCGCCGGTGAGGCCCTCGCCCTCCTCTCGGCTATCGGGGAGATCCCGATGAGACAGGAGATCGCGGTGACCGGGTCAGTCAACCAGCTCGGACAAATCCAGCCGGTAGGGGGCATCAACGAGAAGATCGAAGGGTTCTACGCGGTATGCAGGATCGCGACCTACACCGGTAATCAGGGCGTTATCATACCCCGCTCCAACATTCAGAATCTCGTCCTCTCCCGGGAGCTCCAGGAGGCGATCGACGCGGGGAGTTTTCATATTTATGTGGTCGAGACTATCGGCCAGGCACTGGAGATCCTCTCGGGCGAGAAAGGGGAGCAGGTGATGCGGAGAATCGGCAAACGGCTGCGGGAGATGGCGCAGCAGGTAAAAGAGTTCAGCTGAGCCGACGGCCCCGGCGGGGAAGCTATCGCCGCCGGACATCCGCGGGGTCGAGGAGCGCAGATAAGGGGGAGGCGGAGAAGGGAACGTGATGATTGAACATCAAGATTACACAATCTATACTATACACCATGTCTAAAACGATAGACTTTGAGAGAGTTCGTAACGCCGCGCGAAAGCAGGAACCCTACGCCGTAAAGACGTTTACCATGCCTCATGAGACAGAGGTGTTGCTCGAACAGATCCTCGAAGTCTTTCTCCTCGAGATGGGTCAGGAAGAGCTCAAAGACGCCCTCGCCTACTGCCTCAGGGAGCTCGCGGTAAACGCAAAGAAGGCAAATACCAAGCGGGTCTACTTTACGGAGAAGGGGCTCTCCCTCGAAAACGAGGCCGAGTACAAGATCGGGATGTCCAACTTCAAGAACGAAACCCTCGACAATATCGGCCACTACCTCAAGAAACAGAAGGAGGCGGGGCTGTACGTCCGGGTCGTCTACCACGTCAGGGGTACGGACCTCCACATTTACGTCGTAAACAACGCGCCTATGACCCGGAAGGAGCAGATTCGTGTTTTCGACCGCATAGCCCGATCCCGAGCGTTCAACTCCCTCGAGGAGGCGCTCACAACGGTTCTCGACGACTCCGAAGGCGCAGGTCTCGGCATAGTCATTCTTGTCCTCATGCTCAAGAAGATCGGCCTCGACGAGGATCGTTTCGATATCGAGGTACGAAACGGCGAGACTGTCGCCCACCTGAACGTACCGATGGCCTCGGTAAAGAAGGAGAGCCTGAAGGCGATCAGCGAGAAGCTCGCCCACGAGATCGACTCGCTTCCAAAGTTTCCCGAGAGCGTCCTGAGCCTTCAGAAGATGATCGAAGACCCGGACAGCGAGATTACCGACATCGCCCGGGCGATCAGTACAGACCCCTCCCTCACCGCAGGGCTCCTGAAGACGGTAAACTCAGCCCAGTTCATGCTGCCGAAACGGGTAGACAACATAGTCGAGGCGGTCAAGCTCGTCGGCCTGCGGGGCTTGAGGAACATGCTTTTCTCCTACGGGACCCGGGAGGTCCTCGGCGACGACTCGAGCGACGAGACCAAGGAGCTGTGGGAGCACAGCAGGGCGACGGGGTTCTACGCCTACAGCCTGGCAAGAAACATCAGCAAGAAAAAAGAGATCCTCGACGACGTCTACGTCGGTGGTGTCCTCCACGACATGGGAAAAATCGTGATGAGCCACGTCAACCCGGAGATGCTCGACACGATCCGCACCTTCTGCAGTACAAAGGATATCGCCCCGGAGATACTCGAGGACCTGGTAAGCGGTGTCAATCATGCCGAGATCGGCGGGCTTCTTGCCGAGAGGTGGAACTTTCCCGAGGCGCTGGTAGACGCGATTCGCTTCCACCACGCTCCTACCGCCGCCCCGGAGGAGTATCGGGACGTCGCCTTCACGGTCTATCTCGCAAACTTTCTGGCGAACCATCACACCGACGATCATGTGGAGTTCGGTGATGTGGACAGCGACGTCCTCGAGAGCTTCGGCATAACCTCCGCGGAGCAGTTAAACGCGATTCGCGACAAGTTGCGTGCGGCGTATCGGGCGGAGTTCAAGAACAAGAACGAACAAGCCACCAGTTCCTAGGCTCCTCCACTCAACCGATGGTATCCGGATAACCTCATCGCCCACCGCTGGAGATGAGGCAAACCGCCTGAGTCCCCGCCTCTTTCTGTCCAGCAGCCACCAACTGTTCAGGTCCCGACAACAGACTCCAAGCCTCCCTCTGCGGAGTCGAGGAGCGTCGAGCGGAACGGCAGGTTACCCCTTGACAGGTCATTCACTATATAGTATTTATTTGATACAAAAAGACTCCTAAGGAGAGGCAGGTATGGCTGTAAAGATCTATACAACCCCTTCATGCACCTACTGCACAAAGGCAAAGAAATACTTGAAGGAACATCACGTCACATTTACCGAGTACAACGTTGCAAAGGACCTCCGGCGAGCTGAGGAGATGCAGAAGAAGTCGGGGCAGATGGGCGTTCCGGTTCTCGATGTACATGGTAAGATCATCGTAGGCTTCAATGAGCCGGAAATCGAAAAGGCGCTGAGGAGATAGCATGGCTCATACAACCAAGGCGGTTTGGAGGGGAGATATGTCCTTCGACATAGATCTCCAGGGGTTCAACATCCGGGTCGACGCCGAGGAGAGCGTGGGGGGTAAGAATCAGGGCCCCACGCCGAAACCGTTGATGCTTAGCGCCCTTGCCGGATGCACCGGCATGGACGTTGTCTCGATTCTTGCAAAGATGCAGATGCCCTACGATCGGTTCGAGATCGCCGTTCAGGGAGAGACCAGCGACGACCACCCGAAGGTCTACAAGAAGATTCACCTGGACTACATGTTCTGGGGCTCCGAGCTCGAAGAAGGAAAGATCGAGAAGGCGGTAAGCCTCTCCCAGAAAAAGTACTGCGGCGTCTCCGCCACCCTCCAGGAGGTCGGAGAGATCGCCTACACCATCCACCTCAATCGGTGAGGTCAGATCCCGCTTAGGACGATCCTGTCGCTGTTACCAATACCTCCCTTCCCCGGGAGCGTGAGGTGTCCCGGGAGAGCCGCCTCCCCTCAGGAACCCGAGGTGGCAAGCCCCGCTGTCAAAAGGTCGAGAAGACGCTGTCGCTCCGTGACGGCGTCTTCTTCTTTTTCCCCCTTCCCTCCTCCTCCCGAGACAATTGCGCTGGTCCACGCTGCCAGGAGGATCCCCGCGGCAACCGCGACGTTGAGGGAGCCCTTTACACCGTAGAGGGGGATCGAGCAGCGCCCCCAGGAGCGTTCTGCCGCCTCTAGGGCCGCCGGGGAAAGCCCGAGCTCCTCGGAACCGACAAGACAGATACCAGATTGGGGAAACGTGAACCGGTCAACCGGCGTCCCGCCGCTTTCGAGGGCAAAAAGGGGCGCCCCATCCCCTCGACCCTCCCGCCCCCGGGGCGGGGGACCCTCCCTGCCCGCCTCCGGGCGTTCGGACCAGGGCAGGGAAAGCTCACAGACCGGCAGGTGGTCAAAGGCTCCCATGGCGGCCCGTTTCGCCCGGGGCTGCTCAGGTCGCGCCGTCGCCGCGGCGAGGATGAGACCCGCGGCCCCGAAGGCTTCCGCTGAGCGGGCGATACTGCCGAGATTAAAGGGGGATCGAAGCTCCTCGAGACAGAGGGCGATTGGAAACAGCCGCCGCCGCCGCCCCTCCTCTCGGGTGGAGCGCTCCTGGTGCTCCTCACCCGGCTCACCGAGGAGATCCCAGTCCGCAGGCTCTTTGCCGAGATGGGCTTCGAGGCGGTTGCGAAGGCGGTTGAGCCGGCGCAGTTCGTTCGGGGCCGCCTGGAGCTCCCTGATCGCCGCAAAGAGCGCCGCCTCCGCCGCGAGCGGCTCCCTCCGCCCGGACGACCGGTCAGGCTGCCCGGGACCAAGGAGCGCCTCGAGCTCAGCGAGGAGGCCGAGGATATACTCACCATCGAGACGCTCCCCCCGGCGCTTCGAGCGCTCGAACCCGTCGAGAAGGCGGACTATCTTACGCAGCCGTGTAGGGGGTGGCAGGGAGTGAAGCTTGCGCAGGCTGATCATCCGACGCCGGGGGCTCCTTTTCGGGGACTGCGGACCGAGGGGGCCGGAGCGCCCCGGGACCTAGAAAGCGGTTTTGAGGAGCTGGGTGATCCGGTCGGCGGAAAAGGAGAGGGCCGCCTTACGCGCCATCTCCGTATCCGCCACCCCTTCGGAGAGCTCCGCGAGGTCGTCCATGGATAGATCGAGGTCCCGAAGACGGGTCGGCAGTTCTATCATACCGAGCATCCGCCGCACCGCCCGAACCGACCGCTGAGCGTCCTCCTCAGGCATGATCCCGTCCACCGGCTCTCCGAGGGCTGCGGAGATACTCCCGAGTTTTTCCGCCCGGTGGGCAACGTGGGTTTCGAGAATATGGGGAAGGAGGACCGTGGCGACCCAGGATTTTGGAACCTCGAAGCGACTGTTGACGGCGTAGGATATCGCCCCACCTACCCCCTGGTCGCTCTGGGAGAGTCCCATGGCGGTGAGCAGCCCCGCCTCCGAAGCTTTGCGCCGGTAGCGCATGTCTGTGGGGCTGCGAACGGTACCGAGAATCGCCTCTTTCAACAGCTGCACCGCTTTTATGAGCACGGTATCGGAAAAGACGGTTGAAGCGTTGCTCAGATATCCCTCGGCGGCGGCGAGAAGGGTGTCCATCATCGCCGAGACCGCGTATTTCTGGGAGAGGGTGTGGGTGAGGTTGGTCTCAACAAGGATCGCCCGGGTTGTCCGGGGCGGGACCGGTATC
Source organism: Spirochaetaceae bacterium (assembly GCA_046541355.1). Lineage (GTDB taxonomy): Bacteria > Spirochaetota > Spirochaetia > DSM-27196 > Alkalispirochaetaceae > CAYZHV01. The sequence continues at coordinate 42,637 of JBKHDM010000009.1, forward strand.
ACCCGGGAGTTCTTGCTCACTCCATCCTTGAGGATGACCGCGTCCTTGAGCATAAAGTGGTTCCGATAAGAGGAGGGTACCTCGATGTAGGCGATCGGATTGCCGAAGGTGGCGGTGCCCTGGAGCAGGTCGTTGACCGAAGCGGAGCTGTTGGCCAGGGCTGCGGCGGCCTTGGCGATCGACAGAACCCGCATACCCCCGATCCCTACAATCGCCTTAGCCTTGCTCGCCCGCACCAGGGAGAGCACCTCATCCACGGCGGCGGCGCTCGAGCCGGGCATAAGCTCATCAAAGAGCAGAACGTCTATCTTCTCCCGGACCAGGAGGTCCTGGGCGTGGGTTATGTGCTTTCCCTCGTGGAGGACGGACTCGCTGACCAGGAGCACCCGATCTGCATAACTCTTTACAACACTGCCGAGTTTTTGCAATACATCAGTGCCGAAGAGGATGGTCTCGGGAAACTGAATCGTAAAGTTATCCATCGGTTACAACTTTCATTACCTAATAAAAAAGGGCAGCGATAGGAGTATATCACTGCCCTGTCGGCTTTCACACTTTGTGCTCCAGAAGTACTAGAGCTCGAACATGTCCATGATGCGGTCGGCTACCCGGCCGAGCACCTCGTCGTTGATGTAGGAAGGATCCTCGAGTTTCTTCTTGACCTCGGCGACCCGGTCCATCCGGACATCTTCCGCCGCTTTGACGGTTTCTGTAGCCTGGAGAAGCTCCGCCCTCAGCTTGGCCTCGTCGGAGAACTGGATAGAATCCGACTGCTGACGCTGCTCGGGACGCGCGTTTTTTTCAACACGATTAGGCTTTTGAACGGGGTCTGTGGGACCTAAGCGTTCAATGGTCATCCGTACTCCTTCCTTTCAATATAGGTATCGACATGTTCTGCTCATATGTTAACCCTTTTTGCGAGGTGAAACAAGGAGCGAAAGCTCTCCCCGGACCCGATCCCGACCCTCGTAGCGCTCCCGGATCTCCCCTGGAGCGCCCTGGATGATCTCCTCATGCACCTTGGTCAGTTCTCTTCCCACGGTTACCGTCGCCTCCGGGGCGAGTTCCTCGAGATCCTTGAGAAGCTTGACCACCCGGTGAGGTGACTCGTAGAGCAGAAAGCTCTCCCCCCGGTCGAGAAGTTCCTGCAGCCGGCTTCTGCGACGTCCTGCCTTCGGAGAGAGAAACCCGTCAAAGGTAAAGGAGCCGCCGACGAGTCCCGCGACGCTTATGAGGGTGGTAACCGCCGACACCCCGGGTATCGGGACGACCGGATAGCCCGCCTCTCTGACAAGATGGACAAGCCTGGCGCCGGGGTCGCTGATTGCGGGAGTTCCGGCGTCGGTGAGATAGCCTACGGCGCTCCCCGATGCGAGGGCGTCTATTACCGGAACGGCGCAGGCTGCCTCGTTCTGGCTCCGACAGCTTATAAGTCCGGCGGAGGCACCGATATGGTTGAGAAGCTTTCTGCTCTGCCTGGTGTCCTCGCATGCGCACAGCTCGAGAGCGAGGAGCACCCGTTCCGCCCGACGGGTAATGTCCTCGAGATTACCGATCGGCGTTCCCACCACGTAGAGGGCGGTTTCGATGCTGCTGCCTCTCATGCACTCCCCGATTATTGCAATAGGGCGCGGCACAGACTAATCTCACTACAGACAGATCTGTGCCCTTCAGGAGGACCACTATCGAATTCTGGCTCCTGTCAGCCCTGGTGATTCTTATTATCGGGCTGCTTGCCACATTGATAAAGCTGCGTAAGAGCGACTATTCCTCCCTTTCCAATGTAATGGCCAAAAAGAGCCGGGAGCAGCTGCAGCTTCTGAAACCGTGCCCGATCTGCTCCACCATGCTCGGGTCGGGAGAGCGGGTTAAGACGACGGTTTTCTCCGGGGACGGAAAGAGCGCCTACAACCCGGACCGGGGGAGTTTCAGCAGTCGCCGGATCGAAGACGCGATGGTCCACATGTACGGATGCCCCTATTGCTACCCGGCGAATCGAAACCACCCACGCATCTGCCCGGTCTGCCGGACCGAGCTACCCGAGACAGGCTACGTGATAGCGAGGATGTTTATGAGAAAGGATCGAAAACACGTCCATGTCCTCGGCTGCACCGAATGCCGCAGTAACTCCGTGGGCCGGCAGTTCCGGAGTGCCCAACGATGAAAGGATCCGGTGACAAGCTCTCGCTCACCACAAAGCTCGGCTTCGGCGTTGGCGACCTCGGGGGAAACCTTTTTTTCACCATAGTCGGTTTTTATCTGCTTTTTTTCCTGACCGAGGTAGCGGGTCTCTCCGCAGCTGTGGCAGGTATAGCGCTCATGATCGGCAAGATCTGGGACGCCGTAACTGATCCGATCGTCGGCTACCTTTCAGACCGTACCCACACCCGTCTCGGCCGTCGCCGCCCCTACATGCTCTGGGGTTCGGTAGCTCTCTTTCTGCTCATGGTGGCCGCCTTCACCGTGCCGGAGCTCCCTCCCCCGTGGAAGCTTGTCTACGTCATTCTCGCCCTCTGCCTGGTAAATACCGCCTGGACCCTGGTTAACATACCCTACGGCGCCCTCACCCCGGAGCTCACCCGGGATTTCCATGAGCGAACCGCACTCAACGGCTACAGGATGAGCTTTGCGGTAATCGGAACCTTTATCGGCGCCGCAGCGGTGCTTCCCCTGGTGAGCTTATTTGGTGGGTCCGCCACAAGCGGCGCCGGCTGGAGTGCGATGGCCGTTGTGATGGGGGGTGTGATGCTCCTGTCGGGGGTTATAACGGTTCTCGCGGTTACAGAGCGCTATCAGGAGACAACCTCCGTCCCTGAGCAGGCGCTCCGCTCATACCTGGCGGTTCTCAAACTCAAGGAGTTTCGCACGATCCTCATCCCCTGGTCCCTCCACGTTACCGGAATCAACGTCATCCAAGCCTCCCTGCTCTACTACTTCGCCGTCATCTTCGGCTCCGAGGAGGGATTCCAGGTCGCCCTGCCGATCCTTCTCGCCGCCGCCATCACCTGTATTCCGGTCTGGGTTCAGATATCGAAGCGAATCGGAAAGAAAAGAAGCTACAACATCGGGATGGCGATCTTCGCCGCGGCGGTGGTGGTCTTCTTCTTTATCGGTCACCGGATGCCGATCGAGATCTCCTACATCCTCATGGCTGTAGCCGGCACCGGCTTTGCCGCCCACTACGTGATGCCCTTCGCGATGATCCCCGATGTCGTCGAGTTCGACGCGATAACCAACGGTAAGCGGAGGGAGGGGGTCTTTTACGGGCTGTGGACCTTTGTCGCCAAGATCGGGCAGGCCCTCGGACTTGGACTAAACGGCCTGCTCCTCACGGTTGCCGGATATCAGCAGGGAGGGGCGACTCAGAGCGACTCGGCGGTCCTCGCCATTCGGCTGTTGGTCGGCCCGATCCCCGCCCTTCTGTTCGTTACGGCGATTCTGGTCCTCCTCGGCTACCCGATCACCGAGGAGGTCTACGAGAAGCTCATCGCAGGGGATAACGGCGGGCAGACCGATGTGGTAGGATAGGAGCTATGGAGACCATATTCGACAAGATTCTCTCCGGGGAAATCGACTCGGAGTTTGTCTACGAGGACGACCACGTCGTCGCCTTCAAGGACATTAACCCTCAGGCGCCGGTCCACGTTCTCGTACTTCCGCGACAGAAGTTCGTCAGCCTCGTGGAGGCTAAGGATCTCGACGCGGTGCAGCTCGGCCGCTTTATCCAGGGGATTTCAAAGTGCGCCGCAGCCCTTGGCCTCGAGGAACGAGGGTATCGGGTTGTCTTCAACTCCGGAAAAGAGGCGCAGCAGACGGTGGAGTACGTACACGCGCACATACTTGGCGGTCGCCGGCTCAATTGGCCTCCCGGTTGATCCTTCCCGGCTGCGTGGTGGGGTGAGTATATTCGCTCTCGATGGTAACCACCCGCTGGCACACCGGCATGGAGGAGATCCCCCGGGATGAGTGGAATCGCCTCGCGACGCTACTTCCCACTCCCCTCCTCGAATGGGACTGGCTCTACTGCCTCGAGGCGTCCAAGTCCATAGCACCGCGGCACGGTTGGGTGCCTACCCACCTCACCTGCTACAGGAACGGCAAGCTCGTCGCAGCAGTACCGTTGTACATACGAAATCAGAGCATGGGGGAGTTTGTCTTCGACTTTGCTCTCGTTGATGTGGCCGAGCAGATCGGGATCCGCTACTACCCGAAGCTCGTCGGGATGAGTCCCGCGACTCCCTCGACCGCTTTCAGGTTTCTCATCGATCCGGAGGAGGACGAAGAGGAGATCAGTCGGGAGATCCTCGAGGCGATCTTCGAGCGGGCCCGGGAGGTTGGCTGCAGGGCGGTGCAGTTCAACTACGTGGAGCCTGAGTTTCGCTCCACCCTCGCCCGGGCGGGCTTTACCGAGTGGCGTCATCAGGGGTTTCTCTGGGAGAACGACGGTTTTACCGACTTCGACGACTACCTCGCGATCTTCCGGAAAAACCAGCGGCGCAACATCCGGCGCGAGCGCGCCTCGATGGGAGAGCAGGAGCTCGAGGTTCGTCTCTACCAGGGTACGGAGATTCCCCCTTCCTACTTTACCCGGATGGCCGAGTACTACCATAAGACCAACGATCAGTTCGGCCCGTGGGCGGCGCGATTTCTCAACAGCCGGTTCTTTGGTCTCCTGGAGGAGCGGTTTCGAGACCGGATCGCCATGGTCGCCGCCCTCGACTCCGACTCCGGCGGCGAGGATGACCCGCTCGCTCTCTCGTTTCTTCTGGTCAAGAATGAGACGATCCTCGGGCGCTACTGGGGAACCCGGGAGTACCGGGATAACCTCCACTTCAACGTCTGTTACTATGAGCCGATCAACTGGGCGATCCGGAACGGCTACAACCGATTTGATCCGGGGATGGGCTCCTCCCACAAGATCCGTCGCGGCTTCCGGGCGGTTGCCAACTACAGTCACCACTATTTTCTCGACGAGCGTATGCAGGCGATCTTTCGGGCGAATATCGACCGGATCAACCGCTACGAGGAGGAGAACATCCGACTTCTCAACGAGAATCTCCCCCTCAAAGAGGCCGCCGGCCGGTAGCCGTGGCTGCGCCCCGCCGCGGGAGGCTCAGTAACCCGCCTTTTCGATGTTGCTGGAAATGAACTCGATCCCGACATGCAGCAGGTCCTGCTCCTCATCGGTGAGGTTGTAGGTGAGCTCCTTCATCACCCCCCCTTTTCCGATGATCCGCGGATAGCTGAAGGCAGTCTCCCGGAAGCCGTCGAAATCTTTGGCGATACCGGTGACCGGCAGGATCCTGCGCTCGTCCCGGAGCACCGCCTGGGTGATAATGGCGACCGCCTGAGCCACGGCGTAGAAGGTCGAACCCTTCGCTTGAATGATTTTCTGGGCTGCCCGTCGGACGTACTCGGTCGCCGCCTCCTTGAGATCCCCGTCGTCGCACCCTTGCCGGCAGATCGCGCAGTAGTCTCCCGCGCGAATGCCCCCGAACGTGATGTTTGACCAGGCGGGAAAGGCGGTGTCACCGTGCTCTCCGATGACGTAGGCGTGGATGTTCTGGGGATTGACGCTGCACTGCCGGGAGAGAAAGGTTCGTAGTCGGGCGGAGTCGAGAACGGTACCGGAGCCGATTACCTGGCGGTAGGGCAATCCACTCTCCCGGTAGGCGACATAGGTGAGAACGTCCACCGGGTTTGTCACGACGAGTATCACTCCCCGAAATCCCGACTCCATGATGGATCGGACCATCGACTTCATGATACCGACATTACGGTCCATCAGTTCCGGTCTCGATTCCTCGGGCCGCTGTTTGGCTCCCGCGGTGATAATCACAAGCTCCGCATCAGCGCACCCCTCATAACCCGCGGCGTAAATGTCGGTCGTGTTTCCCAGGGGCATGCCGTGGGTGATATCGAGTACCTCCGCTTCAGCCTTTTCGGCGTTCAGGTCCACAAGGACGATCTCGTTGGCGAGACCGCGGTTCGATATGTTGTAGGCGATCGTTGCACCGACGGAGCCGGCGCCTATGATTGCTATCTTGTTCTTGTTCATGGTTGTCCTTCCTTAAGGGAGTCCCTGTAGTCTTCTCCACTATTACTATTGGGGCGCGAGCGTTTGCCGCCGGCCGCGCCGAGCTACGGGGCGCGGATGTTCTGCGGGGAGCGTCGGTGACGCGGCGGCAGGATCAGCGAGACGAGTCCGTATGAGGCTACCGAGGCGAGGATGACCGGAGAGAGCTGCCGGCTCGGTGCCCTGTTCTCAATATACTTACCGATCGGGGTTGGTGTCGCGTACCTTAAAGGCATGAAAGCACTGATAGTGGTCGATGTACAGAACGATTTTCTTCCGGGAGGTAACCTCGCTGTCCCCGAGGGGGATGCGGTGGTTCCCTTTATCAACGAAAAAATGAAGGAGTTCGATCTGGTGGTCGCAACCCAGGACTGGCATCCCCCGGACCACGGGAGCTTTGCGTCCCAGCACGCCGGCAAGCGCCCGGGGGAGATCGTTGAGCTCAACGGGCTCGACCAGATTCTCTGGCCCGACCACTGCGTCCAGGGCTCTTTCGGCGCATCCTTTGCCTCGGCCCTCAACGTTGCCCACATCGATTACGTGGTCCGCAAAGGTATGGACCGGGAGGTGGACAGCTACTCGGGCTTTTTTGATAACGGCCACAAGGTCGACACCGGCCTGAGGGATTGGCTGAAAACGCATGATGTAGATGAAATCTACATTGCCGGGCTCGCCGGAGACTTTTGCGTCAAGTTCACCGCCCTCGACGGCGCTTCCCTCGGCTACAGGACCTTTCTCTACGTTGCGGGAACCAGAGCGGTGAACCTCGAGGAGGGGGATTTCCAGAGAGCCCTCGAAGAGATGCGGGATGCGGGCGTTGGGATTATCGAGTAGCTTCCGGGAGCCTCAGCTTTCCCCGTCGCCGGGGTGTGTCGCCACACCCGGAGGCCCTCGCCCGGGGCCGTGTGGCCGGGGCGGTTGCTTTGTGCTACAGTGCGCGCTATGGAACAGTTCAAGCGCACCGCCACCTGCGGCGAGCTCACCTCGGCCGACGCCGGGAAGGAAGTCACCCTCAACGGCTGGGTCCACCGAAACCGGGACCACGGCGGGGTCCATTTCGTAAACCTGAGGGATCGCCACGGGATCACCCAGGTTGTCGTCGACCCCGACGCTCCCAGGGAGCTCTCGGCAAAGGCGGCGGAGCTTAAGTACGAGTACTGCGTCGCTGTAATCGGGAAAGTCCGAAAGCGGCCGGAGACGATGATAAATCCGCAGATGGTAACCGGTGAGATCGAACTGGTTGCCTCGAGGATCGAGATCCTCAGCCGGTGCGAAACCCTCCCGTTCATGATAGACGAGCGCAGCGACGCCCGGGACGAGCTTCGCCTCAAGTACCGCTACCTCGACCTGCGCAGCTTTTCCATGCAGCGAAAGATCAAGCTCCGCCACGATGTCGCCTTCGCGGTCAGGGAGTATCTGACCAGCCGGGGATTTTACGAGATCGAGACGCCGAGCATGATCAAGTCCACCCCCGAGGGAGCTCGGGACTTTCTTGTTCCCTCCCGGCTTCATCCGGGTAAGTTCTACGCCCTGCCCCAGAGCCCACAGCTGTTCAAACAGATCCTCATGGTCTCAGGCTTCGATCGGTACTTTCAGCTACCCCACTGTTTCCGGGATGAGGACGCCCGGGGTGATCGGCAGCTGGAGCACACCCAGATCGACATGGAGATGAGTTTTGTCTCAAAAGAGGATGTCTTCGAGGTGGTGGAAGGAATGATGGCCCACGCCTTCGGTAAGGCTCTCGGTGTTCAGATCGAAACGCCCTTCGAGCGCCTCTCCTACGCCGAGGCGATGAACCGGTACGGCTCGGACAAACCGGACCTGCGCTACGAGATGGAGCTTCGGGACTTTGGCCGGTTCGCCTCGCAGAGCGAGTTCGGCGTCTTCAAGAGCGTTCTCGACTCCGGGGGAGCGGTAAAGGCTCTGGTGGCAAAGGGGTGCGGGGAGTACTCACGTAAACAGATCACCGAGCTCGAGGACGCGGCCAAGACCTACGGAGCGAAGGGGCTTGCCTGGATGAAGGTGGGCAAGGCGGACGGCTACGGCGGGGATGCTGCCGGTGCAGGTTCGGTCGCCCTCGAGGGTGGCATCAGCAAGTTCTTTGCCGATCGGGCGGGAGAGATCGCCGCGGACCTCGGTGCCGCCCCGGGAGACCTGCTGCTCTTTGTGGCGGATCAGTGGAAAACGGCGTGCACCTCCCTCGGCGCGGTGCGCAGCCGCCTCGGCAAGCAGCTCGGTCTCAACGAGCCGGGGCGATTCACCTTCGCCTGGATTATCGACTTTCCCCTCTTTGACTGGAACGAGGAGGAGAACCGGTGGGAGGCGTCCCACCATATGTTTACGATGCCCCAGGAGCGCTACCTCGACACCATGGAGGATGACCCCGGGGCGGTCCTCGGGGACCTCTACGACCTGGTCTGCAACGGGTACGAGCTCGCCTCCGGCTCCATAAGGATCCACGATCCCGAGATCCAGCAGCGGATCTTCGATATCGTCGGGTTCTCCCGGGAGGAGGCGCAGCGTCGGTTCGGGTTCCTCCTCGAGGCGTTTCGCTACGGACCGCCCCCCCACGGCGGCATCGCCCCCGGCCTCGACCGCCTGGTCATGATCATGGCGGGAGAGGAGTCTATCCGGGAGGTGATCGCCTTTCCCAAAAACACCGTCGGCGTCTCCCCTATGGACGACTCCCCCTCGGTGGTTGACCCGCAGCAACTCGCGGACCTCGGCATAGCTCTCACCCCGGAGACCCGGAAGGCGCTCAACGGGGAACAGTAAGGGCTCCGGCGCGACGCCGGGCCGGCGGGGCCGACCAGGCCGCCGCCGCTAACCAGGCCGCCGCCGCTAACCAGGCCGCCGCCGCTAACCAGGCCGCCGCCGCTAA
>JBKHDM010000010.1:0-51320 GCA_046541355.1 Spirochaetaceae bacterium
CAGCCTACTGCACGGCTTAGGCTGCTTTTATCCCCAGGGTGGAGGACAGTAGCTAAAGTCCCACGGTGAGAAGGTTTGCGTATCGAAGCCCGCGTAAGAAAACAGCGAAGTCCCTCCAGTGACCCTTGTTATAGTGACCTCGATCGCGGTAGAGGCTGCGAAGCTCTGCGTAATCAGTGTGGACGTAACCACGTCGAAAGAAGTTGTCGGGAAGGGTGTCAGCGAGGAGAGTTCGTTCGCCGTGTTTGATCTGTTCGTTCATCGTTTCGAGGAGTAGGGAGGGTACTCCCCCCTCGAAGTCTTCATGCCGTAAGAGTTCACGGTCTCCCGCTTCAACTGGATGCCGCCTCACCCATTCGATTTCCTGGAAGTAGCGAGCGCACTGATTCCACCAGTAGACTGGGGCTGTAATTTCCAGGGTTATCTTTAGAAGCCAGAGGAAAAGGGCCCGGGAGTTAGTCTCCTTTAGCAACTCTTCCATGAACAAAAGCATCTCCTCGGTGATTATCCCGTCGCGGATACCGGGCTTCGGTGCATCTGGATAGATGTGACTGACTTCGAGTACAGCCTCCGAAGCGCTGCTCAGCTCGCCGGCTACACGTACCTCCATGGTTAGAAAGTCTATCACAGAGGGGGCCGTGCTATTAGTGAATTTGCAGGCTTTAATCAGCCGGGCTCACCGTCTCATGTTGGTTCCGGATCGGCGTGGCAGCGGCGTGTATGTCTGGACTACGGATTATTCTGCTCATATCTTTTGTAGCATGTACGAAATTGAAAAGTCTGATGCCGAGTGGCGAGACGAGTTGAGTGAGGACGTCTACCAGGTAACCCGAAAGGGAGGGACGGAGCGACCGTTTACCGGAGCATATTACAAAAATAAAGAAAGTGGGGAGTATCATTGTGTTTGCTGCGGGGCAAAGCTCTTCGACTCTCAGGATAAATATGATTCAGGAAGCGGTTGGCCGAGCTTCTGGAAGCCTCTACTGCCTGAGAATGTGGAGGAGCTCGAGGATAACTCCCTCGGAATGAGACGCACCGAAGTACGCTGCTCCAAGTGCGGGGCACATCTGGGCCATGTTTTCCCCGATGGACCTGAGCCTACAGGCTTGCGCTATTGTATCAATTCTGCGTCTTTAGACTTCAAGAAGCGGGAGTAGCGACGCGCCGGGTGGCGAGCTTCTGTGGTGTCCTCCACCCTGGGGATAAACAGCAGCTAATTCCTTTCAGCGCATGATTTTGTGCTATGACTAATCGAAGGACGGCTGACTGCCGTTTTATTGACCCCAAAGCGCTTTGGGTAAAGCAATTAGGTCATTCAGCATCCCCAGGGTGGAGGACAGTAAAGACTAATTGAACAGATGGGTGATGTCCTGATCCTCACCGATGATCTTGCGAATCTTCTCCGTTTGCTTGCGCTGCTCCACTCCCCGCCTCAGCCCCGCCGCCACACTCCGCAACCGCTTCGCCGTATCCCTGAGGGCGAGAAGCTTCTGCTTTTCATCAGTGGAGAAAACGTCGGTGGAGGCGATAAAGAACGACAACTCCTCGAAGTCGAGGCCCTTGAGTACACTTCGGTCCAAGGTGTAGCCGACCTCTTCAGCGAAAGCTTCCAGGGATGCAATAGCCTCTAAAGCGAGGGACTCGAGGCCCGCACTATCCTCCGACGGCTCGTCACGTATCGAGGTGACCACACCCTGCAGATACGCCTCGTCGCTATGAAACTCGCTGACCTTGATACGTTCGGTTCCGACGGTGAGGATGTCGAGGCGTCCGTCATCGTACCGGTTGATCACTGAATCGATCCTTGCAAGGGTCCCGAGAGACTCTACCTGCTTTCCCCGGGACAGCAGCACACCGAACTCGATCTGTTCCTCCAGGCATCGGCGGATCATGACGCGATAGCGCTCTTCAAAAATATGTAAGGGAAGAGGCATTCGTGGGAGTAGTACCAGCCCTAAGGGGAATAGCGGTAACCGTCGTTCCATCTTGATGGTGTAAGGTACTAAGAGCGACGAAATGTGTCAGGTACTTTTCCCACCTAAATCAACGGCGATGAAAGTGCTCGAGAAAGTCCCGGCTCGCAGTCAGAGCCCCGGGGTTGAGGATCTCCCCGGGGTCGAAGAGTCTCTTGAGGGCGGCGAACAGCGCTGCGCCCTCCCGCCCCCACTCGAGCTCAACAAAGGGGGCTCGCAGCGGTCCCAGACCGTGCTCCCCGGTTACCGTTCCCCCCAGATCAGCGGTGAGCCGGTAGGCGGACTCGGCAAGAAGGCGAATCCGCTCCTCGAGGTCCGGAGCGTCGGTGCGAAAGAGGGGGCGAAAGTGAAGATTCGCATCCCCCGCGTGACCGTAGAACGGGAGTGGGATCCTCAGCTCCCGCGCAACCTCCCGAATCCCCTGGATAAGCGGTCCGAGCTTTGATTTGGGCACGGCGAGATCGTTGATGACCGAGTAAGCTCTGAAGCGGTCGTTCAGGCGGTTCATTCGCCAGAGCATCCCTTTTCGCAGTTTCCACAGCTCCTGCGCCTGCTCATCGGTCAGAGGATCCTGATCCTGGGTCCTTGCCACACGCTCCTGTTGATCGGTCTCCTGGATGAGAAGATGCCCCTGTGGCCCCGTGAGTATGCGTTTCTGCCTCTCACTCAGGAGCCCCGCATCAAGCAGCCTGTTTCGTCCTGCGACTCTCAGCGCAACGGCGTCGACAAGCTCTATTGCCAGGGTGTGATCACCCCTCAGCCCCTCTACCAGGCTGATAGCCTCCTGGTCGTCCGCGGCGGCATGGAGCACTACCGACCGTTTCGGGGAGAGGGGATGGGTGCGAATGATTGCCTCGCAGACCGTGCCAAAGGCGCCGAGGGAGCCGCAGTACAGGGATGTGAGGGTGGTTGAACTCGTCGGTGAGAGCAGGAAGGGCAGTAGCCTCGGGCCTGAGGCGCTCTTGAGGCTCTCATGGTCACGGATCCGACGGCCAAGCTCCCGGGAAACCCCCGAGGCGAGGGAGGCAAGTCCCCGGGAGAGTTCCTCCGGGGGCGGTTTCGCGGTATCGATCAGCTCGCCTGAACTGTTTATCACTCTCAACGAGTGGAGGTAGCGGTCCATCGAGCCGTGTCTGAAGGCGTGGGGGCCGCTTGCCCGAGTGGCGATGTTACCACCGATGGTGCTTATCCCTGCGCTCGAGGGATCAGCGGGTATGGTTCGACCGAGGGGTTCGAGTAGTCGGGCAATCCGGGTATAGGAAACCCCGGGGGCTGTCCGCAGGAGTGTTCCATCCTCGATGAGCTGCGGCTCCCGCTCCCAGAAATCTCCGGTAAGCTCAACCACGACGGTCTGAGAGAGCGCCGCTCCTCCGGTTCCCGAGCCGCCGCCGCGAAGGGTAAAACAAACCCCCTCTTCCTGAGCGAGGGCGGAGAGCCGGGATAGTTCCTCCTCATTCGCCGGTCGGCAGACCGCCTCGGGCAGAAGGGTGTACATGCTCCAGTCGGTTGAGACATTCCCGCGGCTTTCATCGTCGGTGAGAAACCGCTCGCCGAGGATCTCCCTCGCTCCGCTACTAAAGGCCGCCGGGAGGCGACTACTCCCTTCTGCCACCCTCAGCCTCCAGCGTCTCCAGTTCCCGGTGGAGTTCCTCCCACTCTTCCATGAGCCGCTCCTTACATGCCTCTGCTCTGCTCATCGCCTCGTCGAGCTCCGCCGCTTTTCTGTGGTCGGTGTAGTTCTCCGGAAGCGCGAGGGCGTGGCGGATGCGCTCCAGCTCCTCTTCCTGCTCCTCTACGGCGAGGACGAGCTCCTCTTCCCGCCGCTCAAGGCGTCTGAGTTCGTTTTTGCGCCGCTTTTGTTCCTGGTGAGACTCGGCGGCCGCCCGCTCCCGGGGGCTCTCCGGCGCTGTCGGCGAGGGCTCTTCCCGCCGCTCCCTCTGCCGGAGATAGTACTCGTAGCCACCGGGGACAACCCAGCTCGACGGCCGGTGGTGCGCCGTGGCCTCGGGAGGCGAGAGTTCGACCACGGAGGTGGCGAGAGTTCGAAGGAACTCCCGGTCGTGGGAGACAAAGACGAGGGTTCCTTCATACTGCTCGAGGGCTTCACAGAGGATATCCTTGGAGCTCATATCGAGGTGATTGGTCGGCTCATCGAGAAGAAGCAGATTCGCCGGGCGCAAAAGAAGCTTTACCAGGGCGACCCGGCTCCGCTCCCCGCCGCTGAGGACCTCCACCGGCTTGAAAACCTCGTCCCCCGGAAAGAGAAACGCCCCGAGGGTGTCTCTCACTTTCGGAATGAGCTCGGTAGGCAGACCGTCGGAGACTTCATCGAGTATTGTTCGCCCCGGGGAGAGCTGCTCGCCGGCATTCTGGGGGAACCAGGCAGGTATGACGCCGCTGCCCTCTACCCGCTCCCCCTGGTAGTGTCGGTCCCGGCCTGCGATTATCCGCATCAAGGTGCTCTTACCGGCGCCGTTGCGCCCGATAAGGGCGACCTTCGCTCCCCGCTCGACGTCGAGGTCGATTCCTTCGAGGACGGTGCGCTCGCCGTAGGAGCGGCGGATCTCCCGGAGTCTGAGAACCTCCCGGCCCGAGTGGGGTGGGGAGGGTATGCGCAGGGCGACCCGCGCCATATGTTCCGGCAGTTTTAGTCGCTCGGTCCGGTCGAGCTCCTTTACCCGGCTCTGGACCTGCTTCGCTTTTGCGGCGTTGTACCTGAACCGGCGGATGAACTCCTCGGTCTTCTCGATGTACGCCTGCTGCTCCTCATACGCCTTTATCTGTTGTGCAATCTCCTCGTCCCGAACCGCCTCGTAGCGGGTGTAGATCATCGGGTAACGCTTGAGGCGGCCGGAAAGGATCTCGAGAACATTGTTGGTTGTCTCATCAAGAAACTCCCGGTCGTGGGAGACGAGAAGCACCGCCCCGGGATAGGAGGCAACAAAGCCCTGGAGCCACTCCCGGGCGGGAAGGTCTAGGTAGTTAGTCGGCTCATCGAGAAGCAGAATCTCCGCCCGCTGGAGCAGCCGCTTCGCCAGGGCGATACGCATCTGCCGGCCCCCTGAGAACTCACTGCAGTCCCGGCTGAGATCCTCTTCAAAGAAACCGAGACCCCCGACAACGGCGCGGATCTCCTGGTCCCGGGAGTAGTAGCGCTGTTCTTCGAGACTCTCGTAGATCTCCTGATGGCGATGGAGAAGCTGCTCCCGCCGTCCCGGGGAGAGTTCCTCCGCTCTTTCGAGAAGCTCCCCGATTGCTTCGCGCTCGGTGACAAGCTCCCGGGCGCCTGTGAAAGCGTCCTCCACCTCCTCGTAGAGGCTCCGCCCCCGATGGACGATACCGATCTGCGGTAGATAGCTCACCTCTACCCCCGGGGCAACCGACCTGACCCCCTCGTCCGCCTCGAGTTCACCGGAGATCACCTTCATCAGCGTCGTCTTTCCGCTTCCGTTGGCGCCGGCGATGGTGGTCCGCTCGCCTCGGCGAATCTGCAGATTGACCCTTTCGAGGACCTGCCGGCCGCCAAAGGAGAGAGAGATGTCCGCGAGGGTCAGGAGTGTCACGCTCAGTTTGTCTCGTAGGTAAAAAAGATCACTATTGGTGAGAACGCCTCTCGCTGCACGATGTTCTCGCTTACGTCTTCCGAGGGGACATAGGTGAGTCGGATCCCCCCTTCGCTGTACTCATAGGTAAAACGGACCTCTACACGCTCTCCCTCACCGGTAAAGGTAAAGAGGATCGCTCCGTCGTACTCCTCTCTCAGATCGTCGGAGAGAAACAGCGGGAAGGAGACCGTCCCGGACTCTCCGGCTCTCCCGGGTATGACCGTCGGTGTGAGGCGGTCGTAGCCGGTCCAGGTAAACCGTTCTCCCTCTTCGAGTTCGATGGTCCCGTAGGCGGTGCTTGTAAGCACATTTCCCGGCTCACGAAGCCGCTGCCGGAGCTCCTCCCTCCGGTCGAGCTCCTCCTCGACGATCTCCGCTATTTCCTCCTCGAAGAGCAGGAAAACCTCGCTCTGCTCACGACCGTTGAGGGTGTACTGCACGCTTATCCGGCTGTCGGACCGCAATGAGATCGTAACGGGGCTCCCCTCAAGGCTGTAGCTGGAGGGACCTGAGGAAAAGAGTTCCTCGTAGGGAAACGTGACGGTATGCTCCGGCAGTACGATCCTTATCTCCTGAGCCTCGGGATCGGGAAAGAGGCCGAAGTTCGGCCTGAACCGGGAGAGGTCGATGCGGTTTTCGTTGATCATCTCCCGGAAATATTCCGGGCGCCAGGTGTTGGAGAGAATCCTCTCCCGGTCGCTCTCCTCCTCGCTCGGTCCCTCCTCCTCCTCGTCCTCCCCACCGGTGCCGATGATTTCGAGAAAGAAGCCGAACGCCCAGCCTTCGATACCCTCTCGGGTCAGAACCCGATACCAGTACCCCTGCAATCCCCCCTCGTCGGCAATTTCCTCGTCCCGGGTGAGCACCTTCATCAGCTCGTTCTCCCTCAGCCGGTATACGCCTCGTGAGAGACGGTCTCGCTCGGCCCTCACCGGCAGCGCCTGACGCAGGGAGCGGGCGTAGGTTTCGGCGTAGGGTGCGTACTCACTTGCGTAGGCGAGGGCTGCGTCTTCTTCTTCAAAGAACGCGATCCGCCACATCGGGAGGGTGACTGGTTCCTCAAGGGAGGGCGTTGTGACGGTATAGGTGCTGTTGAGCTCGGACTCGGAGGTCACCTCGACGAGCCGGCCGTTCGCAAGAGGCGAGTCCTCCGGCGCCCAGAGAATCACACCATGACCTATACCACGATTACCGCAGCTCGATAGGGCGAGGATAAGCAGGGAGAGTAGGGTTATGTGTAACTTCATCGGTGGTACCTGGTCGGCTATTGCACCACAACGGCGTTACCTCCGTCAATCGGTAGGCGGGGCTGTGACGATCACGATCCGTCCCTCCCGCAGAAGGCGACGGTTCGCCGGTCTCGAAAGAAGCTCAAGGGCGTCCTCCCGACCGATGACCACGTCCGTCGCGACGATGCCGAAGAGTCGATGGGCGACGACCCGTTTCGGGTTTTCTCCGATCCGCTCGCGAAAGGAGGAGAGGTCGAGGGAGTCGCTGTAGGCGGCACTTCCCCACCTGCCGAGCCATTCCGGGGAGAGCTGCTCCCGGCTCAGAACCTCTTGCATCTCGGAGTCGATGATCTCCGGAAAGAGAGCTGGTTCCACCCGGGTTGTACGGTTGGTACCATGCACCGGGAGAGCCTCGGCGGCGTAGATGACCAGACCGGTATAGTCGGTCGAGGGAACCCAGTCGAGAACACGACGAAACGGCGTCGGAGTCTCATCAATGGTGAGGATTTCCGTCACCCGGGGGTAGAATTCGACTCGATAGTGGACCTCTACCGAGGAGAGGGAGCGGTCCGGTCGAGTCGCAACCCTCTCTGCCCGGGAACTGAGGGCCGCAAGCTGCTGGTAGAGGGAGGGGTCGCGCTCCACGACGTCGCCAAGGGTGGTCCTGGAGTCGACCTGCATCGGAAGCAGCGCCCGGACAATTTCACCGGGAAGTTCTGTTGCGATCCGCTGTTCCGCCCGGTGCTGGGCCGCCGGGGCGTTGGGACCGCTGCGGTCGATCGGCATCCGCGCCCTGAGCTCGAGGGCACCTTCGCCCCAGTCGATGGAGCTCTCCCAGGCAGGCTCACCCCGCTCCTGGGAATGGAGCGGGAGAATCGGGAGGAGGGCAAGGATAAGCAGAAGAGCTCGAAAGCGGGCTGACCTCATCATCTACAGATATCGGCGCAATCCCCCGACTGCGTTACTCCGGGGTTTCTCACCCATCGACCACACCTCTGCCAATCAGAGAGATTCCCCGAAGTAGATGCCGCCCCACTCCCAGTCACCGTGGATTTCCGGGTCCGCGGGGTAATCGACCCGGCGAAAGTAGAGGTACCAGACCGGTATCCGGTGAGACCATCCCCAGGTCCTGAGATACGCCTCCCGGGCGTTGGAAGAGATGTCGAGGTCCGAGTCAAAGCTGACCCGGGATCTACGCAGAAACGCTCCGATGTTGAAACTCGAGATCTGGCTGTTGAAGTCGGTCTCCTCCTGCTCCCAGGACATGGTAAAGAAGCCTGTCTCCGCACGGTAGCGAAGGAGCAGAGGGGTGTTTTGCAGGTAGATTGCCCGCTTTATCTCCTCTACCAGATCATCGAGGTTGTTCATGGTCCACTCTTTGCCGGAGTCGTAAAAGGCAATCATCTGCGCCACGTCTCGGTGAACGTGGGGGGCTCCCGGTATACGAGTGTCGGGATACCGGAGAAACTGCCTGTACGCCTGGTACGCCTCGGGCCACTCACCGGCGTCCTCGTGGCTCCTTGCGAGGCGGTAGTAGAGCTCACCCGGGTCGAGGCGATCGGAAAACCGCTCGAGGAGATCCTGGTAGTAGGCGACCCGCTCCGAGGGCTCCTCCACCAGGTTCACCAGCTCCTCGAGGGCGCGCA
This sequence comes from Spirochaetaceae bacterium, assembly GCA_046541355.1. Classification (GTDB taxonomy): domain Bacteria; phylum Spirochaetota; class Spirochaetia; order DSM-27196; family Alkalispirochaetaceae; genus CAYZHV01. The sequence continues at coordinate 8,454 of JBKHDM010000010.1, forward strand.
GATGGGTGGAGATCCCGTCAATTTCAACGTCCGGATAGTTCCTCACCACCCGACGGAGGTAGAGACTCCGCAGCGCCCTGCTCTCCGGCCCCTCGTAGCTCTGGGCGACAAGGTAGAGGTAGTAGCCGTTTACCGGGTCAACCGGGTGAGTCTGGACATGGTCGGTCAGGAAGATACGCATCTTCTCCGGCTCCCCGGAAATGAGGAGCGTTCTGGCCACCTGCTGGACCAGGACGCTGTGCAGAGGTGAATCCTCCGGTTCATCCTCGAGCATATCCATGAGCAGGCGGATTTCTTCTTGCTGTTCCGGGGTGCCCGCGACAAAGTAGCTCTCCTCCCCGGCGCAACCGATAAGCAGAAGGGAGAGCAGAATCAGCAGTATCACGCTCCTCATATCGACCGAGTCTATCGGTAAGTTTGCATGTTGTCGACTCCGCTGGTAAGATGAGGCTTCAGTCCGGGAGGAGCGACCTGCGGCACTACCGACTGGAACGCCCGGCGCTCCATGGTGGATGCCACGGCGTTGGGGGCGGTGGGTCCGGTCGCTCCGGCGATGCAATAATCCGGCAGATGGAGTAGTATTCGGTCATGTTTCCGCGACGCCGCTTCTCGTACCCCCGTCGCCTCCTTCTTTTTGGAACGCTGCTTTCCGTTGGAGGGGGTGTCCTGCTTTTCTGGACAAACGGGCTACTCCCGAGTTTCGCTGCTCTCTGGCCCTTGCTGCTTTTCGCCGCGGGGGTGTGGCAGCTCGACCACGCCCTCGCCGCCGACGGCCGGGAGGCCACGGTGCTCACGGGTACGGTTTTTACCCTCACGGGACTGCTGGTCTTTCTCAGGACCACCGGTATCGTTGAACTCGAGTTTCGTCGGGTCTGGCCGCTGTTTATGACGGTTGCCGCGGTCTCCCTCATCGCCTACGGCTTTACACGGCCGAGAGGCGCCCGGGCAGTGCTTATGGTGCCGGCGACGGCGATGGTGCTTCTCTCCCTGATCTTTCTTCTGTTCAGCCTCCGCCTGGTTGAGACCCCCTTTCTCAGCTTTGTGGGGCGCTGGTGGCCGACCCTTCTGGTCGCCCTCGGGGTTATCTTTCTTGTAAGGGGTATACCCGAGGCGATTGCGGAGTCCGGGGAACATCGAGATGAGGAGTGAGACCGACCGAAACGGGCGCTGTCGGGCGCTGAGTCGGGTTGCAACGGTCAGCCCGGGTCAATCCGGGTCGCTGCCGTCCTCACCTTCCGTGGGTGAGTCCTCCCGGGAGTGGCGCTCCTTTGCCTTCGCCGAGAGATTGGAGTCATCGTAGATGATTTCCTCCCAGCTCAGGCGCTCTCCGGTCTCCCGGCAGTGGAGTCGAAAAGGAAAGGTCTGGTCCCGGTAGTAGTAGAGCACGCCGAGTATCAGCAGCCCCGAGGGGATCAGCAGCAGGTCGGTGAGACCCAGTTCGAGAATTATCAGACCGGCGACGTAGAAGGCGAAGGCGCCGAGGCCGAGGTAGAGGGTGGCGAAGCGCTTCTTTTCCGCGCGCTTCTGCCCTCGCCGTTGCAGCATGTTGAGAAAGAGAATCGCAACAAATACCCAGAAGAAGTTCTCCGCGACCCAGTATGCCGCAGTCCGGCTGGTTTCGTTCATTCCTGAGGAGTGTACAGGAACGGTGGAGCGTGTGTAAACAAAGAGAGGAGTGGATCGCCCGGCGGTGCGAGGCGCTCTACCGTCGGTATAACAGAGCCGAGTATATCGATCCGGATCCCCTGGCGCTGGTCCGCCGCTACCCTGAGCTGCGGGAGCGGGAGATCGTCGCCCTGTTCGCCTCCTGTCTCGCCCTCGGGAGGGTTGATCTCATCCTCCGGGCGATAGAAGAACTCCTCGCCCGGCTGCCGAAGCCGGTTACCACCCTCACCTCCCTTTCGGAGGCGGAGCTGAGAGAGCGGGCGTCGGGCTTTGTCTATCGCTTTTTCCGGCAGGAACACCTTGGGAATCTCCTGATCGCTCTCAGGCGGGTTCTCCTCGATTGGGGAACCCTCGAGGCCGCGGCGGGGAGGGGAGCAGGGGCGCAGGCCGACCCCCCGGCGCAGGCCGACCCCCCGGCGCAGGCGCCGAGGGCGGAGCTTTCCGACGGACAGGACGCTTCAGCCGGGGAGGCTGCGATCGAGAGGCTGGTGGACCGGCTGATATCCGCCGCTCCCGGGCCGACGAGTATTCTGCTCTCGAGGCCCGGCAAAGGAAGCGCATCGAAGCGACTCCACCTCTTTCTGCGCTGGATGGTGCGAGCGGACGATGTCGACCCGGGGGGCTGGACCTTTCTTGCGCCCCGGGATCTTCTGGTGCCGGTGGATACCCACATGCTGCAGATCGCCCGAGCCCTCGGTCTGACAGATCGCAAGCAGGCGGACCTTCGGACCTCTCGGGAGATCACCCGGTTTTTTCGCCGCATTCGCCCGGATGACCCTGCTCGATATGACTTTGTCCTCACCCGCTTCGGTATACGCCCAGGTTTCCTCGACGAGGTGGTTGCAGAATTCGGTGAAAATCCGTATACACCTAATACAAGGTTTTAGTAATTTCAGCTCACACACAGAAACGCCTCGTACCGCCACGCCGGGCGGGGCGGCTATTACGTGAGACGAAAAAAGGAGAAGCAGATGCAGCGCTTTGTATGTCAGGTATGCGGTTACATCTACGATCCCGAGGAAGGGGATCCGGATAACGGCGTAGAGCCCGGTACCTCCTTCGAGGACATTCCGGAAGATTGGGTCTGCCCGATGTGTGGCGCCCCGAAAGAGGATTTCGAGCCCGAGGAGGATTAAAACCTCCCCCGAAACCGGTCAGGTGTGCATGGCGGCCTGTCGCTTATACTGGTCTTCCAGTACCAGGCACGCCATTGCCTCCACCACCGGTACGATTCGAGGGCAGATACACGCATCGTGCCTGCCCTCGGTCTTTATCACCCGCTCCTCACCTTTCAAGTCCACGGTCCGCTGCTCTCTGGCGATGGAGGAGGTGGGCTTGACGGCAACCCTGAAGACGATCTCCTCCCCCGTCGAGATACCGCCGATGATTCCACCGGCGTTGTTGGTGAGAAACCCGCCCCCGGACATCTCGTCGTTGTGTTCGCTTCCGGTCATGTCCGCTGCGGCAAACCCCGAGCCGATTTCAATTCCCTTTACAGAACCTATCGACAGCATCGCGTGACCGAGGAGCGCATCGAGTTTGTCGAACACCGGCTCCCCTAAACCGGGGTCCACGCCCCGGATGCGGCACTCGACAACGCCGCCGACGGAGTCCTCTTCCGCCTTGCGAGCCTCGACCCGGCTGAGCATCTGGTCGAGAACATCAGGGTCACACGCCCGAAGCGGGTTCTCCTCGATAAACTCCGGCACTACCCGGTTGCACTGGACGCCCGCGGCCCGGACCGTGTAGGCGAGAATCGAGACACCCCGGCTCTCGAGGTGTTTTCTGGCAACCGCCCCCGCCGCGACCCTGCCGGCGGTCTCCCGCCCGGATGCGCGACCGCTGCCACGCCAGTCTCGACGACCGTATTTCTTCAGGTAGACGTAGTCGGCGTGGCCGGGGCGAAACAGCTCCTTGATCTCATCGTAGTCAGCGGGATTCGCGTCAGCGTTGTAGAGAATCATCAGCATCGGCGTACCGGTGGTGTGCTCCTCGAAGACCCCTGAAAGCAGATGAATTTTGTCCGGCTCCTTCCGGGGAGTGGTGATAAAGGATTGGCCCGGCTTTCTCCGGTCGAGTTGCTTCTGTACCTCCTCGGGGGTTATGGGAATGCCCGGGGTGACTCCATCGACAACGACACCCACAGCCCCGCCGTGAGATTCTCCAAAGGTTGTAACTCGAAACGCCTGTCCAAAGCTGCTACCGGGCATGCTCCCGCTCCTTGATCGCTGATGTTACGCTCTGTGCGGCCTTCGGTATCGTCAGCCCGTCGAGGGGGACGACGATATCCGCAACGGCGCGGTACGCCGCGTCTCTCCGTCGAGCTACTTCCAGAAATGACCCGTAGGGGTTTTCAGGATCGAGAAACGGCGGAATGCCGCCTCGAAGGATACGCTCATAGAGAATGTCTAACTCGCAGGTAAGATACACAATCGTTGTCGCTTGTGTCAGTAATCTGACCGCCCCGGGGTTGTCGACAACGCCGCCTCCGCAGGCAAGTACTCCGGAGAACCGGCGGTTGAGCAGTTCCTCGAGGGCGGTGAGCTCAAAATCCCGAAACCGGTCGATACCGTAATGGCGCACATAGTCGCGAAGGGAGGCTCCCGCTTGCGGGCGGGGGAGGGCAACGCGCATAAGGCGCAGCGCTTCCTCGTCGAGGTCGAGGGCGGAGCGGTCGAGAGCCCGGGCTACCCGGGGAGCGATGGAACTCTTTCCGGTGTGCTTCAGTCCGGTGAGGGCTATCGAGGGGTCTTTCACCGGCCCGAGCCCTACCTGACCTTGAGAAGAAACTCCTCCAGCGGCGCGGGCCGGTAGAGGGCGAATCCCTGAACGTAATCCACCCCGAGCTCTCGCAGCTGCTGGAGTATCTGCTCATCCTTCACGTACTCGGCGATCGTCTTGAGGCCAATGGTGTGTCCGATCTTGTTGACCGCCTCCACCAGGGCTCGGTCGATCGGGTCTTCCGACATATCCTTGACGAAGGAGCCGTCGATCTTGAGGTAATCGACCGGGAGGGTTTTGAGGTAGGCGAAGGACGAAAAGCCGTTTCCGAAGTCATCGAGGGCAAAGGAGACCCCCACCTGCTTGAGGCTGGTTATAAACTCCGTAGCGTGGGAGAGGTTCTCGATCGCCGCGGTCTCCGTGAGTTCGAGGGTGATGAGGGCCGGGTCGGCTCCGGTGCGCTCGAGCTCCGTTATTATGTACTCCTTCAGGGTATCGTCGGCTACTGAGGCACCGGAGAGGTTTATAGCCACCGGAACAGCGTCCCCGTTCGTCCTGCCGGTGGGAAGGATCTGGAGAACCCGGCTGATTACCCAGCGGTCGATCGCCGGCATCAGGTTGTACTTCTCCGCGGCAGGTATGAAATCCGCCGGAGAGATGAGCTTTCCGTCCATATCCTTGAGGCGAAGGAGGATCTCGATCTTGGCGATTGAACGGCTCCCGTCGTTGGTGACGATCGGTTGACCGAAGAGAACAAACTGGTCACGTTCGAGAGCCTGGGTGAGGCGCGTGATCCACTGCATCTCTCCCCGACGCTTCAGGAAGTGGTAGTCCGCGGTCTGGTAGATCTTGATCGTATTACCCCCGGACTCCTTGGCGAGGTAGTTAGCGTCGTCCGCGGCGGCAAGAATCGCGTATCCGTCGGCGTTGTGCTTTCCCACCGGCACCAGGCCGATCGTCGTTGTAACCGCAAACGCCTTCTGCTGCCAGATAAAGCGTCGACTCATTACCTCCTGGATCCGTTGGGCCATCTCCATTCCGGCGTCGAGGTCGCAGTTGAGCATAACCGCCCCGAACTCATCTCCCCCGAGGCGCGCTACGATGCCCCGGGGTCCGACGGTTCTGACCAGATCCCGGGAGACCTGCCGCAGCAGCTCATCTCCCGCTCGGTGACCGGCGACATCGTTGATAATCTTGAACTGGTCGATGTCCAGGTAGAGAAAGGAGTGGGTGAGCTCCTCCTCCCGAGCCTGGCCGGCGACATCCTGGAGGCGCTCGAAGAAGGCGCGCCGGTTCATCAGCCCGGTAAGGGCATCGTGACGCGCCTGGTAGTCGATGATCTCCGACATCCTCCTGTACGCCGTAACGTCTCTCATCGCGACGAGAAACCCCTCCTGGTGTCCTCCAGGCTGGTGGATTACCGTCAGACGACCGGAAACGTTCACGTGCCCCTGGAGTTTGGTAAGGAGGTAGAGCTCGTCAAACTCGAAAAAGGAGTCCGCCTCGATCTGGTCGAGAGGAAAGGAGAGACGCTCCTGGCTGTTGTGGTCGAAAAGCTGGACCACCTGATCGATCTCCTCCCCCTTCGCCTCTTCCTCTTTCCAGCCGGTGAGCCGCTCGGCAACGGGGTTTAGAAAGTTCACCTTCCCCGTGGCATCCGTGGCAATCAGCGCCTCGCCGATACTCGAGAGAATCGCGTTAAAGAGCCGCTCCTGTTTGAGGAGGGTCCGATCAACGCGGCTTTTGTAGATCGCGATCTCAATGGTTGTGTAGAGCTCCCGCTCCTTAAAAGGCTTGAGAACGTATCCCACCGGCTCGGCGCGCTTTGCCCGCTGGAGGGTGTGTTCGTCGGCGTAGGCGGTAAGAAAGACGATCGGCGTTCCGAACCGTTCTTTAATCTCGACAGCGGCGTCGGTCCCGTCGCGCTCGCCGTTGAGCATGATGTCCATGAGCACGATGTCAGGTCTGTGCTCCTCCACGGCCCGGATCGCATCCTCGGCGCTGGAAACAACGTCACACACGGTGTAACCGAACTTCTCAACGCGCCTTCTCAAATCGAGAGCAATGATGCGTTCATCTTCAACTATGAGTAGAGTCGGTGTGCTCATTATGCCGGAATCCTTAGAGGAGAGAATAGCAGGCGAGGTTACCGTTAGACAAGAATAGTCTGGGATCAGGAGAAAGGCGCAGAAAAGCCCTCCCTTACGGGAGGACTTTTTTGAGCTTCAAAGGATCGATTCTGAAGGAGGAGCCCTTCCCCTGGAGGAAGTGCCACTTTTTCATGAGGTGGAGGGAGAGGTCTGAGACGAGCATCTGCTCCCCGGCGCCCTTGCCTCCCGGGGCGTACTCGATCTGGGCGTTGACCTTGCGAAAGATGCCGTCCTCGAAGGGGGAGGGCAGACGTCCCCGGGCCTCATAGACCTGGACAATCCAGTTGTCCTCCACAGTCATCGGCTCTCCGAGCCCCTCTCTTCCCTTGTTCAGCAGCTCCCGCAACTTGTCCGCCGCCTCGTCAAAGTCGAGGCCGAGGCGGCTCATCTCCTGCTCGTCGTCGTTGATGATTTCGAGAATGTTTCGGCTGTCGTCGCCGAGAAATCCGTCGGAGGTAATCACTCCGGGCTGCATGTTCTCCTGCGCCTTCTTGTACTCCGGGGTCATCCACATCTGCTTGCCTCTCTACGCGAACTTGTCAAAGTATATTTTTTCCGACTCCATACTATTGTTGGTCATCACGTCCATGCAAGCATCCAACATTCCGGGGCTTCCGCAGAGATACCCCTCCTTCTCAATATCCGTGGAGATGGTGTTCTTGAGGTAGTCGTCGAGGACCTCGGTGATAAGTCCGGTGGGACCGCTCCAGTCATCCTCGGGCTGCGGCTCCGAAAGGGCGGGGATAAAGTGAAACCGCTCGTGCTCTTCGTCGAGCTTGTAGAGCCAGTCGAGGTAGAACACATCTTTCTTGGTCCTCGCGCCAAAGAAGTACCAGATGTCCCGATCGTCGAGGGTGCCCTTATGGAGCATGTCCTGGAAGATCGACTTGAACGGCGCCATCCCGGAGCCGCCGGCAACACAGATCATCTGAGCGTCCGTATCCCTGACGTAGAACTCCCCGAAGGGTGCTGTCACCTCTATCTTCTGCCCCTCCTGGAGGTGCTCGTGGACATAGGTTGTCACGATTCCGCCGGGAACAAGGCGAATGAGAAACTCTACGTGCTCTTTGTCATGAGGGGCGGAGGAGAAGGAGTAGGCGCGGAAGGTCTTTTCCTTCACCTTGCCGTAGGGGGGTACGGTAAACTGGCCGTACTGTCCGGAGACGTAGTCGAGCTCGGTCCCCTCCGGGAGCTTGAGGAGTACCTCTTTGATGTCGTGGGTAACGTCGGTGATCTTCTCCACGGTCGCTGTGATCAGCTGAACCTTGAACAACTCCTCGGGGATCTGAATGCTCATGTTCTGCTTCACCTTGACCTGGCAGGAGATACGAACATGATCATCCATCTGCTCTTTGGACAGCAGGGGTAGCTCCGTCGGCATGTAGGGGCCGATGTCGCTTGTCACCTTTACCTTACACTCGCCGCAGCTTCCACGACCGCCGCAGGCGGAAGGGATGAAAATTCCCTGCTCCGAGAGGGAGTTGAGCAGGTTCGCTCCGCCGTTGAAGGTGAGCGTCTCGGCGCCGTCGTTCACGTCGATGGTCACCTCACCGTAATTGTTGACGATCTTGTCGGTGATGGAGATGAGAGCGGCGAGGGCCGCGCTGATCCCTGATATCGCCAGGGGAGCTACAATAAAACCGAGATTCAAGATCTGCCTCCTTACTGAACCTGGAGCATTCCGGAAAATCCGAGGAATGCCATCGCCATAAATCCGATGGTGATCATCGTGATCCCTGCACCCTGAAGACCTGAGGGAATCGGCGCCTTGTCGGTCTTTTTCCGGATCGCCGAAAGCGCCATGATCGCAAGCCACCAGCCGAGACCCGAGCCGAACCCGTAGATCAGGGACTGCAGGAAGTTATACTCCCGGATCTCCATGAACAGGGAGACCCCGAGGATCGCGCAGTTGACCGTAATCAGGGGCAGAAAAATGCCGAGGGAGATATAGAGGGTCTGAGAGACCCGGTCGATAATCATCTCGAGCATCTGCACGATCGCCGCGATTACCACGATAAAGATGATAAACCTCAGGTATTCGAGCCCAAGTGGGATCAGAACGTAGTTGAGGACAAGCCAGTTGAGGGCGGTGGTAATGGTCAGGACCACTGTGACCGCCATCCCTAGGCCGTTCGAGCTCTTCATATCCTTGGATATGGAGATGAACGAACACATCCCGAGAAAGTTTGCCAGCAGGATGTTGCTGGTAAAAATAGACGCGAAAAAGAGAGAAAAGGGACTTATCAACGGCGCGGAACTCATGCTTTTGCACCCTCCTTTGCTACTGCTTGCTGAGCCTCTTCCTGCTTGTGCATAATCGTCTTACCACCCCAGATTACCAGACCGAGAAGGAAAAACGCGCTCGGCGGCATGACCATGATGGTCCAGGGAACGAAGTTCTCCGGCATGACCTGCAATCCGAAGAAGGTTCCAAATCCGAGGAGCTCCCGAAAAAAGGCGATGAACATGAGAACCCCCATGTAGCCGGCTCCACTCGTCGCGCCGTCCCAGAACGAGATGAGGGGTGGGTTGGACTGTCCGAACGCCTCCGCCCGCCCCATGATGATGCAGTTGGTGATGATCAGACCAACGTAGGGCCCGAGAGCCCGGGAGATATCCGGGAGGAACGCCTTGAGCACCAGGTCAACGATAATGACGTAGAATGCGATAATCAGCGTCTGCACGATCATCCGTACCTTCCGCGGCATAAAGCTCTTGAGCAGGGATACGGTCATGCTGCTGAAGCCGGTGACGAGAATAACGCCGATCGACATGATCGCGGTGTTCAACAGGAGGTTGGTAACCGCCAAAGCGGAGCAAATGCCGAGAATCTGCATGAAGATCGGGTTATTGGTCCAGAGGTTTCGTTTGAGTATCTCCACTGCACTCACAGGTTAGCCTCCTATAGTCTCTCTGAGGGTGTCGAGCTCACGATTGAGGATTACCTCCATCGACTCACTGGTGCGTGTCGCTCCGGTGATACCGTCGATTTCGCCGTTGTCGTAGTCGTAGTCCCCCTCTCCGGAGGTGACACGCAGGGTCTCTTCGGGTATCTGCTCTCCCTCGAGCTGCCGCTGAAACCAATCCTCGGTGATCCTGCCTCCGAGTCCCGGAGTTTCGTTGTGGCTGATAATGGCGAGCCCGGTCGTTCGGGAGAGGTCGCCGGTTACGCCGAGCACCCCGTTTATCGTTCCCCAGAGCCCGCTTCCGCTGAACTCCTTCGCGTAGACCTGACGCCCGTCAATGGTGGTCTCGTAGAGGGTCATGCCATTGTCCTCGACTGTCTCCACCTCGTCATAACGCTCCGAGATTTCGTTGGGGTCTGCGACGTCGAGCCCCATGGCAGAGAGTATCGCCCGCTGTCGGTCGAGCTGCTGGTTGCGCTCGATCATATCGACGGTCGCCTGGTTGGTAAGGGAGAGGAGGAGAACAAAGACGAACGTGACCAGAAAGGTAAAGAAGATCGTGTAGCCTATGCTCTGTTTGTTCATGCGGTAGCCTCCGTCGGCTTCGCTTCACTTCCCTTCTTGCCGCTGCTTTTCGCGGGGGCCTTCTTTTTTGCCTTTTTCGGCTTCGGTGCCCACTCATCGAAGAGGGAAGCAAAGGTGTTGCCGATCAAAATTGCGAAACTCGTGCCCTCCGGAAAGCCCGAGAAGGTCCGGATGGTCATCGAGACTGCTCCGATCAGAAATCCGTAAAGGTACTGCGCCACCGGGCGGTTCGGCCCGGATACCGGGTCGGTGGACATGAAGACTGCGACGTAGAGGATACTGCCGCTCATCATGTAGGCGGCGATTGCGTAGCCCCCGGAGACGTTTGCCGGGGTGAGCTCGGGGATGAGTCCGCCGTAGAAGAATCCGACTGTGGCCGCCAGAGCGCCGACGATCGTGGAGAGTATGAGTCTCCAGTTTGCCGTGCCGGTCCAGATGAGATAAACCGCTGCGGCGAGGATGAGAACGGTTGAGCTCTCCCCGATTGATCCGGCGCGCAATCCGAGAAACAGATCCATCAGCTCCGGCTGTTCGCCGCCTCTGATCATCGCCAGGGGCGTAGCCGCGGTTATCGCGTCGATACCAGCCTCCCCGGCGCCGAAGTTGCCGGCGACTGCCCAGGACCCGGAGAGAACGGCGGCGAAACTGATGTAAATGAAGAGTCGCCCTGTTATCGCCGGATTGTAGATGTTTCTACCAAACCCGCCGTAGACCTCTTTTCCAATAATGACGGCAAAGATGATACCCACCGCGACAACCCAGAACGGGGTAATCGGAGGCAGGGATAAACCGTAGAGGGCACAGGTAACGAGCACTGCCTCGCTCACCTTCTTCTTCCGTCCCCTCTCCATTATGTACTCTGCGCCGATACCGAAGACGTAGGTAATCGCCATTATCGCGACCGGTCTCCAGCCGTAGAGGTAAATGGAAAAGAGGAACAGCGGCGTCAAGGAGTAGACAACCCGACGCATGATCACTTGCTTCTGAAACACGACTCCTCCTCGCTTTGTTTACACCCTAAAAATATAGATAGCGAATTATCCTATCGCAAATTATAACAACAGTGGGCGGTAATGTATAGTAAGTTACTAAGGAATTATGGTACCCCTCCAAGGGCAACCTCCTCTGGTGGTTGAAAATGGTAGAAGAATCAGTACGATACAGAGGGCGCAATCTTACGACGACACCGGCCCCGTGAGCAACAGGCTCAACCCGAAAAAGGGGAGTAGTGTGCCGGTGACGCGGGTTGAACCTTTCACTCCCTCTAGGGTAAGGAGGCTCGTGAGAGCATGGAAAGCAAAGAGATGTTACGTATGTTGGAACAGGTTCTCGAATCATCCCACACCGGTGTGTTGACAACCATTGACTCCGCCGGGAGGCCCCGCTCCCGCTGGATGACCCCGACGGTTGTCCGTGGCCGGCCGGGGTTTCTCTACACACTCACCTCTCCGGAGTTCGAGAAGGTCGAGGAGCTGAACCAGAACAGCTCGGTGACCTGGCTGCTGCAGACCAAGTCCCTGGACAAGGTGCTCGAGGTGGCCGGCAAAGCCCAGGTCATCGACAACCCCGCCCTCAAGTCCGAGGTTCTCGAGGCTATCGGCGGACACCTCACCACATTCTGGCGGGTCAATCCCGACGCGACGCAGCTGGTTGTGGTAGAGACGGTCATCGAGGAGATGACCATCTTCGAGCCTATGAAGGCTACGAAAGAACGAATTCAGATTGGATAGGAGCGGTTGATGGCGAAAAGTAAAAGCCAGAGCAGTACCAAAGAAAAAAGTAGAAGCGCTGAGAACTACGAGCCGGATTTTCTGAAGAAGATGCTTCGGGACATGCTTCTCATTCGCCGGTTCGAGGAAAAGGCGGCCCAGCAGTACGGGTTGCGCAAGATCGGTGGCTTCTGTCACCTCTACAACGGCCAGGAGGCGGTGGCGGTTGGAGCCGTGGCGGCCCTCGATCTCTCCAAGGATTATCTTTTGACCTCCTACAGGGATCACGGTCACGCTATCGCCGTCGGGATGGACCCTAAGGTGATAATGGCCGAGCTCTACGGCAAGATCACCGGCTGCGCCCGGGGTAAGGGCGGGTCGATGCACATGTTTGACGCCGAGCGTCACTATCTCGGGGGTAACGGGATTGTAGGCGCCCAGATTCCGATCGCGACGGGGGTCGCCTTTCGTAACATGTACATGGGCGACGGAGGCGTGACCCTCTGCTTCTTCGGCGACGGCGCCATTCACCAGGGCGCCTTTCACGAGAGCCTCAACCTCGCGGCCGTCTGGAAGCTTCCTGCCATTTACATGGTGGAGAACAACCAGTTCGGCATGGGCACCGCCGTCCGGCGCGCCTCCTCAGTGGAGGACTTTGCTGTAAAGGCGGAGGCGTACGGCCTGCCGGGCTACACCATAAACGGCATGGACGTCATCGAGGTCTACGAAGAGGTAAAGCGAATCGGGGACCTCGCCCGGAAAGATGGAACCGCGGCCCTGATCGACGTAAAGACCTATCGGTACAAGGGGCACTCCATGAGTGACCCGGCAAAGTATCGGACCAAGGACGAGCTCGAGACGTACAAGCAGCAGGACCCGATCGTCCAGTTGCGGCTCAAGATGCGGGAGGCGGGGGTTATCGACGAGGATACCTTCAACAAGCTCGACCGCGAGGTGAAGGCTCAGGTGGAGGAGGCGGTCGAGTTCGCCGAGAAGAGCGAAGAGCCTGCCGTGCACACGATGTACGAAGATATTCTGGCGTAGCCTTCAGAGAGGAGAACGTAGATGCCCGAAATTGCAATGCGAGACGCCATCAATCAGGCGATCGACGAGGAGATGGCCCGGGACGAGACCGTCTTCATCATGGGTGAGGAGGTCGGTGAGTACAACGGCGCCTATAAGGTGACTCGTGGTCTCCTCGACAAGTACGGTGACAAGCGGGTCCGGGACACCCCGATTGCGGAGCTCGGTTTTTCCGGCCTCGGGGTGGGGGCCGCCATCGCCGGGCTTCGCCCGATCGTTGAGTGGATGACCCTGAACTTCTCCCTCCTCGCGCTCGATCAGGTGGTCAATAACGCCGCGAAAATGCGACACATGTCCGGCGGCCAGCTCAAAGTTCCAATGGTCTTCCGCGGTCCCAACGGGCCGGCGGAGTATCTCTCATCCCAGCACTCCCAGGCGCTCCACAGCTACTACGCCCACGTGCCGGGACTCAAGGTCGTGGCGCCGTCGACTCCCTACGACGCGAAGGGCCTCCTGAAAAGCGCTATCCGGGACGACAACCCGGTGATATACCTCGAAGCGGAGATGTTCTACGGCTGGACCGGCGAGGTGCCGGAACAGGAGTATCTGGTAGAGATCGGCAAAGCCGCGGTCCGCAGAGAGGGGAGCGACGTTACCCTGATCGGCTTCTCGAAGCCGATGCGGATGATCGAAGAGGCTGCGGACAAGCTCGAGGAGATGGGTGTGAACCCGGAGGTGATCGACCTTCGCTCTCTTCGCCCCTTCGACGAGAAGACCGTCTACGAGTCGGTGCGCAAGACCCACCGGGCGGTAGTGGTAGAGGAGTCCTGGCCCGTGGCGAGCTACGGCGGCTACCTCGCCTGGGAGATTTCGAAGAACTGTTTCGACGATCTCGACGCCCAGGTGGAAATGGTTCACTCCGAGGACGTACCGATGCCCTACAACCATACCATGGAGCTCGCCGTCCAGCCGTCGGTAGAAAAGATCATCGACGCGGTCAAGCGCGTCACCTACATGGAGTAGTGTAATGGCAGAACGGATCGTAATGACCGCCCTCTCTCCGACAATGGAGGAGGGCACCATTCTCAAATGGGAAAAAAAAGAGGGCGACAGCGTAAGTGCCGGAGACGTGCTCTGCGAGGTAGAGACGGATAAGGCGAGCATGGAGTACGAGTCGACCCAGGAGGGCACCCTCCTCAAGATCGTCCTCCCGGAGAACGAGAGCGCCAAAGTCGGCGACACCATCGCCGTGATCGGTGAACAGGGGGAGGAGATCTCCGAGCTCCTCGAGGCTGAAGCGCCGAAGGCGGAGGAGCGTGACAGCGGCAAGGACGCCGGGGAGCGGGAAGCTGCGCAGTCGGAGCCGGAGCCGGAGCGGGAAGCTCCTCAGCCGACGCCGGATGAACAGAAGCGCCCGCCGGCTGCCTCCGAACCCGCCGCTTTCGGTGAGGGTTCCCCGACCGCCGGGGGCGACCGGGTAAAATCCTCTCCCCTGGCGCGGAAACTCGCCGCCCGGCGGGGCATCGATATCTCTCAGGTCGCCGGTAGCGGACCTCAGGGGCGAGTTACCAAACGGGATGTCGAGAACTTCCGGGGCGCACCGACTGCGCCCGCCGCCGCAGCTTCCGCCCCCGTCGCAGGCGGTGTGAGCGCCGCGCTTCCCTCGGAGGACCAGAAGATCCCCCTGGGAAACCGGCGCAAGGTGATCGCCCAGCGGCTTTCGGAGTCGAAGTTCTCCGCTCCCCATTTTTACCTGAAGGTCTCCGCGGACATGGAGCAGGTGATGAGCGCTCGAAAGACCCTCAACGCCGCCCTCCCGGAAAAGGCCGGGGTCAACGCGTTTTTTATGAAGTTTGCCGCGGAGGCGATAAAGCGCCATCCGGTGGTCAATTCGAGCTGGCAGGGTGATCACATTCTGCAGCACGGCAGTATCGACATCGGACTCGCCGTCGACGCGGGCAACGGGCTTATCACCCCGGTGGTCAGAAATTGCGGCAACCGCGGCATCGTCGACATCGACGGTGAGCTCAAGGTGTTGATAGAGAAGGCGAAGAACAACGAGCTCAAACCGGAGGAGTATACCGGCGCCACCTTTACCATAAGCAATCTCGGCTCCTTCGGGATCGAGGAGTTTACCGCAATCATCAACCCCCCGGGCTCGGCGATCCTTGCCCTCGGAAAGACAACCGAGACCCCTGTGGTGGACGGCTCCGGGGCAATAGTTGCGCGGCCGATCATGAAGATGACCCTCTCCTGCGATCACCGGGTTATCGACGGCGCCGCAGGCGCCAGGTTCCTCTCGGATCTCAAGGCGATTATGGAGAATCCTGTCCGGGTACTCTATTAGGAGGCAGAAGAAGCAAATGAGCGAGCGCTACGACTACGATCTGCTGATCATCGGCTCGGGTCCCGGGGGCTATGTCGCCGGAATCCGCGCAGGTCAGCTCGGCCTGAAGGTCGGGGTTATCGAGAAGGAAGCCCCCGGGGGAGTCTGCCTGAACTGGGGGTGCATTCCCTCCAAGTCCCTGATACACCAGGCGGAGATATTTCATTACGGGAAGAATCTCGAGCAGATGGGGCTCTCCCTCGACCGCTCCCAGCTCGACTACAAAAAGGTCTACCAGAAGTCCCGGGACGCCGCCGGCACCCTCTCCAAGGGTGTGCGGGGTCTGCTCAAGAAGAACAAGGTCGACTACATCGAAGGGGAGGCGAAGTTCCTCTCCGCCCATGAGCTCGAAATCGACGGTTCGAAGAAGCTCTCGGCGGACAACATCATCATCGCCACAGGCTCGAGGCCCCGGGAGATTCCGGGATTCGAGTTCGACGAGAAGGACGTTCTCTCCTCCACCGGCATCCTCTCCCTCCAGGAGCTTCCGAAGCGGCTGGTAATTCTCGGAGCCGGAGCGATCGGCATGGAGTTTGCCTACGTTATGAACGCCTTCGGTGTCGAGGTCACGGTCGTGGAGATGCTCGACACCATCCTCCCCCTGGAGGATGCGGACGTGGTGGAGGTGGTTCGAAAGGATTTCAAGAGCCACGGTATCACCATGATGACCGGAACCCGAGCGACGAAGCTCGACCGGGGGAGCAAGGGGCTCACGGTGAGCGTGGAGAACAAGGAAGGCAAAAAGGAGAGCCTCGAGGCGGACAAGATCCTCGTCGCCGTCGGGCGGGCGCCGAACACCGAGAATCTCGGGCTTGAGAACGTCGGTGTCAAAACCGATCGCGGTTTTATTTCCGTCGGGGACTACTACCAGACCTCGGTAACCGGAATCTATGCGATCGGAGACGTCACCCCCTCACCGCTTCTTGCCCACGTGGCCAGCAAAGAGGGGGAGATAGCCGTAGAGCATATCGCCGGTCACCACCCGGAGCGGAGGATCGACCCCGACGAGATCCCCTCGGCAGTCTACTGTGAGCCTCAGGTCGGCAGTTTCGGGCACACCGAAAAGCAGGCAAAGGAGCACGGACTGCCGTACAAGAGCGCGATCTTTCCCTACCGGGGGGCGGGCAAGTCCGTTGCCATCGAGCAGTCCCAGGGGCTCGTCAAGCTGATCTATCACGCCGATACCCACGAAATCCTCGGAGCCCACGCGGTCGGCTCGAGCGCAACAGAAATCATCCACGAGCTACTCCTCGCAAAGAAGGCTGAGCTCCTGCCGGAGGACGTGGCCAACATGGTTCACGCCCATCCGACGATTTCCGAGGCGGTGATGGAGGGAGCCAGAAGCGTCGAAGGCTGGGCGATTCACTTTTAGGCACGATCCGTTGCCGCGAAGCGACGGAAGGCCGAGATACCGGGCCGCGCCCCTTGAAAAAGGGGGGCGGCCCTTCGCTATGTTCCGGTCGTTCTCGTTGTCAGATGCTCCCATCGCAACCCCTGCCCCGCGACGACCCGTGTAAAGAGGCGTAACCCGAGAATCTCCGGGAGCTCCCGGGGGTGGAGGCCGGGCTCGACGTTCTGCTCGCTTCTAAGCAGAGCGACGCAAGACTCCTCGATCAGCTCACCCGCCTCCAGGTCTCGAAGCGCGACAATCGACCGGTTGGTCCTGCCGTAAGAGCCCCGCTCCCCGGGAGCGAGGCGCTTTACCCCGTCCCCCATAATCGAGGCTATCCGCTCCGTGCCGTAGGCGTCCTCGAACTCGAGTCTGACCGTCTCGACTCCCGCCCCCGCCCGGAGGAGCTGCCAGACCCTGCGGACCGTGGCGACCGTCCCGGCGAACTCCCCCGGCTCGAGGGCGATCGGGTCGTCGAGGCCGCCGGAATCCCGGGAGAGGGTGA
Source organism: Spirochaetaceae bacterium (assembly GCA_046541355.1). Classification (GTDB taxonomy): domain Bacteria; phylum Spirochaetota; class Spirochaetia; order DSM-27196; family Alkalispirochaetaceae; genus CAYZHV01. The sequence goes on from JBKHDM010000010.1 coordinate 25,494, forward strand.
TGTGCTTTTCGATCACCCCGGCGCCCTGGAGCACGGCGAGTCCCGGAAGCAGCTGCGGGTCAGTGGTGTGGTCCGACAGACCAACGGTGACGCCGAACAGAGAGGCGAGGTGCGGGAGGAGGGCGAGGTTGTACTCCTCCTCCCGTGCGGGGTAGGCGGTGATGCAGTGTAGCAGGGTGATCTGTCGAGAACCGGAGGCGCGGAGCGTCTCGAGGGCGAGCTCTATGTCCGCTAATCGGGAGACCCCGGTGGAGAGAATGACCGGCACGCCCGTCTCTCCCAGATAACGCAGGAGGGGGAGGTGGTTCAGCTCCGGGGAGGCGACCTTCCACTCCCGTATCCGTAACTCCTTGAGCATCCCCGCTGAGGCGAGACCGAAGGGTGTGCAGAGAAAGCCGATCCCCGCCTCGAGGCAGCGATCCTCGAGCTCGGCGTAGAACTCCGGCTTCTGCTCGAGTGCCCGGAACCGTTCGTATATAGGCGTCGGTCCCCCGGGAAGCTCGATCGAGCCGGCGGCGGGATGGACGATCTCATCGGCGATCACCGCCTGAAACTTGGCGACGTCTGCTCCCGCCTCGGCGGCGGCGTTTATGAGCTCCGCCGCCTTTGACATATCGCCGCCGTGGGCTGTGCCGATCTCGGCGATCACCCGGGGCGGCCCGGCGGGGCCACTCTGCCGGGGTTGCCCGGCCGCCTCGCCGGGGCTCATCGCTTCTCTATTACCTCGAATCCACAGTAGGGGACGAGCTTTTCCGGGATCCGGACCGAGCCGTCGGCCTGCTGGAAGTTCTCGAGGAGCGCTATAATCGCCCGGGAGATGGCGATGGCGGTGCCGTTTAACATGTGGACAAACTCCCGCCGCTTTCCACCTTCGCCGCTCTCCTCCACGAAGCGGACCCCCAGGCGTCGGGCCTGGTAATCGGTACAGTTCGAGGTGCTTGTGATCTCACCCCAGCCACCGGACTCTCCCCGCCCCGGCATCCACGCCTCGAGGTCGTACTTCCGGTAGGCCGGACCGCCGAGGTCGCCGGTAGCGGTGTCCACGACGCGAAAGGGGATTTCAAGCCCGCGGAAAATCTCCTCTTCGATCCCCCGCAGCTCCTCGAGCATCGCCTCCGACTCCTCAGGCCTGGTGTAGACAAACATTTCGACCTTGGTGAACTGATGGACCCGGTAGAGCCCTTTGGAAAACTGGCCCGCCGCCCCCGCCTCCCGGCGAAAGCAGTGGGAGAGGCCGGCCATTTTGAGGGGGAGCTTCTCCCCCGGCAACGTCTCCCGGGCGTAGTAGCCGCCGAGGGTAATCTCCGCGGTGCCGACGAGGCAGGACTCTTCTCCCTCGAGGGTGTAGATGTTGCTCTCCCCTCCCCGGGGGTTGAATCCGATCCCCTCGACGATCTCGGTTCGTGCAATGTCCGGGGTAATGGTGAGGACGAAACCGTGGGCCTCGAGGATGTCCATCGCGTAGCGGCTGAGGGCGAGCTCGAGGAGTGCTCCCCGGTTCTTGAGATAGTAGAACTTGGTCCCCGAGACTTTTGTGCCGGTCTCGAAATCGATAATGTCGAGCTCCTGTCCGAGCTCTACGTGGTCCTTTGCGTCAAAGTCGAACTGCCTCGGTTCCCCGAACCGGGCGACCTCCCGATTCGACTCCTCGTCGGCTCCTCGGGGCGCGTCGGGGTGGGTCATGTTCGGGATTCGCCGCGCCTCCCGGTTGAGCTCCTCCTCGATCTGCCCGAGGCGCTCCTCGAGCTGGGGAAGCAGCCCCTTGAGCTCCTTTCCTTCGCTGATCAGTCGCTCCCGCTCCTGGTCTGAGAGCTTGGATTTCATGGCGGCGGCGTTCTCGTTGCGCCGTTTTCGCAGCGCCTCGATCTCCTGGATCGCCTCGTTCCGACGGTCGTAGAGCTCGAGGACTCGCTCGACATCGGCCTCGACGTGGCGGGCCTCTACATTTGCCTTGACGGCGTCACTGTTCTCGCGGATAAACCTCAGGTCAAGCATGGGCTCATACTACCCGTGGCCACGGCTCTCTGTCATTAGTGTCCTCCACCCTGGGGATATTGGGGTTGCGTATTTCCAGCTACCCCGGGCAGATAGCGGCGATTAGCGAGGGGCAAAGTCCGAAATCGGACTTCAGCGGGTGTAATGCTTTATTCTGCAAAGGGTTGTCTCGGTTCCATCCCCAGGGTGGAGGACAGTAAGCTTTGCTCTGCAAAGGCTTGTCTCGGTTCCATCCCCAGGGTGGAGGACAGTCACTACCGCCCCCCCCCTTCAAGCTCCTGCGAACGCTCTACCGCCCGGGTCACAGCGTCAATCACTGACGCGCTCATCCCCCCCTCCTCGAGGGCGACGATCCCTTCTATCGTGGTACCTCCGGGAGAGCAAACCCGACTCACCATCTCCTCGGGATGGACACCACCGCTTCGGAGAACCGCCGCCGCCCCCTCCACAACAGCGATACTCGCCTCGAGACTCTGGGAGTAGGGGATGCCGTTTCGGGTACCGCCGAGGGCGAGGGCGTGTATGAAACGGAAGACGAAGGCGATCCCCGAGCCCGACAGCCCGGTGATAGCGCTCATCTGGCTCTCCGACAGGAGGATCGGAGTCCCGACCGCCGAAGCGAGGGCAATCGTCTCGGAGCGCAGCGGCTCCTCCACCTCTCGGGAGAAGCAGACTCCGACTACCGAGCGCTGCTGTGCGGCAGCGAGGTTCGGCATGAATCGAATCACCGGTCGGGTTCCGAGGAGCTCCTTGATCCGGGAGCTCGTCGTGCCCGCGAGGACGCTGAGCACCGGGGTGTTCCCGGCCGGATCCCGGAGGGCGGGGAAAAGCTCATCTGCCTGCTGCGGTTTTATTGCGAGGATTACGAGGTCGGAGTCCGCAAAGAGGGAGGCAAAGTCCTCGCCGTAGTCCCGGCAGCCGTACTCATCCCGGGCGAGGCTGCGCCGCGCCTCGGCGGCCTCGATAACCCCGACCGCAGGTGGCGCCTGCCCGGCGAGAATACCTTTGATGAGCGCCTCTCCCATAAATCCGAATCCGATGATGCCTATCTGCTTCATCCTGCTCTCTCCTTTATCAGTCCCGCATAACCGTACTGTCTCGCGTGCTCGTAGGCAACAACAGCGACGGAGTTCGAGAGGTTGATCGACCGAGTTCCCTCACGCATCGGGAGGCGGAGGGTTCGCTCCCGGTTCGAGTCGAGAAGCTCGTCCGGCAGTCCGGCGCTCTCCTTCCCGAAGAGAAAAACCGCCTCCCGGGGATAGGGCGTCTCAGAGAACGGCCGCACACCCTTTGTGGTCACGTAAAAACAGGAGCGTTCCTCAAACCGCTCGAAGAGGGCCGGGAGGCCGGGATAGGTGTGAACCGTCACATCCGGCCAGTAGTCCAGACCTGCCCGTTTCAGATAGCGGTTCTCCAGGGAGAAGCCGAGGGGCTCCACCAGATGGAGATCCGCACCCAGGGCGGCGCAGGTGCGGGCTATGTTTCCGGTGTTCTGCGGAATCTCCGGTTCCAGGAGAACGATGTGGCTCTTCATGGCGCCCATCATAGCGCGGCTACAGCAGGAGCGCGACCAGAACAGCTGCGGTTAGGGCGAGAGGAAGGAGGGTCTCACCGGGGCAGTGGCGAAAGCGGTTGCCCTCTCCCTCGGGATAGAGGAGAAATCCCCTGGCGATAAAGGCGTCGGTGAGGGTCTCAGCCTCCTGAAGTCCCTCCCGGAGGAGGGGGTAGAGGGTGTAGCGCGCCCGCCGGAGGGGGCCGGAAATCGCGGCGCCTCTGAGGCGTCGAGCCTCTCGCTGCTCATCGAGGAGAACTTCGAGGTTCGGGAGGATCGCAAAGAAGGCAACGGTTATCACCGAGAGCGTCTCCCCCGGCCGCCCGAAGGGTGCGCACGCCCAGCGAAGCACCCGGGCTACCCCGGCGGGAGAGAGGACGCCGAGCATCACCGCGGCGCTCAGGAGGAGGGAGAGCACCCGGGCGAACAGCAGCAGCCCCTCGAACAGAGCGGGAAGCGGCGAGAAGCGGGAGAACAGAGCGGTGAGCGGAGCGATCGAAGCGAGAACAAGCAGCAGGATGAGAAACCGCTTGAGGGGAACAAGTAACGAGGCGAGGCTTGTTGCCAGAAGGTACGGGAGGGCGAGGGTGAAGAGGGTCACGCCGATCAGTGGAATCGGGGCCGAAGTGACGATGAGAAGCTGGTAGAGGAGGTAGCTTGCAAACAGGAGCCGCTCGTCCATGCGGTGGAGGAGGGTATCCCCGGGAATGGAGCGAAAGAACAGCGTGCTATCCCTCCCCGAGCCAGGTCAGCGCCTCGACCGGCTCCCCCGGCGGCCGCAATCCGAACTCACTCGCCCGACGGCAGCCCTCCTCGGGGCTCGCGTCGACGGCTACCGTCCCTGAGGAGAGTAGTACCATCCGGTCGGCGTGGGCTAAGGTGCGATGGTAGTCATGGGTGGCAACGACAATGCCGCAGCCGCGCCTGCGCAAATCCTGTAGAAGGGAGAGAAAGGACCTGGTCGACGGATAGTCGAGCTCGAGGAACGGCTCGTCGAACAGCAGGAGCCTCGGACTTCCGATGATCGCGCCGGCGAGGGCGAGGCGGCGCTGCTCCCCCCCGGAGAGGGCGTGAACCGCCCGGTCAACAACGCTTTCGAGGCCGAAGTATCGCAGCTGCCCCTCGATATCGGCCTCCGTCGCCTCGGCGGTCCTCGCCGCGATCTGTAGCTCCTCCCGCACGGTCTGGCCGAGGAGGTAGCGGGCGGGATGCTGGACGACGAGCCGGACGGCGTTACGGAACGCTCGTTCATCCCAGGACCCCTCGGCGAAATCGACGGAGAGCTCCCCTTCGCTGGGAGGAATGAGCCGGGCGGCGACCCTGAGAAGGGCGCTTTTCCCCGCTCCGTTGCTGCCGGCGAGGACGAGGAACTCCCCGGTGGTGAGGGTGAGGGAGACGCCGCGCAAGGCTCTCACGCCGTTTTCGAAGGTGAGGCTCAGATCCCTGAGGCTCAGGGTGAGGTCCTTCACCTCAGCTTTCCCGGGCCACCCCGGGGTCGACGGCGCGGAACGTCTCGGCCACAGCGGATACCGCGGCAATCTTGATGGCGTCCCCGAGGAGAAAGGGAATCATCCCGAGGCTGACCGCCTCGGCCGCGCTCATGCCCTGGGTTACTCCAAGCCGGCTCACCCCGCACAGATAGATCACCGCCGTCCCGACAGTGGCGGCGAGGATGTATCGCCCCAGGGAGTTGCCCGAGAGCATGGAGGTGAGGGCTACCGCCGGCAGATAACCGACCAGATAGCCGCCGGTGGGACCGAGGATATGGCCGAGACCGCCGGTTCCTCCGGCAAAGAGCGGAAGCCCGAGGGCGCCGAGAAAGAGGTAGGTTGCGACACTTGCGATCGCCGAGCTCGGTGAGAGGATGACACCGGCGAGAAGCACAAACCCGCTCTGCAGGGCGATAGGCACCGGTGAGAAGGGGAGGGGAATGACGATGTAGCTCCCGACGGTGATAAGTGCCGCGAAGAGTGCCGCCCGCACAGAGCCTGCTATGAGATCCCGCTGTTGGGAGAGGGAGTCCCTGGTGATACGCTTTTTCATACGCTGTTCACGCCTCGTGGAATACAAGTTCTGTTGCGAGTCGCCGGATCTCCGGCGCTCCTGTCACGGTTCCGGCAAGTCGTCGGAGGAGAAGGGTTGCGGCCTCCTGCCCGATCCGGGAGACCGGTTGGGCGATGGTAAGGCTCGCGAGCCCCGTTACCGAGGAGAGTTCCATGTCGTCGAAGCTCGCCAGGAAGAGCCCGGGGTCGAGACTCTGCCGATGCTCCACGACGTATCGGACGGCGCCGATATGCATAAAGTAGTTGGAAATGAAGATACTTCGTGGCGGGTTGTCCTGTCGGAGAAGCTCCCCGAGCAGATTGTAGCCGCTTTCAACATGGAAGTCCCCAAACCTCACATTCCGTTCGGGAATCTCCACGCCGAACTCCCTCAGGGCCGAGAGAAAGCCCTCGTAGCGCTCCCGAGCCGGGGTCAGCTGAAGATCGCCGCCGATAAAGCCGAAACTGCTATGTCCCCGGCGGAGGAGGTTGTGGATCGCCCGATAGGTGCCGGTGGTGTTATCAACGAGGACCGCGTCGGTTTCAAAGCCTTCCACCAGGCGGTCAACCAGCACCGCCGGCACCGATCTGCCCGCGAGGGCACCGGCTATGTGATCCCCGCGACTGCTGCTCGGAATCACGATAAGCCCGTCGATATGCTTTTCGAGGAGAAACTCGATGCGCTCCTCCTCCTCGGCTACCGATTCATTGGTTCCACAGAGGATCATGTTGTAGCCTTTGTCCCGCAAGGTGAGCTCCACGCCCTCTGCGACCCGCATAAAGAACTCGTTCGCAATCTCCGGAGCGATGAAACCAACGCTCAGGGTGCGGTTCGACTTGAGACTCCGGGCGATCGGATTGACCCGATAGGAGAGGGACGCTATCGCCTCGAGGACCCGTTGCCGGGTTGCCGGGGCGATCCGGTTGTCCCGGTTAATGACCCTCGAAACCGTGGCGGTGGAAACATTAGCCTTTCGCGCGACATCCTTGATGGTGGCGGCCATAACAACAGCCCTGGAGTTTGACAGGGCAAGGATACTCTGTCAACTTCGCCGGCCCGAACCGAACCGGCCCGAACCGGTCGCCGCGCCCCGAGGCGGGAGAATGGGCCGCCGGCCCGAACCGGACCGGCCCGGACCGGTCGCAGCGCCCCGGGGCGGGAGAATGGGCCGCCGGCCCGAACCGGACCGGCCCGGACCGGTCGCAGCGCCCCGGGGCGGGCCCGGGGGCGGTTTGGTTACCTTACCGCTTCGAGGGCGCGATCGTAGTCCGGCTCCTGGGCGATTTCGGGTACCTGCTCGGTGTAGATCACTTCGTTCTGCTCGTTGAGGACGACCACCGCCCTGCTCAGCAGCCCGGCGAGGGGTCCGGTCTTCATGGTGACGCCGTACTCTTTGCCGAAGCTCTCGTCCCGCATCTGAGAGAGGGTGATGACGTTGGAGATCCCTTCGCTCTGACAGAACCTTCCGCCGGCGAAGGGGAGGTCCTTGCTTATGGTAAGGACCACGGTGTTGTCGAGTTTACCCGCCTCCGCCTCGAAGCGGCGGGCTGAAGCGGCACAAACGCCGGTCTCGAGGCTCGGGACAATGTTGAGAATCTTTTTCTTGCCGGAAAAGTCCTCGAGGGAGACGTCGGAAAGGTCGCTCCTGGTGAGGGTGAAATCCGGAGCCTTCTCGCCTTTCGGCGGAAGCTCGCCGACGGTCTCCACCGCGCTACCCTTGAATGTGATCGCTGCCATTATTGCCTCCTGTGAGCAGTGATATTGTGGATCAAAAGGTACGCCTCAGGCAGGGCCGGGACAACAGTAGTCTGTCACGCGGAACGGGAAACGCTCTCCGAGAGGTTTGTAACGTGCGGTATCGCCCGGATGCTTTTCATGACCCGCTTGACGTCCGCCTGGCGTTCGAGCTCCATGGTAAAAAATCCCTCGAGCTTGCCCTGGTCATTCTCGTCGATTCTCCCCTCGATCAGGTGCCCCTGGTACTTGCGCACTGCCCCTTCGATCTCCGAGAACAGGTCGTTGGTTTTCTGGGCTGTTACCCGGAATCGCTTTGTCGTCTTGGGGGAAACCGTCTCCCATTCGACTTCGATCTTTCGTTCGGCGAGGTCGTTGATGAACCTGAGATTGGAGCAGTCCCGGCGATGAATAATGATTCCCCGACCCCGGGAGATGAACCCGACGATCGCGTCCCCGGTAGAGGGTGAGCAGCACCCGGCAAAACGGATCATCATGTTTCGCTCATCCCCGACTTTGACGGCGACCTTCTCCTCATCCATGAGCTTGCCGGTGTTATGCTTCTCCCGCTCCTTGACCTGGGTCTCGACGGCTGTCTTATCTGCCTCCGGCTTGCGTCGGGCGACGATACTGCGATTGATGATCAGGTTCTCGTCGTGCTTGTTCAGCCAGTGCCGGATCTTCTGTCTCGCCCGGGAGGTCCGGGCGTAGCGGAGCCAGTTGAGGTGGGGGTGGGCGTTCGGGTTTGTCATGACCTCCACCACCTGGGTGTTTTTGAGGGGTTCCTTGAGCGGGATTATCGAGCCGTCCGCCTTTGCCCCACAGGTGTGGTTCCCGACCTCGGTGTGGATATGGTAGGCAAAGTCGATCGCCGTCGAGCCCTTCGGCAGCTCGATGGCGTCTCCCTTCGGGGTAAAGACGTAGATCGAGTCCTTCAGGAGTTCCCGCTTTATCTCTTCGAGAAACTCCCCGGAGGTGATACGTGCGCCGTTCAAATCCTTGACCCTGCTGATGATCGCAAGATCGTCCCTCTTGACCTGATCCCGGCTCGTCCCGCGCTTGTAGATCCAGTGAGCGGCGACTCCGTACTCCGCGGTCTGATGCATCCGCTTGGTACGGATCTGGATCTCGAGGGTCTTTCCGTCGAAGGAGAGGACCGTGGTGTGAAGGCTCTGGTACTGGTTCGCCTTCGGCATGGCGATATAGTCTTTGAATCGACCCTCGATGGGGGGCCAAATCCGGTGGACGAGGCCGAGGATGGTGTAACACTCGGACTCCGAGTCGCACAGAACACGGATGCCGAGGAGGTCGTAGATCTCGTCGAGATGTTTGCCGAAGCGCTTCATCTTCTGATAGATCGAGTAGAAGTGCTTCGCCCGGGTCTCCACTACAACCGAGAGGTTCTCCTCCGCCGCGGCGTGATAGATCGCGCCCTTTACCCGTTGGAGGTAGGCGGCCCGCTCACCCTTTTTGTCCGAGACGAATCGCTTTATCTCCTGGTAGATCCCCGGGTTGAGGTGCTTGAGAGAGAGGTCCTCGAGCTCATCCTTCATCCAGCTGATACCGAGGCGCCCGGCGAGGGGGGCGTAGATGTCGAGGGTCTCCTGGGCGATGGTTCGCTGCCGTTCCGCCCGCTTGTAGCCGAGGGTGCGCATGTTGTGCAGCTTGTCGGCGAGTTTGATGAGGATGACCCGGATGTCCTTTACCATGGCAAAGAGCATCTTTCGAATTGTCGCCGACTCCTGGACGTTCTTGTTCTTAGACTTTACCAGGGCGATTTTGGTCACCCCGTTTACCAGCAGCTCCACGTCCTTACCGAAGTCCCTGCGCAGATCTTGCCGGGTGAGTGTGGTGTCCTCGAGTACATCGTGGAGCAGGGCGCCGCAGATCGTCGCCGCGTCGAGGCGCATCTCTGCGAGGATCTCGGATACCTGAAGGGGATGGACAAAGTAGGGCTCGCCACTGTCGCGGACCTGTCCCTCATGGAGCTTCTCGGAGAGTCCGGCCGCCCGGAGCACCAGCTTCTGCTCCTCCTCGGAGAGGTAGGTGATAAGCTTCTGGAGGTCACTAATGGTCTGAACCATACCGTCCTACTGTTAACCGCTCCAGCCCTGCGAGATCCGTGAATGTCTCGATTTCTCGGTAACCTCGGAGGCGAAGCAGGTGCCGTATATCCTCTGCCTGATGATCAGCAGCCTCGATCAGAATATATCCATTTTTGTTGAGAGACTCCATAGCCTCCTCGATCAGACGATCTATGAGGTCAACTCCCGACTCCCCGCCGTCAAGAGCGATCGACGGCTCTCCCCATCCCTCGGCGAGGGCGGCTTCGGTCTCCTCTCGGGTGAGGTAGGGGGGATTCGCCGTGAGGATGTCGACGGGGGGTCGGGGAACCGTCTCGAGGAGATCGGAGGCGAAGAACGCCACCCGCCCCGGAGCGAGGCGCTCGCAGTTCTCCCTGGCGAGTTCGAGAGCTTCGAGGGATATGTCCGAGGCTGTTACCTCTGCCTCTTTGAGCTCCAGGGCAAGGGTTATGGCGATGCAGCCTGTTCCGGTGCAGCAGTCGTGGATCCGTAGACCCTTACCGTCAGGATCCCGACGACGGGCAAGCTCGAGGGCGCGCTCCACCACGGTTTCGGTATCCGGCCGGGGAATGAGGGCTCTCGGGTCGCAGCGAAAGGTCCTGCCGTAAAACTCCTTCTCGCCCAACAGATAGGCGGCCGGCCGGCCGGCGGCCCGCAGGGCTACCCAACCTCGAAATCGTTTTTCCGCCTCCTCCGAGGGGGAGTCGGTTATCGCTGCGAAGAGCTTTTCCTTGCTCCACCCGCAGGCGCCGGCGAGCAGGAGCGACGCCTCATGGGTGGGGCGTTCGAGAGCGGCGAGCTCCCGACTCCCCCAGGCGAGGAGATCCCGGATCGTGGCCATCCTCAGACCGCCTGCTTGAGCGCCTCCTCCCGGTCGGTGAGCTTGAGCGCCTCCAGGGGCTCCTCGAGGTCCCCGGCGAGGATCGCGTCGAGGCGGTAGATGGTGAGGTTGATCCGGTGGTCGGTAAAGCGGTTCTGGGGGAAGTTGTAGGTCCGTATCCGCTCGCTCCTGTCGCCGGAGCCTATCTGGCTCTTGCGAGCGGTGGACAGCTCCTGCTGCCGCCTTTTCTCCTCGATCTCGTAGAGCCGCGCCTTGAGCACTCGAAGCGCCTTCGCCTTGTTCTTGTGCTGGCTCTTCTCATCCTGGCAGGTCACCACAAGCCCTGTGGGGATGTGGGTAATCCTGACCGCCGAGTCGGTTGTGTTGACACTCTGCCCTCCGGGGCCCGAAGAACGGTAGACGTCGATCCGCAGATCTTCGTTTTTAACCTCCACGTCCGTCTCCTCCGCCTCAGGGAGCACGGCAACGGTCACCGCCGAGGTATGGATCCTGCCGCCGCTCTCGGTGGTAGGGACCCGTTGTACACGATGGACACCGCTTTCGTACTTCATCTCTCCGTATACGCTCTTACCGGCGAGGGAGAAGATCACCTCCTTGAAACCGCCGATCTCGGTCTCGTTGGAGTCGATGATCTCGAGCTTCCAGCGCCGGAGCTCGGCGAAGCGGCTGTACATCCTGAAGAGATCCGCCGCGAAGAGGGCGGCCTCATCTCCTCCGGTACCCGCGCGAATCTCCATGATCACGTTCTTGACGTCCAGAGGGTCCTTCGGCACCAGCAGGAGCTTTAGCTCTTTCGAGCTTCTCTCGAGGGCCTCCTCCAGACGCGCGACCTCGTCCCGGGCCATCTCCTTCATCTCCGGTTCACCCTCAGCGGTGGCGAGCTCCCGAGCCTCTTCGAGCTCTGATTTTAGTTCTTTATGCTTCCCGTAGGCGGTGACGATTTCGGTGAGATGGGAGTGTTCCTGCATCAGCTGCTTATAACGCAGGGGGTCCCGATGGACCTCGGGGTCGCTGATGAGCTGCTCAACCTCCCGGTGCCGGGAGGCGAGCTGGTCCAGTTTTTCATACATACGCGTGCTCTCTTCAGGTTCGGCGGCCGACACGGAAGAAACCGAACAGGCCGCCACACATGCCGCCCACGATGTGAGCAAACTGAGATATGGAGTCCTCCCGGACCGAGGCGACGATCTCCCGGGCGAGGTAGATCAGTACCACCAGGATGAAGGTCAGGGGTATTTCTCCCTGCCGGATATTGGTAAAGGATACAAGGAGAATCATCATAAATACAATGCCGCTCGCTCCGAGCAGACCGGTGGGCAGGAGCGCGACATTAAGTAGTCCGGTAACAAGAGCGGTGATGATCATCATGAACAAAAGGTTGGCGCCGCCGTATTTTTCCTCGAGGATCGGACCGAGAAGCAGGATAAAGGCGAAGTTACTCATAAAATGGGTCCAGTTCGCGTGTCCGAGGATATGCAGGACCAGCCGCGGGTACTCGATGAGGTTCCCCCAGTTCAGTGTCGCTCCGATGGAGAAGTAGCGCGAGGCGAGAGAGAGCCGCAAGGTAGTGTCGAGGAGCAGTATCACCGTAGCTGTGAGGGCAAAGGTTAGGGTGACCGGGGCGTTATACCGGATTTTCATGGAAACCAAAGGTAGAGGGCACCGGGGGGTGTGTCAATAACGGCTGTTGTAAACGGGTGTTGTACTTACCGCACCCTTGAAAGTAGATTAGGGGACATGGGTGAAACGTACCAGCGCAAGCCGGACTGGCTTAAGATACAGCTCAACACCAACGACAATTTTCGCTACCTGAAAAACCTTATGCGGGAGGAGCGTCTCACGACGGTCTGCGAGGAGGCGCGGTGCCCGAATATCCACGAGTGCTGGGGCGAGCACCGCACCGCGACGTTCATGATCCTCGGAGACACCTGCACCCGCCGCTGCCGCTTCTGCGCGGTCAAAACCGGTCTTCCCCGGACGATCGACTGGACCGAGCCGAAACGGGTCGCCGACTCGGTAGCCCAGATGGGCCTGCGCCACGTGGTCATAACGATGGTAAACCGGGACGAGCTCAAGGATGGGGGCGCCTCAATCATGGCCCAGACCGTCCGAGCGATCCACCACGCCGCCCCGGAGTGCTCGGTAGAGGTCCTCACCTCCGACTTCATGGGTGAGCGGGAGGCGGTCGCCGAGGTTATGGCGGCGAAGCCGGAGATCTTCAGCCACAACATCGAGACGATCCGCCGCCTCACCCCCCAGGTCCGCTCCCGAAGTGACTACGACCGTTCCCTGCTTGTTCTCAGGAATGCCGGGCAGATAGATCCGACGGCGGTGGTCAAGTCGAGCATGATGCTCGGGCTCGGGGAGAGCCGGGAGGAGATCGTCGAGTCGATGCGGGACCTCCTGGACAACGGCGTACGGGTGATGAACCTCGGCCAGTACCTCCAGCCGACCCGACGTCATCTGCCGGTGCAGAAGTACTGGACGCCTGCGGAGTTTGCCTCCCTCAAGGAGAGCGCCCTGGAGCTCGGATTTATCCACTGCGAGGCGGGCCCACTGGTACGGTCGAGCTACCACGCCGGTGAGGACTACGAAAGCTATCGCAAGCAGATCCACCCCCTTGCCCAGGACGAAGAACTAGCCGGAAAGCTGTGATCATTCTCCTCTCCCCTGCAAAGCGGCAGGCCGGGGCCGGGGCGGCTGCGCTGGTCGACTGCGCAGACCGAAGCGAACCGCTTTTTGCCACCGAGGCGAAGCGGTTCCGGGAGCTTCTCGCCTCCCTCGACAGGGATTTGCTGGGGCAACTGTTCTCTCTCTCCGCGGCGAAACTCGATGAGGTCTGGGATCTCTACCAGAAAAATGCCCCGGCTCATCGAGCTGTCGACCTGTTTCGCGGGCCCGCCTTTAGCTCCCTTATCGCGGCAGGCGGTTCTCGGATCCCCTGCGGGACCCTCGGCGAAACCTTGCGGATCTTCTCTGGGCTCTACGGGTATCTGAGACCCTTTGACCTTATCGAGGCGTACCGTCTCGACCTCGAACACTCGATCCCCGGGGCCGGGAGCCTCGAGTCCTTCTGGCGGGGGCGGGTTAACGATGCGCTCCTCTCAGAGGACGCTCTCAAAAGAGAGCCGGTGATCCTCGACCTCGCCTCTAGAGAGTACAGCCGTCTCCTCGATATCGATCGGATTCGCCGGGCGGGGGTCCGCCTTATTCGCCCCGATTTCCTCACCCTCCGGGACGGGCGGCGGCGCAGGCTCTCGGTCCACGCAAAGCAGGGCCGGGGAGGGCTCGCCGGCTGGTTGATCAGGGCGATCGGCGAGGGGCCGGCGGGAGGCTGCGGGGCAGCGGGGCGGACCGGCATCTCCGGGGCAGCGGGGCGGACCGGCATCTCCGGGGCAGCGGGGCGGACCGACGCTCTCCTCGCCGAGGCGCGCTGGGAGGGTTTCGCCCTCGACTCCGGCGAGCCGGATGCGCCGGTGTACCTCAAAACGGAATCCTGAGAAAACCGGGGCGCCTCTGCCGGCTCCCTCGGGTCTGGGCAGGTCTAGGTAGATAAAAAAAGCCGAAGAAAATTCTGCAACATCCTGTTACCTGAGGCGGTGGGCGTTGTTTTATTAGTAGAACGAGCGCAACCGAGCAGCGAAGGTGTACGTCGTTTCTTCATCGTTTTGGTTGTTTTTAGTGGGTCGCCCCGGAGGTTTCCTCCTTATCCTCCGGGGCTTTTTTTATCTCCTCGAGCCTTCTATGCTTTCGAGGGGGATATACCGAGGCCCCCGCGAATCGATGGAGCTTTCAAACAGGGTGATTCTCGAGACCGCACCGGTGATCTCCCCCAAATCCGTCGCACCGACCCAGAGGGTCGCAACCTGCCTCAGACGCGATCGCTCACCCCTTTTGAGATAACCCGCGGTTATGTGAGCCGTGAAGGGCTTGCTGTCGAACCGTAGCTGCCGCTCCTCGAGGCTGCCTCGAAGCCGGGAGGCGAGCTTTCCGAGCTCTTCTGCCCCTGCCCCGACGCTTCGCGCAAGAACCCGGGGGGAGGAGGGGCGGGGAAAAACGATCGGTGGGCCTATGCGGAGCTCCGGGATCCCGGGAAAAGCGCATTGCCGCACAATCTCCCGCACCCCGGGGATCTGCCTCTCCTCGGTGTCGCCGAGAAAGACGAGGGTGAGGTGGTAACGCTCCCGGGCGACCCAGCGCACTGCCTCAGCCTCCCTGGCAAAGGTTGTTCGAAACCGCTGAATCTGTGATTCGAGCTGTTCTGCACTCCCCTCGTCAAGCTCCCCCGCGATAAAGAGTCGCTTCATTCCTCCCTCCTGTTTCGCTATAGTATGGCCATGAGCGATAGAGTCCAAGAACTCGAGCAGCAGATTCGCTACCATCAGGAGCGCTACTACAAGGGGGAGCCGGAGATCCCGGACAGCGAGTTTGACGCCCTCTGGGACGAGCTCAAGCGGCTCGACAAGGACAATCCTCTCTTTCAGGAGGTCGGCTCCGACGCCCTCGAGGGGTTCTCCAAGCGCGAGCACATCATGCCGATGGGCAGTCAGGAGAAGGCGGCGGACCCGGAGGCGTTCAGGAAGTGGGCAAAAAAGGTCGCCGCCCCCCGATACGTCGTCCAGTACAAGCTCGATGGGGCGAGCATCGAGCTGCAGTACTCCGATGGCCGTTTCGTTGCCGGGGTGACCCGGGGAGACGGAAAGGTTGGGGACGAGATAACCCGCAACGTCTCCCGGATGCGGGGGGTGATTGCCGAGCTTTCGAACTCCTTTACCGGTGGGATTCGGGGTGAGGTGATCATGGAACGGCAGGTTCACCAACGCTACTATGCAGACAAGGCGAACTGCCGAAACGCGGCGAACGGCGTTATGAAGCGTAAGGACGGCAAGGGCGCGGAGCTCCTGCGGGTCCTCGTCTACGACGCGATGAACACGCGGGAGGAGGACGCCTTCGCCGACGAGGTCTCAAAGCTCACCTGGCTAGGGCAAAACGGCTTCGACGTGGTGGAGTACCGGGTCTTCGATGATCCCGAGGAGGTGATCTCCTACCGTGAGGAGGTCTCGGCGATTCGCGACAGCCTGGAGTACGACATCGATGGGCTGGTTGTAAAGAGCCCCGACATCGACCGGGCAGACATGCAGCGCTCGAGACCGGAGAAACAGATCGCCTTCAAGTTTACTCTGGAGCAGGCGGTTACGCAGGTCCGGGAGGTAGACTGGAGCACCACCGGAAACACCTACACTCCCGTGGCGATCGTCGAGCCGGTCCGCCTGGCGGGGACCACCGTCAAGCGGGCGAGCCTGGTGCATCCCGAGCATCTGGCGGAGCTCGGCATCCAGATCGGCTCGGAGGTGGTCATTACCAAGCGGGGAGAGATCATTCCCAAGATCGAGAAGGTAGTCCACACCCCGGCGCAGGCGGCTCCCATCGAGATTCCCGACCGCTGCTTCGCCTGCGGGACCGAGCTGGTAAACGAGGGAAAGCGGCTCTACTGCCCCAATTTCGCCTGTTCCCTGAGACTGAAGCACCGCCTTCGAAAATGGATCTCCGTCCTCGACATAAAGGAGTTCGGTCCGGTGCTTATCGATCGGCTCTTCGAGTCCGGGGTCGTTCGCTACGTTGCCGACCTCTACCGGGTGACCCCGCAGCAGATTGCCGCCTTTGAGGGGATGGGCGAGGGGATCGCCCGGAAGGCTCTCGGAAATCTGAAGGCGGTCTCCCAGGTTCGGCTTGCGAAGTTTATCGCCGGATTCGACATCAGCGGGATCGGCGAGCTCATCGTTGAGAAACTCGTGAACGCAGGTTTCTCGAGCCTCGACGCTCTCAGGAAGGCGGAGGTTTCACAGCTTGCTGAGGTCGAGGGGATCGGTGAGATAACCGCCGAGACCCTCAAGCGTGGTCTGTCGGAGCTCGCGGAGCATATGGACGCGGTCCTCAGGACCGGGTCGATCGAGATCGTCGCGCCTCGGAGTGACTCCCCGGTAGCAGGCAGGAGCTTCTGTTTCACAGGGTCCCTCAATACGATGAAGCGGTCGGAGGCGGAGGAGCGTGTCAAAAGCCTCGGAGGCAGCGCCAAGAGCAGCGTAACCCGGGACCTCGATTACCTTGTGACCAACGAGCCGGACTCCGGTTCTTCAAAGAACCGGAAGGCTCGGGAGCTCGGGGTTAGGATAATCGATGAGGAGGAGCTTCTTTCTCTCCTCGATCTTGCGTAACGGTGGTACCGGGCCTATTATGGGAGGTGCACATGTCACGAAACACCGATGAGCTGCGTCGACAGATCGAAGAGTATTACCTTCCCCGACAGTTGGTGGACGCTATTCTCGACCTCGGCGGCATACCGAGCAGTACCCGGGAAACCGACGTAGGCGTCGGTTTTATCGACATCGTCGATTACACCTACCTCTCCAAGTTCCTCAGTCCCAAGGAGAATCAGGAGGTTCTCAACGGCTTGTACACCGCCTTCAACAGTGTCCTCAAGCGCCACGGCGGCTATCTCAACAAGATCGAGGGGGACTCGGTCATGTTCCATTACGGTGGGTTTACCGACGAGCGTACCCGGACCGGCGACGAGGCGCAGGCGTTGAGGATGATCGCCAAGGAGCTGTTTTTTACCTGCGTCGAGATGCAGCGGGTCGCGGTCCTTTTTAATCAGGCGAACCAGCGGTTTCTCTCGGAGAACAGCTCTGAGAAGGACCGCCAAGCTCTTCAGCGCGCGTTCGAGATTATCTCCCGGCTGAGGGAGGACGAGGCTCTCATGTCCTCGATGAACGCGATGTTCCAGATCCGTATCCGGGTCGGGGCGAGTGTAGGAGTGGTGACTATCGGAAACTTTGGTCCCGAGGGCGCCAGGCAGTGGGACGTTATCGGCATTCCTGTCATTGATGCGAAGCGGATGGAGACAACCGCTCCTGTCGGTGGATTGCGGATCGCCAAGGAGTACTTCGACATTCTCAATCAGATCGGTGTAGTCGACGAGTATTACAAACGATTTCTCCGGGAAGCTCAGATCCTCGGGAGCCGCTACCAGCAGATAACGAAGGAAGAGCTCTTTCAGTACAAGCCGGTCACCATCGAAAACAAAAAGAACGCCCGGTATGAGACCTACAGCATCCAGGTGAACCCCGGGCTCCCTGAGCAGATCGCCTCCCAGGCGGAGAGTCTCCTCGAGCAGGGCGCATCGGGGGCGGACATCATCCTGCAGCTCCTCCAGGCGTACCGGGGTAACCGCTTTATAATCGACGCGATGGAGGAGCTTTTCGTCCGCAAAGGGATCAGGATCCGCAGGAGGGATATGTTCGAGCCGATGTATCCGAGGCGCTACCATGAGCTGTTCCGGGAGTGTAACGGAGATATGGAACAGCTCGAGGAGCGGATTCGCCAGGAGTACTCCCTCTTTGATCTCTTTCAGAAACTCGGAAAGTACCAGGATATCATCAAGACGGCTCCGGAGTTCCTCGAGACGCCGATCCAGTTCGGCAACTTCGAGCAATACATGCACGAGGAGCGGGAGCGGATTCAGCGCCGTTTCGAGGAGCAGAAGCAGGCGATCGTGCAGCGCTCCTACTTCTACAACGTCGTTTACCCTATCGTCTTTACCAGCATCCGGGCGAGCATTCTCGAGTTCCAGTCGGAGAGCGAAGAGCTCGAGCTGCTCTCATCCTGATATCCCTGTTGATATCCCTTTTGCCACGACGGTTGTCTCGACAGTACCTTAGCGCTCATGACAAGCGACTTTACCGACAAGAAGATACTGGTGGTCGGGGGCTCCTCGGGCATCGGACGACAGGTTGTCGAGGATCTGCTCTCAGCGGGAGCGGAGGTCTGGGTCTGGGCCCGCAGGGATATGGACGACCTCGCCGCGAAGGGGGCAGAGGTTGCCCAAATTGATGTAACCGCCTCCTTCGCCGAAGACGCTCCGGAGCTCCCGGAGAGCCTCGACGGTCTCGTGTACGCTCCCGGTTCCATCGAACTCGCCCCGTTTCAGAAACTCTCTCCCGAGACCTTCCGGTCGGAGTATGAGTTAAACGTCGTCGGGGCGGTGCGGGTCTTGCAGTACGCCCTCGGCAGCCTCACCGCCGGGGAGGGATCGAGTGTGGTCCTCTTCAGTACCGTCGCAACCGCGAGGGGTATGAACTTTCACGCTTCTATCGCCGCAGCAAAGTCCGGGGTCGAGGGGCTCGCCCTCTCCCTCGCCGCTGAGCTCGCCCCCAAGAAGGTGCGCTTCAACGTGGTCGCTCCCTCCCTGACCGATACCCCCCTGGCAGAGAAACTGCTGAGCAGCGATAAGCGGCGCGAGGCGTCGGCGGAGAGGCACCCCCTCAAGCGGGTAGGGGAGACCCGGGATATAGCCGCGGCGGTCCTCTACCTCCTGTCTCCCGGATCCTCCTGGGTTACCGGACAGCGAATCGGCGTGGACGGCGGCCTGTCGATGCTGAGCGGCGTCTAGCCTCCGCCCCGGCCCGCGGGCGGGAAAGCTCCTCAGAACGCGGCGCCCGCGGGTGAGGGAGGGCCCTCACGCCGCCCGGATCGCCTCAAAGGCGGGCAGTATCCTGCGGGCCGCGAGGTGGGCGCCGATGATGTTTCGCGCCGGCGGCCCGATCACGAGCTCAGCAAGAGCGCCGGAGAGGTAGATCCCCTCGCCCCACTCCAGGGTGCTGTCGGGAAACGGGTAGCCCGACGGGCCTGTCGGGAGCGCGAGGGTATCGGCGAGGCCGGCGACGAGAGCGGCGGCCGGCGGCCCCGGGGCGAATCCGGTTGCCGCGATCACCCGGTCGAAGCGGCCCGACCCGCCCGGCCCCGCCGTTGTCTCCCACCGTACCTCGAGACCACCTCCCCGCTCTTTGAGACCGGTAAACCTTCCGATGATGAGTCTGACGCGGCCCCGAGCTATCAAATCGAGGAGCTCGTCGTAGACATCCCTCGGAAGGGTGCCGGGGTAGCGCTCTGAAGTGATGCGCGCTCTGCGCTCGGCGGGAGAGGTGATCCTCTCAAAATCCTCGGCGCACCGGGGTCCGACGTAGCACGGGTTTCCGTCGTAGTCCGCCTGGACCGGCGCCTTCATCTCGATGAGGGTAAGGGAAACACCCTTTCCGGCGAGGTGGACGGCGAGTTGACCGCCGGTGACACCGGCTCCCACAATCGCGACCTCCTGCTCCCCCTCTATCTCCTCGAGGCGAAACCTCCGGTCAAAGACGTGAAGCGCCTTGGGAAACCTGTCGCCCTCCCAGGGCGGCTTCGGTTCGGGGCTGCCCGGGGCGAGGATAAGCCGTCTCGCCCGGTACGTACCTCGCTTACCGAGGAGCAGGTACGCTCCTGCCTCCCGGCGAATCGAGGTGATCTCGTCTCTGATCCGGGTATCGAGCCCCTCGCTCTCGACCAGGTGAGACGCATAGGCTGAGAAGAGCTCCAGGGAGGGGCGCAGGTAGGGCGGAATAAAGTGTCTGCTCCCGTATCCCCGTTCTCGGGCAAACCGGCGCAGGGCGTGAAAGTCGAGCTCGAGGCCGTGGCTGCTCGTGGAGCGGAGATAGCGCATGCCGCAGGCGGCGGTGGTGCGGTTCCACCGGGCGAGGGGCTCTGGGTGAGGGTCAATCACCCCGTGTTCCACGCCCCGGCGCTTGAGGCTCAGCTGGAGGAGGGTTCCGTGAATGCCCCCCCCGATGATTAGTTGGTCAAACATACGGTTTGCTTCCCGGACGAAGTTTCATACCTTAAGGTAATGAAAAGGATAATGGTTTCAATCCTCTTTGTCCTCTTTCTCATCGGCTGCGCAACAAGCTCACAGCTTGACCAGATAAGCGAAGTCGCCCCGGACCCGGAACTCTCTCCCCGGGAGGTCGTGGAGCTGCAGCTTCGGGCGTTTCGGGCGAACGATGAGGAGGACCGGGGCATCGACATAGCCTTTCGCTTCGCCTCTCCCACCAACCGGCAGGTTACCGGGCCGGTCGCTCGATTTGCACAGATGATCAAAGGGCCGCTCTATCGGCCGATGCTCACCTATGAGGAGGCTACCTTTGGAGAAACAGTGGTCCGGGGGAGGGTCGCGGTGCAGCGGGTTGTACTCGAGATAGAGGATCAGAGGGTGAGCTATGACTTCTATCTCGTGCTCCAGGAGGGAGGAACCTACGACCAGTGCTGGATGACCGAGGCGGTGAGCGTGGTGCCGAATCAGGAGGCGCCCCCGACCCTTAACGTTTAGTCGTCCTTTTTCTTGATTGACTCGCCGAAGTTCTGCCAGGCACTGTCCTGCTGCTTCTTCGAGTAGGGGCGCTTGACTTCCTTGCGCTCCCCGCCGCCGGTTTTCGCTCCCCGTCGGCGTTGTACCGAGTCGCCGCGGCTCGAGGAGTAGCGCGCCGTGGTAGAGGGTTCGCCTCTCTTGCGGGCGCGGTCCCCGGGGCGGTCCGGACGAGGCGGCTCGACCACCCCGGGCGTATCGTCGGCGAGGTTGAGCTTAGGCCTCGGGTTAACGGCGGTGGAGCGAACTACCTGGCGGCTGACGAACTTGTCCCGGACCGCGTCGTACTTGCCGGTGAGGCGGACCCAGATTCGCCTGAGGATATGCAGCTGCTCAAAGGCGGCGTCGTATATCTGGCCGAGGGGGAGGTTGAATATGGTGGGCAGGTCGAGGAGCTTCATGCTTTCCGGATTGAAATAAACCGAGATCCGCTGTTTGAGCTCATCCACCGTTTGTACCTGTTTTTTCTGCTTCGCATAGAGGATGACGGCTTCCGCAAGAACCGCCGGCTTAGCGAGGACTTGTGAGACAAAGCTGTCCCGGTTGGAAACCTGGGAACGGATGTCGTTTTCGAAGTTCTCGTGACTGAAGAAGACCGGGTTGTTGCCGCTGCTGCGCCTCAGCTCGTCGGCCATCAGTTCCTTGTAATACCGGCGCAGCTCGCTGGAAAGCAGTTGGAACCGGTCGATAAAGAACGGGTAGACGTTGTCCCGATGGATGTAGTTGTCCTCGAGTTTGACGACCTTCGGCAAGCTGCGATTGCCCTTGCTGTGGACGTAGCGCCTGTAGAACTCCTCCTGAAACCCCTCGAAGTCCGAGGCGTACTTCCCCTTGAACTGCTCGAGAATCGAGACCATCTCCGACTGTTCGAGGAGTGGCGAGTCCGCCTCCTTAACGCTTACCGCCACGGTTTCGAGGTCGATTTCCCGCTCCTTCTCCTGACGCTTTCGCTCCTTTGCCTCCTCCATCTGGGCGGTAATGAGCCGGCGGATGAGGTAACAGGAGTGGTAGAAGTCGCTTTCGACGCTGACGTTTCTGCTCGAGCGCAGCTCTTTTCGCTTATCCACAACCGTCGAGGAGAGGCCGAGCCAGAAGCCCGGCTCCTTGGCGCCGAGACTCTGTTTGATCGCCATGAGGCTTGTGTCCTGGTAGCGGGCGATCTGCTCGAGGAGGGAGGTGTTGCTCATGTAGTAGCGGACCTTGAGCATGGCGATGTTGATAAATGAGCGAAGGTGACTGCTCGGGAGGATGAGCTCCTCCTTGTTCAGGGACGCGAGAACCGCGATGCACCGCTCCTGCTTCTCCTTCTCCCGCATCGCCGATGGGAGCGCCTCGGCGTCGAGAAGAGTCAGATGCTCCTCGGGTATCTCGAGCCCTCGCTCGACGAGTCTCGAGCGCAGAGGAAGCAGGTTCACTATCGAATCGGTCAGGTCGACGTACGCCTCGCACACCGCCTCGTAGTAGAAGTCGAAGCTCTCCTCCTCGGCGAGGACAATAGCCACCGGCCGTCTCTCACCATCAACCACCTGGGTGCGCAGGAGACCGACCCGCGCTTTATAGAGCTTTCCCATGAGGGATTGAATGAGGGTGGGTCCTCCAGTCTCACGAACGCGCTTGAGAAAGCGTTGATACTCGATCATCGGTTCCCAGGACGCCAGGAGCTCCCGGAACATGGTCCGCTCGTCGGGACTGAAGCTGCCCCGCTGAGAGAGGAACTCTTCTTTCTCTTTGTCGTTGAGATCAATGTAGGACGGTCGGTTCATGTGCCTGCTCACGATCCTCCTGAAAAAACTATATCACAAGCCGCTACTCTCCTTATAGTAATCGGCACAGTGGCGGACGCAGATGACGATGGCCGGGGTTACTTCCTATATTTCGGGGATGGAGACGCCTGCTTCGGCAACCCGCGGATTCTACCCGATCGAGAGCTCCTCCCTGCGCTCCCTTCTGAAGCTCGAGGAGCCGGAGAGCTTCGCTGTCGGCACCGACAGCGGCACCGTGGGACTCTGGAAAGCAGGGCGCCTCGCGCTTCCCCTGGACGCTCACAGGCGGGCTGTTACCGCTCTGGCGACGGGTGGAGGACTCCTTGCCACCGGCGGACTCGATCGGCTCATACGCGTCTGGGAACTCCCCGAGGGAGTTCTTCGCTACGAGTTACGGGAGCATAGAAGAGGGATCTGCGCCCTCGCCTTCGGCCTAGGAGGAGTGCACCTCGTCAGCGTCGGCCTCGACGGCAGCTGTCGAGTCTATGCGGCCCGAAGCGGGGAGGAACTTTTCTACCGCACTGTGCCGCGCCGGCGGTTAACCCTTCTGCTCCCTCTGGAGCAAACCGCCCTCTCCGGAGGGTTGAGCCCGGAGGTGACACTGTGGAGCTTTCCTGGCATGGAAGAGATCGCCACGGTACCTACCGGTGCACCGTGTCTCTACGCAGGGCTCGTCCTCTCCCGGCACAAACTCTTTCTCACAGTCGACTACAACCAGAATCTTATTCTTTGGAGCCCCTCGGCAAGGCCGGTGGGCAGCGTCGGAATGCGGCTGAACGGAAGGACAACTGTCGCCTGCGACACCTCGGAGGAGGCAGTGGCTGTCTGTGACGGAAGATGGGTGGAGGTCTACACCCTGCCGGACCTCGAGCTCACCAGCCGCTTCAGACACCGGGGGAGGCAGGCTCGGGCGATTATGGTACCCGAGGCGGACATGGTCGCTGTCGGGGACCGGCGTGGTGTGCTATCTTTATACGGCGTTAACCGAACTCTAACCTGAGAGCCCTACTGTGTCAAAACGTTCGATGCGCCGCGAAGCCTTCAGCTATAACAATCTACTGCAGCTCTACCGCGGCTCACCGGAGCAGGAGTTGACCGACGAGGACCGCTACGTCATCTTCAGCGACCTTCATATGGGCACAGGCAAGGGGAGTGACGATTTCCTCAATAACAGCGGGATGTTCATCGCGGTCCTCAGAGATTACTACCTCCCCCGGGGGTATAAACTCATACTCAACGGCGATGTTGAGGAACTCCAACGGTTCCGGATGCCTCGGATCAAGGAGCGTTGGCAGGAGGTCTACGAGCTTTTCGAGGAGTTCGAAAGACGAAACGGCTTTACCCGGATAGTCGGCAATCACGACCTCTACCACCTATCCGGGGAGCTCCTGGAAAAGCCGGTTCTCGAGGGGCTGCGCTTTCGCTATCCCAGCGGTGAGCTCTTTATCTTTCACGGTCACCAGGCGTCCAAACGCTACGAGAAGTACAACCACTGGGTCGCCTTCTGCCTCAAGTATCTGGCAACCCCGCTGAGAATCAGGAACTACTCCGTCTCCCACGACAGCCGAAAACGGTTCAAGACGGAGCGGAGGGTCTACGACTTTGCCAGCGACCAGAAGATCATCTCCATTATCGGCCACACCCATCGACCGCTGTTCGAGTCGATGTCCAAGCGGGACTCCATCACCTTCGAGATAGAACGACTGGTGCGCAAGTACCCGAAGTACAAGGAGCGTAAACAGGTAAAGATCGAGGAGAAGGTAAACTACCTGAAGCAGGAGTTGTACCATCTTGTCGAGCAAAACCCCCAGGCGGCGGAGACCGACAGCCTCTACCGGGAGAGCCTGGTTGTACCGTGCATGTTCAACTCCGGCTGCGTCCTGGGAAAGCGGGGCATGACGAACCTGGAGATCGAAGCGGGGAAGATGCGCCTCTCCTACTGGTACGACGCAAACCGACCGCAGAAGTACCTCCAGTATCGAAACAGGGAGCGGGAGCAGCTCGATGGCTCTCCCTACCAGAGGGTGATTATCAACGAGGATACCCTGGAGTATATTTTCTCAAAGATCAGGCTTCTTGCCTGAGAACTGGAGCATCATGGGTTCTAATGAGCAAAAGGGGAGTGCCGCCGCGGTACTGGCGGACCTCGAGGCAGAGGCTGATCCGATCAGGGCGGCCCATTCCTATCGGTACTTCAAGTGCGGCCCCGGGGAGTACGGTGAGGGGGATCGTTTTCTCGGTGTCACCGTGCCGAAACAGCGGCGTATAGCGAGGCGCCGGCGGGATATGCCTCTCGAGGAGGCAAAAACGCTCCTTCGAGACCCGATCCACGAGGCGCGGCTTACCTCGCTGTTTATTCTCACCCTCAAGATCAAAGGCAAGAGGGCGGACCGGCAGCTTGTCGACGCGGTGGCGAGGCTCTATCTCGACAACACCGACTACGTCAACAACTGGGATCTCGTCGACAGCTCCGCGGCGGAGATTCTCGGACCGTGGTTGGAGGAGCGGGACCGCTCCCTTCTCGACTCCCTCGCCGCCTCACCCTCTCTCTGGGAGAATCGAATTGCGATCATCGCTACAGGGCACTTTATCCGGCGCGGAGAGACCGCAGACGCCCTGCGAATCGCTTCAGCCCTCGCCTCCCACCCTCACGACCTGATTCACAACGCTGTTGGTTGGATGCTCCGGGAGGTAGGTGACCGGGACCGGGCGGCCCTCGAGAGCTTCCTGTCGAGGACGCCCCTGCCTCGCACCGCGTTACGATACGCCCTCGAGCACTTCAGCGCGGCGGAGCGGACGGTCTGGATGAGCGCCCTCACCTCCGGAGGGTCGAGGTAAGGGTGGTTCCGGTTGTATTTCATCCTGGTTACGTTGTGCCCCTGCCGGAGGGACACCGCTTTCCGATGCCGAAGTTTGCGATGATCCACGAGATCCTCCTTTCCGAGGGGATCACGTCCGAGGACGCCTCAATCGTGCCGGAAAGCGCTCCTCGGGAGGTGGTGGAGCTTGTCCACACCCGGGAGTACGTCTCCGCCCTCCTCGAGGGAACCCTCTCTCCAGGAGAGGAGCGTAGAATCGGACTACCCTGGAGCGAGGCGCTCATCGGACGCACCTTTCGCGCCGTAGGCGGGACCATAGAAACCGCCCGCCTCGCCCTGCGCCACGGACTCGCCTGTAACAGCGCCGGCGGGACCCACCACGCCCACCCCGATTTCGGCTCCGGCTTCTGCCTGCTCAACGATCTCGCCGTCGCCGCCAGGTGCCTGCTCGAGGAGGGGAGTGTCTCACGGATACTCCTGGTTGACCTCGATGTCCATCAGGGAGACGGTACCGCCCGAGCTCTCGAGGCGTATCCCGACCTGGTGACCTTTTCCATGCACTGCGAGAGCAACTTCCCTTTTCGCAAACAGCGCAGTGACTACGACCTTCCGCTGTCCGACGGGCTCGGAGACCAGGAGTACCTCGACCTTCTTGCCGAGACCCTGCCGGAACTGACCCGTCGTCACAAACCGGACCTCATTCTCTACGACGCCGGCGTCGACGTTTTTGCCGGGGACAGGCTCGGACGCCTTGATCTCACC